>NZ_JALQDZ010000041.1:0-302003 GCF_023630985.1 Caballeronia sp. ATUFL_F1_KS39 | reverse complement strand
GGCGCGGCGCGCGGCGCGGCGGGCGGCGCGGTGATCGGTGCGATCGCGGGCGATGCGGGCAAGGGCGCGGCCATCGGCGCGGCGACGGGCACGATGGCCGGCGGCATGCGCGCACGGCAGAACAAGCGGGCGCAGGAATCCAACGCGCAGGCGCAGAGCCAGGGCGCGATGCAGACGTACTATCGCGCGTGGTCGGCGTGCATGCAGGGACGCGGTTACACGATCCAGTAACGTCATCGCGGTATCGATAGAACAAAAGGAGCGCGAACATGAAACGCGTCAGCCTCGTTGTCTTGTCATGCCTTGCGCTATCCGCAAGCGCCTTTGCAGCCGATCCCACCGCCGATCCTCAGGCCGACGTCAGCGTCGTGCGAAACCCGGACGGCGCGACGGTGCAGGGCGTCGCGAAGGTGACGGCGACGATCGTCGGCATCGATCCGGCGACGCGCACCGTCACGCTGAAAACGAACGCCGGCAAGGTAATGGAACTGGAAGTCACGAACGAAGCGCGCAACTTCGATCAGCTCGCAGTCGGCGATGTCGTCACCGCGCAGTACCGCGAGTCGTTGACGCTGAGCCTGCTCGACAAGAAGACGCAGCCGTCGCGTTCCGAGAGCGACTCGGCCGAGCGCGCGGCGCCGGGCGCGAAGCCGGGCGGCGAGGTCGGGCGCGAAGTGACGATCATCGCCGATGTGATCGCCGTCGATCGTCATGCGAAGACCGTGACGCTGCGCGGGCCGCGCGGCGAGACGGTCGATCTGCACGTTCAGGATCCCGAGCGCCTGAAGCGCGTCAAGAAGGGCGATCAGGTGAAGGCCGTTTATACGGAAGCGTTCGCCATATCCGTGGAACCCGCCATGACAAAATAAGGCGCCACGAACCGTGGCGGACGCGGGAGAGACCCATGAAAAAACGCTTTGCATTCGCGCTGACGCACGGCGCGTGCGCCGTCGCGCTCGCGCTCGCCGGTTGCGCGCAGCCGGAACAGCGCGTGCAGCCCGGCATGGATCAGCAGGCGATCGTCGCCAGGCTCGGGCCGCCGAAGGAAACCTACGACCTGCCGAACGGCGGCAAGCGTCTGATGTGGCCCACGCAGCCGATGGGATCGACGACCACGGCCGTCGATCTCGATGCGTCGGGCAATACGGTCAGTGTTCGGCAAGTGCTTCAGGAAAACGAGTTCTACCGCGCCGAGGTCAACAAGTGGACGCGCAACGACGTGATGATCGCGTTCGGACGCCCGTTCGAGACGGCCTATTTCAAGCGGATGGATCGCGAGGTGTGGACGTATCGATACCTGGAGAACAACATCGACCACATGCTGTTCCATTTCTATTTCGACGCTCAGGGCGTGCTCCGGCAGACGCAGAAGCAGCCCGATCCGAAATACGATCCGAGCCAGCGCAACGTGCTTTGAACGGCGCGCGCTAGAAGCTGACGGCGAGGCCGAACGACACGCCGTGCACGTTGTGGCCGAACACGTAGCGCACCATCGCGCGCGTGCGCGTGATGACGACAGGATATTTGCTGCTGTCCAGTTCGAGCCCGACGCCGAGCGATGTCAGATCGTTGAAGCCGAGCACGCCCGCGCTGTCGCCGAAGTAATGCGAGTACGCGGTTTCGAGCACGTAGCGCACCGGCCTGTCGAGCGCGGCGAAGCCTGTGGGCGCACGCCAGCGCGCCCACAGGCTGAACTGCTGCGCGGTCGCGGAGCCTTGCACCGCTTCCGAGGAACTGCCGAAGCTGCGTAGATAAATATCGGTTGCGCGCAGTTCGACATCGACCTCGTAGTGCTCGCGATAATGCTCGAGATCGAGCATCAGCGAGCCGCCGACGCCGTATGCATTGAGCGCGCCGTCCTCGAGGAACTGCAGATTGGTGTTGGCGACGTGATTGAACACCGTCTGCGCGATGCGCGCATCGCTCGCGACGCGGCCGATCATGCCGTTGATGATCGGGCGAAATTTCAGCTCGCTCGTGATCGGGAAGTCCCAGCCGACGCCAACCGTCGTGCTGAACGTGTTCCATTTCGCAGGCACCGCGCGCTGCTGGTCGCCGTCGGTCGCGATGAAGGTCGGATCGTAGCGGCTGTACGCGAGCGTGCCTTCGAGGTAGAGCGGAAACGAATTGCTGAGGGTAAAGCCGCCGCCGAGTTGCGTCTGACCGAAGCCCGGATTGCCGGTCGTGCCGCTATTGATCGACAGTGAACTTGTCGTGACATCCGGCACCGCGGTGTACGACATGATCGCGAGCACGGAATTCGCATACTGCTTGACGTTTGCGCCGACGACCGCGCGGTCCGGCGCGCCCTGCGCCAGCGCGGCGCAGGGCGCGGCAGCGAGGACGAAGAGCATCACGAAATTTCGCAACCTGGTCGGGAAAGGGGTTGGCTTTTGCATCTGCGGGGCGCGTCAGAACGTTAATTGGTTTAGTTGGTCATGCGTTGCATTTGCTGCTCCGCCATACGCGGGAAATGTAGCCTAACGATCGCGGCGCGCCAAGGTCATTGCACACGAGTGTGTTCACAGGACGACGGAAGTTTTCCTAAACTGAAGCTATCTCGCGCACCGCTTCCGGGAGACATCGATGAGACTGAACGAGCCGCGCATGGTGGTTGCCTCGATTGGCGTGTTCATCTGGCTCGCCGGGCTGTATTTCACGATCCACGGCCTTCTGTACGACATGAAACTCGAATTCCGTTACGGCATGTGGGCGCTCGGCATCGGGATCGTGACTTTCGTCGTCGCGCTGAATCCGCTCGCGCAGCGCAAATCGGCCAAGCGAGATGGGTCGACCTGAGCCGTCCGTTGGTGTATTAGTCGAAGAAACGTCGCACAACTCAACGGAGAATCTTGCAATGGGCGATCTCTGGATAGGCAACGTGGAAGAGTCCACGACCGACGACGAAATCAGGGAATTTCTCTGCCGCTACGGCTTTCCACCCTACGATTCGATTCAGCGCGTGACGGGCACCGGCGAGCATCCGGCCGCGGTCGTCACCTTCGATTCGATCGAGCCGCACGTGCTGCGCACCTTTCAGCCGCGCATCCACAACATGTTCTGGAAGAACCGCACGCTCGTGGTGCAGGTCGTGCCCGAGCGCAACGAAACCTGACGGCGTCATGACGGGTCCGCGACCATGTGCCGCGCGCATCGTCGCGACGGCGGACTCGGTTCGTCCGCGCGGATGGCATCCAAAAATATCGGGAGACAGCAATGAACGAAGAGAGGGCTGTCGGCGAATCGAGAGGCGTGCGTGAAGGCGCGGGCGTGCATGAGCGCCTGAACAGGAAACAGTACGAAAAAGAGCTTGCGCGCCTGCATGTGGAACTCGTGAAGCTGCAGGAATGGGCCGTCTACACGGGCGCGAAAGTCTGCGTCGTGTTCGAGGGACGCGACGGCGCGGGCAAGGGCGGCACGATCAAGGCGATCACCGAGCGGGTGAGCCCGCGCATCTTCCGCGTGGTTGCGCTGCCCGCGCCCACCGAGCGCGAGAAGACGCAGATGTACGTGCAGCGCTATCTGCCGCATCTGCCCGCCGCGGGCGAGATCACGCTTTTCGACCGAAGCTGGTACAACCGCGCGGGCGTCGAACGCGTGATGGGCTTCTGTACCGAGGACCAGGCGAAAACCTTTCTGAAAGGCGTGTCGCTCGTGGAGCGCGCGATCATCGATTCGGGCGTGATTCTGCTCAAGTACTGGCTCGAGGTCGGTCAGGAAGAGCAGACGCGGCGTCTCGAGGAACGCATCCACGACGAGCGCAAGATCTGGAAGCTCTCGCCGATGGACCTGCGTTCCTACAGCCGCTGGTACGACTACTCGCGCGCTCGCGACGACATGTTCGAGGCCACCGACACGGAACAGGCGCCGTGGTACGTCGTGCGTTCCGACGACAAGCGCCGCGCGCGCCTGAATCTCATCAGCCATCTGCTCGCGAATATCCCGTACAAGGCCGTGCCGCGCGAAAAGGTGAAGTTGCCGAAGCGCCAGAAGGCGGAGGGTTATCGCGAAAGCGATCGGCCGCTGCGCTACGTGCCCGAGCGTTTTTAGCGCGACTTCGGAACGCGGGATCGTCATGCCGCATCGCGCGTCCATCGCGCCCGAATGGCTGTTTCGTTACGAGAAGCCGTGGGCGCGCGCCGATATCGTCGCGGGCCTGACGGCGGGGGCGGTCGTCATACCGAAGGCGCTCGCGTACGCGACCATCGCGGGCCTGCCGGTTCAGGTCGGCCTCTACACGGCCTGCGTGCCGATGATCGTCTACGCGTTCGTCGGCACGTCGCGCGCGCTGTCCGTCAGCACGACGACCACGCTCGCGATTCTCGCGGCGAACGCGCTCGGCGCGACCGTCGCGAATGGCGATCCGCACGCGCTCGCCGTCGCCAACGCGACGCTGACGATGCTCGTCGGCATCATGCTCGTCGCGGGGGCGTGCCTGCGTCTCGGGTTCGTCGCGAACTTCATTTCCGAGCCGGTGCTCGTCGGTTTCAAGGCGGGGGTGGCGATCGTCATCGTCGTGGATCAGTTGCCGAAGCTCTTCGGCATTCACTATCCGAAGGGATCGTTCTTTCACAACGTCGGCGCGTTCGTCGCGGGCTTGCCGCATCTGTCGGCGAGCACGCTCGCGCTCGCGTTGGCGACGCTCGCCGCGCTCATCGCGCTCGAACGCTTCGCACCGCGCGCGCCGGCGCCGTTGTTCGTCGTCGCGGCGGCGATCGTCGCGGTGGCCGCGTTCGGTCTGCGCGCGCACGGCGTCGAAACGGTCGGCGCGGTGCCGGCGGGATTGCCGTCGTGGACACGGCCGGATCTGTCGCTTGCATTGAAGCTGTGGCCGGACGCGCTCGGCATCGCGTTGATGAGCTTCACCGAAAGCATCGCGGCGGCGCGGGCGTTCGCACGCAACGACGAACCCGCGCCCGATGCGAACCGCGAACTGCTCGCGACCGGCCTCGCGAACGCGGCCGGCGCGCTTTTCGGCGCGATGGTCTCAGGCGGCGGAACGAGCCAGACGGCCGTCAACCGGCAGGCGGGCGCGCGCACGCAACTCGCGGGACTCGTGACCGCGGCGCTCGCGCTCGCCGTCATGCTGCTGTTCGCGCCGCTCATGGCGCTGATGCCGCACGCGACGCTCGCGGCCGTCGTCGTGTTCTATTCGATCGGGCTTTTCAGCCCCGCCGAATTCCGCGCGATCCTGAAGATTCGCCGCACCGAATTCGTGTGGGCGCTCACGGCATGCGCGGGCGTCGTGTTGTTCGGAACGCTGGAAGGCATCGTGGTGGCGATCGTCGTGTCGCTCTTCGCGCTCGCGCATCAGGTGTCCAATCCGCCTGTGTACGCATTGAAGCGGATACCGGGAACCAACGTGTTCCGGCGCGCTTCGTCGCGGCATCCGGACGACGAAGCGTTTCCCGGCTTATTGCTGCTGCGTCCCGAAGGGCGGATATTCTTCGCGAATGCGCAACGTGTCGCCGAAAAGATCCGCCCGCTCGTGCGCGATTCCGACGCGAAGATCGTCGTGCTGGATCTGAGCCGCGTCTTCGATGTCGAATACACCGCGCTCAAGATGATGATCGAAGCCGAAGCGCGCCTCGCCGCGAACGGCACCACGCTCTGGCTCGCGGGCCTGAATCCGGGCGTGCTCGCGGCGGTGCGGCGCTCGCCGCTCGGCGCGCGGCTCGGCGAAGCGCGCATGTTCTATAACCTCGAACATGTCGTCGCGAAGTATCAGGAGATTGTTTCGCGCAATGGCGATGAAGTCGCGCGTCGTTGAGTCGCGAATTTTTGCCACCTGCTTGTCGCACATTGCGCATATATTTTGATGATGGTATCCAAGTCATCGGACCATGCGTTCATCATGGCCGCCGATGCATCTGCTTCCTGCGTTGTCCCTTGCACGTTCCCTCGCGGAGATCACGTCATGACGTATGCAGATCAACTGGCGCGCAGCCAGAAAATCGCGGAAAAGGTCACACGCGTTTATCAGAAGCGCGCGGAGCTTGCGCAGCATCAATTCAGCGAGCGCGCGCGCGAAGCAGGCGTGCGTGTCCTCGGCAACGGCGAGGCTGATCGTTTCAACGGCTTCGACTATGCGGTCGATGTCATGCAGCGCACGGTGCTCTTCTGGGACACCCTGCGTCAGCGCGGCAACAACTTCATAGAGCAGGCGAAGCGCGGTCTCGAACCGGTGCTGCATTTCGCGCATGAAATGCTGCTCGACGGACGCACGTTCGCGCGGCCGGTGAACTATGCGCTGTTGCGTATCGTGCCGCCCGAAGGCGTAGTCATCGATCCGCTGAAGCGGCCGTATCTCATCATCGATCCGCGTGCGGGGCATGGTCCGGGCATCGGCGGATTCAAGGACGATTCGCAAGTCGGCGTCGCGTTGCGCGCGGGTCATCCGGTGTACTTCGTCACGTTCTTTCGCGACCCGCAGCCCGGCCAGACGCTGCTCGACGTATGCGCGGCCGAGCAGCAGTTCGTGAAGCATGTGCGCGAGATGCATCCGGACAGCCCGAAGCCCGCTATCGTCGGCAATTGCCAGGGCGGCTGGGCCGCGATGATGCTCGCGAGCTCGCAGCCCGACGATACCGGTCCGCTCGTCATCAACGGCGCGCCGATGTCCTACTGGAGCGGCGCGTGGAGCGAAGGCGAGGGCGACAACCCGATGCGCTACTCGGGCGGCATGCTCGGCGGGACGTGGCTCGCTTCGCTGACGGCCGATCTCGGCAACGGCAAGTTCGACGGCGCGTACCTCGTCGAGAACTTCGAGAACCTGAATCCGGCGAATAGTTTCTGGGACAAGTACTACACGCTGTTCGACAAGATCGACACCGAACCGCCGCGCTTTCTGGACTTCGAGCGCTGGTGGGGCGGCTATTACCTGATGAACCGCGAAGAGATCGAATGGATCACGCGCAATCTTTTCGTCGGCAACAAGCTGTGGTCGGGCGAAGTGCGCGGCGCGTCGGGCGCATCGTTCGATCTGCGCGCGATCAAATCGCCGATCATTCTCTTCGCTTCGATGGGCGACAACATCACGCCGCCGCAACAGGCCTTCAACTGGGTCGCGGATATCTACGGCAGCACCGACGAGATCAAGGCACGCGGGCAAGTGATCGTCGGACTGATGCACAAGAGCATCGGGCATCTCGGCATCTTCGTGAGCGGCAAGGTCGCGAAGAAGGAATACACGCAGATCGCATCGGTGCTGGAAGCGATCGAATCGTTTCCGCCGGGGCTGTACGGCATGGAGATCGCCGAACGCAAGAACGCGAACGGCAAGACCGAATACGACGTGAGCTTTCACGAGCGACGTCTCGAAGACGTGACCGCGCGCTTCAACCGTTTCGAGCGTATCGACGAACTGCCGTTCGAAGCGGTGAAACAGGTATCGGATTTCAATCAGCGTGCGTACGAACTGTTCGCGCAACCCTTCGTTCAGGCAATGGCCAACGACGCGACCGCGACGATGCTGCGCGCGTTCCATCCGTTGCGCGCGCAGCGCTGGATGTTCTCCGATCTGAATCCGTGGCTTGCATGGCTCGGCCCGGCGGCGGAAGCGGTGAAGGCCACGCGCAAGCCCGACACCGAACGCGACGTGTTGCGCCGTGCGGAGCATTGCGGCTCCGACATGATCAGCGCGAGCCTCGACTTCTATCGTGCGATGCGCGACGCCACGACCGAAGCGATGTTCTTCTCCGTGTACGGCAACCTGCTGCCGGCACAGCGCGTGCAGGAACGCGAGACGCAAGAAAATCGGACCGATCCGCGCGATCTGCCGTTCGTTCAGGAAGCGCTCGCGTCGGTTGCGCACGGCGGATACGCGGAAGCCGTCGCGCGCGTCGCGTGCCTGCTCATGCGTCACGACGAGCCGTTGCCGCTCACGCGCATGGTGCTGCGTCAGGAACTCGCGGCCGACTATGCGGAGTATTTGCCGCAGATGCCGCGCGACGAATGGCGGCGCGTTCGCGGCGAACAGGAAATCATCGTGCGCTACGAGCCCGAGCAGGCGCTCGCGTCGTTGCCCGGTCTGCTCGACGACAGCGACGACCGCAAGAAGCTCCTCACGCTCTTCGACAAGCTGCACGACGACAGCCGCATGCAGGGCTTCGAGCCGACGGCCGCGCAGCACGACATGCTCGCGCGCATCCGCGCGGCGCTGCCGGTCAAGGCTGCGCGCGCGCCAAGACGTTCCGCGCCCGCGCACTGATGTTCGGGCGTTGCATCACACGTAACTACGGAGGGTGAAATGAATCAGCCGCGCGAAAAATATGTACGGCTCATCGAGGTTTGCCAGGCGTTGCCGCCGCTCGCGGTGGCGGTCGTGCATCCCTGCGACCGGACATCGCTCGAAAGCGCGGTGAAGGCGCACGAGATGGGTCTGATCGCGCCGCAGCTCGTCGGGCCACGCGATCGCATTCGCGAGGTGGCGGAAGAATGCGGCCTCAACATCGCGGGCTTTCCGATCGTCGATGCGCCGCACAGCCACGCCGCTGCCGAAAAGGCGGTGGAACTCGTGCGCGAGGCGAAGGCCGAAGCGCTCATGAAAGGCAGCCTGCACACCGACGAAGTCATGGCCGCGGTCGTGAAGCGCGAAGGCGGACTGCGCACGTCGCGGCGCGTGTCGCATTGCTTCATCATGGATGTGCCGGGGCACGACGACGTGCTCATCATCAGCGACGCGGCCATCAACATCGCGCCGACGCTCGCCGATAAAGTCGACATCCTGCAAAACGCGATCGATCTCGGCCACGCGCTGCGTTTCGCGGAAGTGCGCGTCGCGATTCTCTCGGCGATGGAAACGGTGAACCCGAAGGTGCCGTCGACGCTGGAGGCCGCCGCGCTCTGCAAGATGGTCGATCGTCATCAGATCACGGGCGCGCTCGTCGACGGGCCGCTCGCGCTCGACAATGCCATCGACCTCGAAGCGGCGCATACGAAGAAGATCGATTCGCCCGTCGCGGGGCGCGCGAACGTGCTGATCGTGCCGGACCTCGAAGCGGGCAACATGCTCGCGAAGAGTCTGTCTTTTCTCGCGAATGCGGATGCGGCCGGCATCGTGCTCGGCGCGCGCGTGCCGATCATTCTGACGAGCCGCGCCGATTCGCTGCAATCGCGGCTCGCATCGTGCGCGATCGCATCGCTCGTGGCGTCGAAGCGCCGCGAAGAAGCGCAAGTAGTGGGGTGATTTCATGGCCGATGTGATTCTGGTTCTCAATGCGGGCTCGTCGAGCATCAAGTTCAGCGCGTTCGATGTCGAAGGCGACGCGCTCGAACTCGTCACGCACGGACAGGTTGAAGCGCTGTTCAGTGCGCCGCATTTCGTCGCTTACGACAGGCGAGGCGAGAAGTCCGCGGAGCATTCATGGGGCGAGGGCGCGAAGCTGCAACATGCCGAAGCGATCGCGCATCTGGGCGCGTATCTGCGCGGGCATGGCGCGGGGCATCGTCTGGTCGGCGTGGGGCATCGCGTGGTGCACGGCGGCGCGCGTTTCACGAAGCCCGTACTGACGAGCCCCGAAGTGCTCGACGAACTCGACAAGCTCACACCGCTCGCGCCGCTGCATCAGCCGCATAACTTGAGGCCGATACGCATCGTCGCCGAGCGCAATCCGGGCCTGCCGCAGGTCGCGTGCTTCGACACGGCCTTTCATTCGACGCAGGCGCCGCTCGCGCAGGCGTTCGCGCTGCCCGAATCGATCACGAAGAACGGCGTGCGGCGCTACGGCTTTCATGGTCTCTCGTACGAATACATCGCGAGTGCCCTGCCGGATGTTGCACCCGATGCCGCGCGCGGGCGCACGGTCGTCGCGCATCTGGGCAACGGCGCGAGCCTGTGCGCGATGCACGCGGGCAAGAGCGTCGCCAGCACGATGGGCTTCACCGCCGTCGACGGTCTCATGATGGGCACGCGCTGCGGCAATCTCGATCCGGGCGTGGTTCTTTACATGCTCGACGAGCTCGGCATGAACGCGCGCGAGATCGAAGACATGCTGTATCGCCAGTCGGGATTGCTCGGCGTGTCGGGCGTGTCGGGCGACATGCGCGCGCTGCTCGCGAGCAGCGACGAACGCGCGCGCTTCGCGATCGATCTTTACGTGCATCGCATCGGCCGCGAGCTCGGCTCGATGAGCGCGGCGCTGCACGGGCTCGACGCGATCGTGTTCACGGCGGGCATCGGCGAGCATTCGAAGGAGATACGACAACGCGTGTGCGAAGAAGCGGCGTGGTGGGGCATCGAACTCGATACAGAAGCCAATGCGAGCGGCGGCCCGCGCATCAGCACGGCGTCGAGCAAGGTGAGCGCATGGGTGATTCCGACCAACGAAGAACTCATGATCGCGCGCCACACGCTCGCGCTGATCGATGACAAACGCGAAGGAGCATCCGCATGACATTGAATGTCCCGCAGCCCGTGCTGAAGGGCGCGAAGGCGCTCGTCACCGGCATCGCCAACGAGCATTCGATCGCCTATGGTTGCGCGAAAGCGTTCCGCGAACTGGGCGCCGATCTCGCCATCACGTATGCCGACGAGAAAGCGCGGCCTTACGTCGAGCCGCACGCGCAAGCCCTCGAAGCGCCGATCTTCATGCCGCTGAACGCGTCGAGCCAGGAGGAACTGGAAGCGGTGTTCGAGCGTATCGCGAGCGAGTGGGGCAAGCTCGATATTCTCGTGCACTCGATCGCGTGGGCGCCGAAGGACGATCTGCAGGGCGGCCTGCTGAACTGTTCCGCCGAAGGCTTCGCGAAGGCGATGGACATTTCCTGCCATTCGTTCGTCCGCATGGCGCGGCTCGCGGCGCCGCTGATGAAAGACGGCGGCGCGATGTTCACGATGAGCTATCACGGCGCGAACAAGGTCGTCGCGAACTACAACGTAATGGGCCCGGTGAAGGCCGCGCTCGAAGCGTGCGCGCGCTATCTCGCCTACGAGCTCGGTCCGCAGGGCATTCGCGTGCATGCTATTTCGCCGGGGCCGCTCAAGACACGCGCGGCATCGGGACTCAAGGACTTCGACCTGCTCCTGACCGAAGCCGCACAGCGTGCACCGCTCGGCGAGCTGGTCGACATCATGGACGTCGGCTTTACCTGCGCGTTCCTCGCGACGCCTTTCGCCCGGCGCATGTCCGGCGAGACGCTGTACGTGGACGGCGGCGTGCATATCATGGGATAAGCATGTTCAACTGGCTGTTCCGGCGCGATAACGCGAGCTCGCGCGAGGATGTCAAGGAGGCGCTCGGCCGCATCGTCGCGGTCGCGCCTCAGGTGCGCCTCGCGAGCCGTTATGAGTCGCGGCTCGCGCCGGTCGTCGGCAAGACGCTGGATCACGCGCGGGAACTCGTCGCGGCGCTGCCCGCGCCGCGCGACGCGACACCGGCGGCATGGGCGGACGATCCGTATCTGCGCGCGAAGTTCGCGACGCCGGACGACGTCGCGCGCGTGATCGGCGAATCGCACGATGTGCGCGGCTGGTTCGACGGCAACATTGCCGCCGATCATGGGTTCGCGGTGCTGGGCGCGACGCTCGTCGAGCGGAAGGTGCTCGTCGCGGCGGTGGAGGGCGGCGCGTTGCGTTCGGACGTCGCGCGCACGGCGGTCAGCTTCGACGACAAGCGCTTGCGCTTTTGCAACGGAACGGACGAAGCGCTCAGACAGGATCTCGTGCAGCGGATCGTCGAGCAGTTCGTGCTGGAAGCGATGTCGCGCGTCGCGCAAAACGACGCGCGGCGCGACGCGCTGCAGGAACATCGCGCGTTGCTGACCGCGCGCATGCAGATGCTCGGCCGGCGCGGCGCGGGCATGAGCGGCCTGATTGCATCGACGGATCTGGCCGGCGACGCCACGCGGCTGCAGCGCGATTTCGAGGAGAACGAAGCCGCGCTCTCGGCACTCGGCTCGCTCGCCGATTCCATCGAGATGCAGCTTCAGACCATCGTCGAATTGCTCGCCGAGCCGGCGGCGCTGATTTCCGTCACGCATCGCGAGCTGTGTCTGAATCAGATGAACCTGCTGATGGAAACGCGCTGCGACGAGCCGCACGCCGACATCGCGATTGAGCTTGCGCACTTGCCGACGCAGCCGCCGCAGACGCGCGCGGTGGAGATCGTGCGGATCGCGCGGCGCGATGTGCCGCCCGCGGGCGCGGCGTTCGATGAGGCGGCGAAGCTGGTGCTGTGAGGGGCGCTTCTACTTGAGCCCACTACCCCCGATCGCCCCCGCGATATCCCTGCTCACGCTCGCGAGCGCGCGGCTGTGCGCGGCCACGAGCGCATCCCAGCCGCTTCCGTTGACCGGCTCGCGCACGAGCGAACGGCCGGTCAGCGCGTTGTCGTCGCCGAAGCGGCGCACGGACCAGTGCGCGTCGATCGCGACGGCATCGCCGGGAACGGATTCGAACTGCTGGATATCGACGCGCACGCGCCACGCGTTCGCATCCGCGATCGCGCGCGATGCAGGCGCGACCTGATCCGATGCGAGCAGCAGCGCGAGATCGCCCGCGATGGCATCCGCGATGCTGCTCTTGAGCGGCTCGCCCCAGCGCGCGTATTCGTTCAACGTGACTTCGTTGTCGGTGCTGCGCGTGACGATCTGCGGCCGGTCGACGAGATCGGGCACCGTCACCGGTCCGACGATCACCGGCCTCGATGCGGCGCGCGCGGTCGCCGCGGTCAGCGACGGATCGGCGCTCAAGCGATAAAAGCTCGCGCTCGGCGAGGCGCATCCGGCGAGCATCGCCATCGAAAGAACGAGAGAGACGAGTACGGGCCGCATCACTTCTTGTCCTCCGGCTTGCCGCGCAGCAACGCTTCCGGATGCTGCTGCAGATAATCCGCGAGACTGCGGAACGAGACCGCCGTGCGCGTCAGTTCGCGGATCGCTTCGGCCGTGTCCTGCTGCAGCCCGGAATCCGGCATCAGCGTGGAATGCGCGGCATCGAGCGCGGCGCGCGCCGCGGCGAGCGTCGTCGCGGCCTGCGGCACGACTTCCGTGTTGAGGCCCTGCATCAGCCGCGTAGTGCTGTCGAGCGTCTGCCGCGCGCTCGCGGTCAGCTCCTCGATCGGCAGCTTGTCGATGCGCGTCATGATGCGGTTGACCGAATCCTGCAACGAGTCGAGGCCGCTAGGCGTCGTCGGCATTTCGGGCGGCGTGCGGCTCCAGTCGATGCTCGCTTTCTTCGCAGCCGGGAAGAAGTCGATCGACACATATAACTGGCCCGTCAGCAGGCTCCCGGTGCGCAACTGCCCGCGCATGCCGCGCGCGACGAGCAGGTCCGCGAGTTCCTTGCGGTCGTTCGTGAGGCGGCCGCCCTTCGGCACGTTGGCGAAGCGCGACGTGAAACGCTCCGGATACAGATTCACCTCGACCGGTATGCTGATGCGCTTCGTCACCGGATCGAAGCGCGTATAAATCGCCGACACCTCGCCGATCTGAATGCCGCGGAATTCGACCGGCGCGCCGACCGCGAGGCCGCGCACGGAACCATCGAACGCGAAGACATATTTATCGACGATGCTTTCGCGCACGCGCAGCGCATCGGCGCGTGTCGGATGCAGCGTGAACACGGTGTCGCGCGGCGCTTCCGCCCAACTGAGCGACACGGCGGGCGTCTCGAACGCGAGTCCGCCGATGAGGATCGACACGAGCGACTGCGTGTTGACCTTGAGCCCGTCGGTGCCGAGCGTCACGTCGATGCCGCCCGCCTGCCAGAAGCGCGAATCGGCGTTCACGTAACGGTCGTAGGGCGCGTTGACGAATACGTGCAGCGTGACGCCGCTGCCGTCCTTGTCGAGTTCGAACGCCGTCACCTGGCCCACCTGCAGACGGCGAAAATAAATCGGCGTGCCGACATCGACCGAGCCGAGATCGGTCGCCTTCAGGATGAACTGCCGCCCCGGCACGTCGCTCGCGAAGATCGGCGGCGTTTCGAGGCCAGTGTAATCGCGCCGGTCCTGCTTCGAGCGGCCGATGTCCATGCCGATATACGCGCCCGACAGCAGCGTACTGATGCCCGACACCGAGCCGCCCGCCACGCGCGGCCGCACGACCCAGAAGCGCGTGTCGTCGACGAGCATGTTGGTCGCGTCGCGCGTCAGCTCGGCCGTCGCGATCACGCGCGTGTAATCCTTCGACAGCGCGACCGTCTTGACGAGGCCGATGTCGACGTTCTTGAACTTGATCTTCGTCTTGCCGGCTTCGAGGCCTTCGCCGGTCTTGAAGCTGATGGTGACGGTCGGCCCTTTCTCCAGCACGGCCTGCGCCGCGAGCCAGATGCCGATCGCCACGGCGACCAGCGGCACGATCCAGACCCACGGAATGCGCCAGCGCCTCTTCGGCACGACTTCGGCATCGGGCGTGTTCATCGCGTACCTTCCCGAGTCGGCGAGAAATCCCAGATCAGGCGCGGATCGAACGACATCGCCGCGAACATCGTCAGCACGACGACCGCGCCGAACGCGATCGCCGCCGGCCCGGCCTCGATCGTCGCCATCGCGCTGAACTGCACGAGCGCGACGAGCACGGCGATCACGTAGATATCGAGCATCGACCAGCGTCCCACGAATTCGACGATACGGTAGACGCGCGCGCGAAACGCGCTCTGCTGCGTCATGCGCAGATTCGCGCTCGTGGCGAGATAGCCGATGGCGAGAATCTTCAGCATCGGCACGGCGATGCTCGCGATGAACACGAGCACCGCGAGCGGCGGCGAGCCGGACGTCCACAGATACGCGACGCCGCTCATGATCGTGTCTTTCTGCGCGCCGAAGAGCGAGCTCGTGTTCATCACCGGCAGGATGTTCGCCGGGATATACAGGATCGCCGCCGAAATCAGATACGCCCAGGTTCGCGAAAGGCTCGCGGGCTTGCGCAGATGCAAATGCGCGCCGCAGCGCGGACAGCACAGATGGCCGCGGTGCTGCATGCCGCGCGTGGAAAGGCCGCAATCGTGACATACGCAGATGCCGCTTTCCGCCGCCGTGCGCCCTTTGAGCGGCGTGTCGGCGGGCATGCCGGGCGGCGCGCCTTCGACGCGCTGCCACATGGCGCGTTCATCGAACGACGATGACGCCGCGACGAGCAGCAGCATCAGCGCGGCGAGCGACCACAGCGCCGGCCCCGTCACCACCGATGCGATATGCGCGAGCTTCACGACCGCGACGAGCAAGCCGAGCATCAGCACTTCGGTCATGCCCCAGTTGCGCGCGACGCGCAGCAGGCGATACACGGTGTCGGCGCGCCACGGCCGGCGCTCCAGATAAAGCGGCAGCAGCAGCCACACCATGCCGAGCGCCTGCACGGCGGGCATCAGGATCGTCGTGAAGAAGATGAGGGCGGCGAGCGGCCACATGCCGTCGCGATAGAGCACGCGCACGGCGCCGAAGAGCGTCGTCTCGACGAGATCGCCGTTCACCGCGAGACCGACGATCGGAAACGCGTTCGAGATCAGCCACAGCACGCAGGCGGCGAGCGCGTACGCGAGCGCGCGATCGAAGCCGCGCCCGCGGCGCCGGTACAGCACGGCGCGGCAGCGGCAGCAGCGCAGCGTGCCGCCGGGCGGCACGTCGCACTCGCGCTGCATCAGATCGCATTCGTGACACGCGATCAGCGGCCGCGCGTCGCGATCCTCCGATGTGACCGTGTTCATTGCACCGTCTGCGAAGCGGGCTGGCCCGGTTTGGGCGAATCGGCGGAAGGCGTGGCCGACTGCTGTTGCGTCGTCATCTTGTCGGCTGCGACGACCCAGCCGCCGCCCATCACCTTGTAGAGCGTGACGAACGACACGAGCGCGGCGGCCTGCGTCTGCGTCGCCGACAACTGCGCGTTGAAGAGGCTGCGCTCGGCGTCGAGCACTTCGATGTAACTCGTATAACCGCCTTCGTAGCGCGCCCGCGCAAGGCGCGAGTAGGTCGCGAGCGCCGTGACCTGGCGGCCCTGCACTTCGAGCTGTTCGTGCAGTTTCTGCGAGGCGATGAGCGCGTCGTCGACTTCCTGGAACGCGACCTGGATCGCCTTCTGATACGTGAGCAGCGCCGCCTGCTGCTGCGCTTCGGCGGACTGCACCTGACCCGAGATGTTGCCCGCCGTGAAGATCGGCTGCGTGACCTGTCCCGCGAACGACCAGATGCGCGACGGCCCCGTGAACAGCGACGAGAACTGGCCGCTCGCGGTGCCGAGCAGGCCCGTCAGCGAAATCTGCGGGAAATAGAGCGCGCGCGCCGCGCCGATCAGCGCGTTCGCCGCGATCAAATCCTGTTCCGCCTGCAGCAGATCGGGCCGGCGCTCCAGCAAGTCCGAAGGCAGGCCGGCGGGGATGACGGGCGTCGCCATCTCGCCGAGCGTTCGGCCGCGCACGATCGGCCCGGGATTCGCGCCGAGCAGGATAGACAGCGCGTCTTCCTGCTGCGCGATCTGCGTTTCGAGCTGCGGAATCGTCGCGAGCGAGGCTTCGTATTCGGACTGGCTTTGCGCGAGTTCCATCTGCGAGACTTCGCCGCCTTCGAAGCGCAGCGTGAACACATGCACCGATTCGGCGCGGCTTTGCGTCGTCGCCTTCGCGATTTCGAGCTGCTTGTCGAGACTGCGCAAATTCAGATACGACGACGCCACCGATGCCACCAGCGACAGGATCGTCGCGCGCCGTCCTTCTTCGCTCGACAGCAGATTCGCACGCGCGGCTTCGGTCAGACGCCGGGTGCGGCCGAAGAGATCGAGTTCCCACGACGCGGCGATCGACGCCTGGAAGTCGTTGTAGACCGGCCCGAAGCCGTTGAGCGGTTGCGGTCCCGCCGCCGACGCGCGCTGCCGCGAGGCCGTCGCGCCCGCCGATATCTGCGGGAACAGCAAGGAACGCGTCGTGACGAACTGGCCCATGAACTGATCGACGCGCGCCGCCGCGATCTTGACGTCCTTGTTGTTCGCGAGCGCCGTCGAGATCAGCTCGTCGAGAACCGGATCCTGAAACTGACGCCACCATTCCGAGTTCGCGGCGTCGGCGACTTCGGGCGCGGCGAAGCGGTACGTCGCCGGGGTTTCGACCGGCTGACGCGAGTAGTTCGGGCCGAGCAGGCAGCCGGACAGCGACAGCGCCGCGGCGATGCCCGAAAACGAGTGAACGAGGCTGGCGCGCCGCATGTCAGTCTCCCTTGTCCGGAGCGGACGGCGACGCGTTCTGGCCGCTTCCGCCGTGCGTCTGCTTGGCATCCGGCGCGCTCGCTTCGGCGCCTTTCTTCTTCTTCTTCGAGCGGGAGGACATCGTTTCGAGTCCCCAGAAGAACATCGGGATGAAGAACACGGCGATGACCGTCGCGCCGAGCATCCCGCCGATCACGCCCGTGCCGATCGAGTGCCGGCTGTTCGCCGATGCGCCCGTCGCGATCGCGAGCGGCACGCAGCCGAGAATGAACGCGAGCGAAGTCATCACGATCGGGCGCAGGCGCTCTTCGGCGGCGGTCATCGCGGCGTCGTAGACCGACGCGCCCGCCTCGCGATTCAGCACGGCGAACTCGAAGATGAGAATCGCGTTCTTCGCGGCGAGTGCGACGAGCATCGTCAAACCGATCTGGAAGTACACATCGTTGTTCAGGCCGCGCAAGAGGATCGCGAGCAGCGCGCCGAAGATCGCGAACGGCACCGCCATCAGCACGCCGAACGGCAGGCTCCACTTTTCGTACTGCGCGGCGAGAATCAGGAAGACCATGATGAGGCCGAATATGAACACGAGCGCCGACGAACTGCCCGACTGTTTCGCCTCGTAAGCCTCGCCGCTCCAGCCGATGCCGTAATCGCTCGGCAAGTCCTTCGCGATGTCTTCCAGCGCCGCGATCACTTGCCCCGACGCGTAGCCCGGCGCGGCGTTCGCCGTGATCTTCACCGCGGGGAAGTTGTTGAAGCGCGTGATGAGATCGGGACCGGTCACGTACTTCGTATTGACCACGGACTTGAGCGGCACCATCTCGCCGCTCTTGCTCTTCACGAAAATCTGCGTCAGATCGTCGGGCTTCAGCCGATACTGCGGCTCCGCTTGGAGAATCACCTGCCACAGGCGGCTCGATCGATTGAACTGCGACACGTACAGCGAGCCGAACATCGTCTGCATCGCGCTGTAGACGTCCTCGACGGGCACGCCGAGCGTTTCGGCCTTGTCGCGGTCGACGTTGGCGAGCAGTTGCTGCGACGACGCGTTGAACGTGCTCGTCACGCCCGTCAGTTCCGGCCGCGCTTTCGCCTTCGCGACGAAATCGTCGACGATTCCGGCGAACTGCGCGATGGTCGCGTCGCCCTTGCTCTGAATCCACATTTCGGTGCCGCCCGTCGTGCCGAGGCCCGGAATCGACGGCGGATTCAGCGGCACCACGATGCCCTCCCGAATCTGCGAGAGATGCTTGTAAGCATCGACGAGCACGGCGCGCGCGTTCTGCGTGCGGATATTCGCCGACGTATAGCGATCCTCGAAACTCTTGAAGCCGACGAAGAACGTCGACGAATTGTTCTTGTTCTGGCTGTCGAGAATGGAGAAGCCATCGACCGTTGTGATGCTGCCGACCGCCGGCTGTTTCATGAAGTATTCGGTCACGCGGTCGGACACGGCGCCGGTGCGGTCGAGCGACGCGGCATCGGGCATGATGACGGCGCCGAGCAGATAGCCCTGATCCTCGGGCGGCAGGAACGCCGTCGGAATGTCGCGCATCATCATGACGGCGAGCGCGATCATGCCGACAAAGAGCAGCAGCGCGATCGCGAAACGCTTGATGACGAGCCGCACGAGGTGCGTGTAGCCCCGCGTCATGCGCGCGAATTGATTGTCGAACCAGCGGAAAAAGCCCTTTTTCTCGTGATGTCCCGGCTTGAGCAGCAAGGAGGCGAGGGCGGGCGACAAGGTCAGCGCGACGAGGCCCGATATCACCACCGATATCGCGATCGTGATGGCGAACTGCTTGTACATCTGCCCCGTGATGCCGGAGAGGAACGCCACCGGCACGAACACCGCGCACAGCACGAGCACGATGGCGACGACCGGCCCGGCCACTTCGTCCATCGCCTTCTTCGCGGCGGTCTTCGGATCGAGCTTGTGCACCGTCATGTTGCGCTCGACGTTCTCGATCACGACGATCGCATCGTCCACGACAATGCCGATGGCAAGCACCATGCCGAACAGCGTCAACATGTTGATGGAGAAGCCGAGCGCTTCCATGCCCATGAACGTGCCGACAATCGACACCGGCACCGCGAGCACCGGAATGAGCGTCGCGCGCAGGCTTTGCAGGAACACGAACACGACGATCACGACCAGCACGACCGCTTCGAAGAACGTATGCACCACATCGGAGATGGACGCGCGCGTGAACTCCGTCGTGTCCATCGCGATTTCGTAGTCGATGCCCTGCGGGAACGTCTTCTTCATTTCCGCGAGCGACGCGCGCACCTGCTTGGACACATCGAGCGCGTTCGCGCCAGGCTGCTGATACACCGCGAGCACCGTCGCCGATTTGCCCTGAAAGCGGCTGCGGATCGAATAGTCTTTTTGTCCCAGCTCCGCGCGTCCCACGTCTTTCAGACGCACGATCGCCGCGCCGCCCGATTGCGCGCGGATGATGATGTTCTCGAACTCGGCAGGCTCGGTGAGGCGGCCCGTCGTCGTCACCGCGAAGGACTGTTCGACGGGCGCGCCAGTCGGCGATTGCCCGAGACGGCCGACCGCGAACTGCTGGTTCTGATTGGCGACGGCGCGTTGCACGTCGGCGGCGGTGATGCCGAGCTGCGCCATGCGGTCGGGCTTGAGCCAGATGCGCATCGCGTAATCGGGCGTGCCGAAGATCGCGCTCTGGTTCGCGCCCGGAATGCGCTTCAACGCGTCGAGGACGTACACGTTCGCGTAGTTCGCGATATACGTCGCGTCATAACGCTCGTCGGGCGAATAGATGGCGATGACCATCATGAACGCCTGCGACTTCTTCTGCACCTGCACGCCCTGCGCCGTCACCGACTGCGGCAGTTGCGGCAGCGCGAGGTTCACGCGGTTCTGCACGTCGACCTGTGCGAGTTCCGGATTCGTGCCGATCTGGAAGTACGCGTTGATCGTGAGATTGCCCGTCGACGAGCTGGACGAGCTCATGTAGATCATGTTGTCCGCGCCGTTGACCTGCTGCTCGATCGGCGCGGCGACGTTGTTCGCGACCACATCCGCGCTCGCGCCCGGATAAGTCGCGGAGATCGTGATCTGCGGCGGCGTGATGTCGGGATACTGCGCGGTGGGCAGCGCGAGCATGGTCAGCGCGCCGCCCAGCGTGATGATGATCGAAATGACCGACGCGAAAATCGGACGGTCAATGCAGAAATGTGAAATGTTCATTGGCCTCTTCCGCGCGACGTGCTTGTCGTCAGATCAAATCACTTCACTTTTCGGTCCCGCCGCTTGCGTTCTTCGCGTCTCCGAGCGACGCCTCCTGCGCGCCCGATGCCGCCGCGCCGCCCGCGGCCGGTGCGGCGACGACGCGAACCTGCGTATCCGCGCCGACGCGTATCGCGCCATCGACGATGACGCGTTCGCCCGCCTTCAGGCCGTTCGTGATGAACCAGTCGTCGCCGTGCCATTCGCCGACTTCGACGACGCGCTGATGCGGCTTCGACTGTTCGTCGAGCACCCACACGAAGTGACTCTTCGCGCCCTGCAGCACGGCGCGTTGCGGCACGAGAATCGCGTTGGGTCGCACCGCGCCCGCCACGCGCGCCTTGACGAACTGTCCCGGTCGCAACGTGCCTTGCGGATTCGCGAACACCGCGCGCACGAGGAACGTGCCCGTCTCCGTGCTGAACGCCGGATTCGTGAAGTCGATGCGACCGGTTTGCGGAAAGACGGAGCCGTCGGCCTGGATGACGGTCACATCGAACTTGTTGTCGGGCGGAAAGCGCAGTTCGCCTTTCTTGATCTGCTCGCGATAGCCCAGCAGTTCGTTCTCCGAGATGCTGAAGTTCACCCACATCGGATCGAGCTGGTAGACGTAGGTGAGCAGGCCGCCCTGCGTCGGCGTCACGTAGCTGCCTTCCTGGATGCGCGCGAAACTGGACAGGCCCTTGAGCGGCGAGCGGATCGTCGTGTAGCTGAGATTCAGTTCGGCGGTCTGCACTTCGCCTTTCGCGGCGATGACGGCGGCCTCGGCGCTCTTTTCGTTGCCGATGGCGTCATCGAGATCCTTCTTGCTCAATGCGTTCATCGCGGCGAGCGGCTTCACGCGCGCGAGATTCTGCTGCGTGACGAGCAGCCGCGCCTGCTGTTGCGCGAGCGAGCCTTTGGCCGTCTGCAGCGCGGCCTCGAACGGCCGTTTGTCCATGAGGAACATGACCTGATTGGCCGAGACGAGCGCGCCTTCGGTGTACATGCGCTTTTCGAGGAAGCCGTCGACGCGCGCGCGGATTTCGACCTCGCGCGAGCTTTGCGTCTGCGCGGTGAATTCGAAGTCGACGGGCGTCGATTGCGCCGTGACAGTCACGGCGGTGACATCGACGGCGGGCTTCTGCGCTGGCGGCGCCGGCTTCTTGCACGCTGCGAGCGAGAGCGACGCGAGCGCGGCGATCGCGCCCACGCGCAGCGCGCGCATGGAGCGCGAAGGTGGAGCGAACGAGCAGCAGTCCAGTACGTGTTCCGACACGAACGCCATGGGCGCCTCCCCCGTTGGGATGGCCGATCGTTGATGAGCGAACGCGCCAACAGAGCGCCTCGCCACGACAATGCTCGCGGTGTGCGTTTAGGCGGATGCGCCCGGAAAGCGTGCGCATTTCCGGTGCGCCTGCGCCATGCGATGAAATCGCGCGGGACAGGACTTAGGGCGACGTCAGCGAGCGCGAGCCTGATGCTTGTAATGTGGCGTAGCTGCCTCCGGTTTTGACGGTCGAGTTATAGCCAGAGAGATGCTCTTGGTTCGCCACCGAGTGGCGTGACGTGCGTGACGAGTCTACTAATAGCTGAACTCGGATGAAAACGCCATAGCGTTTATCGGCATTTTGACTGAATGGTGTGGATCGGGATGCGCAGCAATTACTGAACTGGCGTGCTGAATCGGCGGGGAAGGTATGGATGGCTTAGCGAGCCGTCGGATTCATCGTGACGATAAATGCAACGCCGAACCGAAATGTCGATGTCCTGACTTGGGCGCCGTGACGCCGCCGCCGTGCGCTTTCCGGCGGCGAGTCGGAATCACAAATGCCCGAACAGCGCCCGCGGCCGGTCCCTCAACGTTCCCGCCAGCATCCGCAATCCGCTGACGAGCTGATCCCGGCTTTCCGCGCACGCGAGATTCACGCGCACCCCATGCTCGATTTCCGACCGGTCGACCGCGAACGCCGACGAGGGCATTACCACGACGCCGCGCGCCTTCGCATTCGCGGCGAAATCGTCCGCGCGCCACGGCAGCGGCAGCTTCAACCACACGAACATGCACGCCGGATCCGATTGCAGGAATTCCTGCGGCAGCAACTCGCGCGCGAGATCATGCCGCGCGCGGATTTCCGCGAGCTGCGCATTCATGATGTGCTGCGCGGTGCCGTCCTCGATCCAGACGGTCGCGATCAGCATCGACAGCGGCGCGGGCATCCACGCCGTCGTACGCACGGCCTCCGCACATAGCGCGGCGTTGTCCTGCGGGCTTAGCAGATAACCGAGCCGCAAGCCGGGCGCTAGGATCTTCGACGTCGCCGAGATGTGATACGTCAGTTCGGGGCACAGACTCGCGAGCGTCGGCAGACGCTGCGCGACGAGCGGCCCGTACACGTCGTCCTCGATGATCGCGACGCCATGCCGCCGCGCGACATCGACGAGCGCCATGCGCCGTTCCAGGCTCATCGTCGTGACCGTGGGATTCTGCAGATTCGGCACCGTGAAAATCGCCTTCGCCGGCACGCGCCTGCACACGCGCTCGACTTCGTCGATCAGCAAGCCGTCGCGGTCGCTCGGAATGCCCACGATCTCGAACTGGAAGACGGGCGCGAGCGCCTTCAGCCCGTAATACGTGAGCTGATCCGCGAGAATCACGCCGTCCGTGCCGATCAGACTGTTGAGGACCGCATACAGCCCGTGCTGCGCGCCGCTCGTCACGACGACCTGATCCGGCGTCGGCGCGAAACCCGGCGCGCTCATCCAGCGCGCACCGGCCGCGCGCGCCCATGACGGCCCCTGCGGCGGCTGATATTCCTGCAATTGCGCAAAGCGCGGATCGCGCGGCAGTTCGCCCATTGTGCGCGCGAGGCACGCGAGGAATTCGCCGGTCGCGGGCCGGTTCACCGTCAGATCGATGACCGAGCTGCCCGTGCTCGCGGGCGGCATCTCGACGCTCGGCATCGCGCCTCCCGTGACGAGCGAGCCGCGCCGCTTGCTGCCGATCACGAGGCCGCGCAGCTGCAACTCCTTGTACGCGCGCGACACCGTCGACACGTTGATGCCCAGTTCGCTCGCCAGTTGCCGCTGCGGCGGCAGACGGCTGCCCGGCGGATACATGCCGCTGCGGATTTCCTTCTCGATGGAGCTCGACACCTCGATATAGGTCGATCGCTTCGTCGTGCCGTCGGCTTCGCCGTTTGCGCTCAGCGTCTGATCCTTGTCGGAAGCCATGAATCTGTGTCTCCATACAAACATTGCTTTGTCCGCGATTTGTGCGGAAGTCTGCCGATTCTAACTCAGCGCATCACCGACGCAATGTCTGTATGAGAGCTGAAACGCCTCTGCAAGTGCCGCTCCATCCTTCACTCAGGGAAAATCCCGGGACCACACAACCACGCTTTTAATTGCACACAAAAAAATATTGTGTGATTCTAGGATCAGAGTTTGTCTGGTGCGTGTCTCATCCCGCGCTTCCCGATTCATCCGATCTTTGTCCGCAGGAGATTCCCCGATGTCCTTGCCTGAAACCTCGCAACCCAAGCTAGGCTCCGCGCTGCGTCAGCGGCACGTCACGATGATCGCGCTCGGCGGCATCATCGGCGCGGGGCTGTTCGTCGGCAGCAGCGCGACGCTCGCGACCGTCGGTCCGGCGGCGTGCGTGTCGTATCTCGTCGCCGGCATCGTGGTGCTGATGGTCATGCGCATGCTCGGCGAAATGGCGCTCGCCGTGCCCGGCGTCGGCTCGTTCACCGAATATGCGCGCATCGGCCTCGGCAACTGGGCCGGCTTCACGAGCGGCTGGCTGTACTGGTATTTCTGGGTGATCGTCGTCGCGGTCGAAGCGGTCGCCGGCGCGGCGATATTGCAGCGCTGGATACCCGCGCCGGTTTGGGTCATCGGCCTCGTGCTGCTGTCCGTGATGACCGTCATCAATCTGCTTTCGGTCAAGTCGTACGGCGAATTCGAGTTCTGGTTCGCGTCGATCAAGGTCGCGGCGATCATCGTGTTCCTCGCCATCGGCGCGGGCTATCTGCTCGGCTTCGGGCACGCGGGCAGCGCCGTGGCGCATCTCACCGGCAATCGCGGCTTCCTGCCGTTCGGCGCGATGTCCGTGTTCGCCGCCGTGCCGACCGTCATCTTCGCGGTCGGCGGCGCGGAAATCGCGACCATCGCCGCGGCCGAATCCGACGATCCCGCGAAAAGCGTCGCCGCGATGACGCGCTCGGTCATCCTGCGCGTCATCACGTTCTATGTCGGCTCGCTGTTCCTGATCGCGTGCATCGTGCCGTGGGGCAGCATCATGACGGGCCACTCGCCGTTCGTCGCCGCGCTGGAGACGATGCGCATTCCCTACGCCGCCGACATCATGAACGCGATCGTGCTCGTCGCCGTGCTGTCCGCGCTGAACTCGGGCCTGTACGTGTCGTCGCGCATTCTGTTCCGTCTCGCCGAACGCGGCGATGCGCCGAAGTCGCTGCTCGAGCTCACGCCGAACAAGGTGCCGCGTCTCGCGGTGGTGCTGTCGAGCGTCGTCGGTTATGTGGCGATCGTCGCCGCGATCGTGTCGCCGCAGGGCGTGTTCCTGTTTCTCGTGAACGCATCGGGCGCGGTGATGCTGTTCGTCTATCTCGCGACGGCGCTGGCGCAAATCCGCATTCGCCGACGCATTCAACGCGAAGCGCCCGAGCGTCTCACGCTGAAGATGTGGCTCTTCCCGTGGCTGTCGTATGCCGTCGTGATCGCGATCGTCGGTGTGCTTGCGGCCATGGGCGCGGACCACGAACTGCGCCCGCAACTGATGGCGAGTCTCGCGAGCCTCGCGGCCGCATCGGCGGCGTACTTCTTCGCCGCGAAGCATCATCATCGTCATGAAGAGAGCGAATCGGCGACGGGCTTCCTGTCGCAAGACAATCGGCTCGCATGGAAGGGGCAGGACTGATGTCGAACGTGGCGATCATCGGCGCGGGGTTCATCGGCATGGCGAGCGCGGCCTGGCTTACGCGCGACGGTCACAGCGTGACGCTGTTCGATCCGTCGGGCGTGGCGCAGGGCGCGTCGTTCGGCAACGCGGGCACGTTCGCGCCATACGGATGCGTGCCGGTGAACAATCCGTCCGTATTCCGCGATATTCCGCGCTTTCTCTTCTCGAACGATAGTCCGTTCAGATTGCGCTGGCGTTATCTGCCGCAACTCGCGCCGTGGCTCGCGCGCTTTCTGATGAGCTCGCGACAAAAGAATTTCGAAGCGAGCGCGCAGGCGCTGGCCGCGTTGTTGTCGCGTGCGCAGGAAGGCTATGCACCCTTGCTCGACGACGATGCCTTGAAGCGCTTCGTCAAGCCGCGCGAATGCCTTTATCTGTATTCGAGCGCGGCTTCGTTCGACGCGTCGCGCGATTCGCTGGCATTGCGCGAGAGGCTTGGCGTCGGCTTCGATGTGCTCGACAGCGGCGCGATCCGCGAACTCGAACCGCAACTCGCGCCGATTTTCGCGCGCGGCGTGCTGTTTCGCGATAGCTGGCATTTCAGCGATCCGGCGGGCTTTCTTCAGGCCTTGCACGAGCGGCTCGCCGCCCGTGGCGCGCAACTCGAACGCAAGAAGGTCGACGCGATGGAGCCGGGCGTGCAGGACGTCGCGTTGCGCGTCGAGGGCGATGCGCGCCGCTTCGATCATGTCGTCGTCGCGACGGGCGCGCGTTCGCGCGAATTCGCGCAGCAATGTGGCGATCGCGTGCCGCTCGATACCGAGCGCGGCTACCACATCCGTTATGCGTCGGCATCGAACCTCATATCGCGGCCGTGCGGCTGGGCGGAGCGCGGCTTCTACATGACGCCGATGAGCGATGGCATTCGCGTCGCGGGCACCGTCGAACTCGCGGGTTTCATCGAGGAGCGCAATCGCGCGCTGCTCGATCTCGTCACCGTATCGTCGAAGCGCGCGTTGCCCGCGCTCGGCACGCCCGATCGCGAATGGCTGGGCTTTCGTCCGACGCTGCCGGACGGCGTGCCGGTCATCGGCGCATCGAAGGCGAGCGAGCGCGTCGTGTATGCGTTCGGGCATCAGCATCTTGGCTTGACGCTCGCGGGCGTGAGCGGACGCATCGTCGCCGATCTCATCGCGCGACGTTCGCCGCCACTCGATCTCGCGAGTTATCGCGCGTCGCGTTTTCACTGAGGAGCATGAACATGAATCGCCGTATCTTTCTTTCGGGCGTGACCGCGGGCGTGCTTGCCGCGTACATGCCGATGTCGTGGGCCGCCGATCCCGAGGTCGTGAAGATCGCGTTCGTCGGACCGTTGACCGGGCCGGTTGCGCGCGTCGGCAAGGACTTGCAGTACGGCGCGCAACTCGCGATCGACGAAGAGAACGCGAAGCATCCCATCGTCGGCGGCAAGCCCGTCAAGTTCGAACTGGAGGTGTACGACGATCAGGCCGATCCGCGCGTCGCGATTCAGGTCGCGCAGAAAGCGGTGGATAGCGGCATCGTCGGCGTGATCGGGCATTACAACTCGGGATGCAGCATTCCGGCATCGACCGTCTATCACCAGGCGAATGTCGCGATGATCACGCCCGGCTCGACGAATCCGCAACTCACGAAACAGGGCTTCAAGAACGTGTTCCGCACGATGGGCCACGATGGCGTGGGCGGCGTGGTGGCGGGGCGCTTCGTCGTCGAGCAGATGAAGCCGAAGCGCATCGGCATCATCGACGATCGCACGGCGTTCGGGCAAGGTCTCGCCGATGCCTTCGAGAAGGGCGTGAAGGAAGCCAACGGCAAGGTCGTCGCGCGCGAATACACGAACGACAAGGCCGTCGATTTCCGCGCGATTCTCACGACGATGAAGAGCCAGAACGTCGATCTGATCTTCTTCGGCGGACTCGATGAACAAGGCGCGATGCTCGTCAAGCAGATGCGCTCGCTCGGCATGACGACGCAGCTCTTCGGCGCGGGCGCACTGAAGAGCAACGCGTTCCTGCAGATCGCGGGCACATCGGGCAACGGCACGCAGGACCTCGAGCCCGGTCCCGCGCTCGACAAGCTGCCTTCCGCGCAGGAGTTCGGCAAGCGCTACAAGGCGCGATTCAATCAGGATGTCGAACTATATGCGCCATTCGCCTACGATGCAGCGCTCGCGATGATCAAGGCCATTCACGATGCGAACTCGCTCGATCGCGGCAAGATCGTGGATGCGCTCGCGAAGGTCAACGTCACTGGCGTGACCGGCAAGATTTCGTTCGATCCATATGGCGATCTCATCAAGCCTCCATACACGCTCTTTCAGGTCGAGCAAGGGCAATGGAAGAGTTTGAGGACGGTCGGCGGAAGCGGCGTATGAGCTTCAGCGAAACCGTAGGCGTTCGGACGTATCGTTTCGACGATCTCAAGACGCTATTGGCGAAAGCGAGTTCGCGACGTTCCGGCGACGAACTCGCGGGCATCGCCGCCGCGACGGAAGAAGAGCGCGCGGCGGCGAAGTTGGCGCTGTCGAGGGTGCCGTTGCGCGCGTTCATCGAAGAAGCGTTGATTCCGTATGAGGACGATGAAGTGACGCGCCTCATCATCGATGAACATTCGCGGGAGGCGTTCGCCGTCGTGTCGCATCTGACGGTCGGCGAGTTCCGCGAATGGCTGCTCGCCGATACGACGGATACCGCCGCGCTCGTCGCCGTATCGCAAGGATTGACGCCCGAGATGGTCGCGGCCGTATCGAAGCTGATGCGCAATCAGGATCTCATTCTCGCGGCGAAGAAGCGTCCGGTCGTCACGCGTTTCAGGAATACCGTGGGATTGCCGGGGCACATGTCGGTGCGCCTGCAGCCGAATCATCCGACCGACGATGTGCAAGGCATCGCCGCTTCGATGATCGATGGCCTCATGTACGGCTGCGGCGACGCGATGATCGGCATCAATCCCGCATCCGACTCGCCGCAGGCCATCGGCAAATTGCTCGCGATGATGGACGCGTTCCGCGAACGCTACGACGTGCCGACGCAAACCTGCGTGCTGACACACGTGACCAACACGCTTGCGGCGATCGAACACGGCGCACCGGTCGATCTCGTGTTCCAGTCGATCGCGGGCACCCAAAAGGCGAATGCGTCGTTCGGCATCTCGCTCGCGTTGTTGCAGGAAGCGTATGAAGCGGGTTTGTCGCTGAAGCGCGGGACGGTCGGCGAGAACCTGATGTACTTCGAGACGGGACAGGGCAGCGCGTTGTCGGCGAACGCGCATCATGGCGTCGATCAGCAGACTTGCGAAGCGCGCGCCTATGCGGTCGCGCGCAAGTTCGATCCGTTTCTCGTGAATACCGTGGTCGGCTTCATCGGTCCGGAATACCTGTACGACGGCAAGCAGATCACTCGCGCCGGACTCGAAGATCATTTCTGCGCGAAGCTGCTCGGCGTGCCGATGGGTTGCGACGTCTGCTACACGAATCACGCCGAAGCCGATCAGGACGACATGGACAATCTGCTTACGCTGCTCGGCGCGGCCAACGTGAACTTCATCATGGGCGTGCCCGGCGCAGACGATGTCATGCTGAACTATCAGAGCACGTCGTTTCATGACGCGCTGTATGTGCGCGACGTGCTCGGTCTGAAACGCGCGCCGGAGTTCGAAGCGTGGCTGCGCGCGATTCAGATCACGAATGCGCGCGGCATGCTTCAGACGCGCGCCGAGTGGCCCGCGCTGAACGACTGGATGAGGGCGTGATGAGCGTCAGCCGGAATCCGTGGAAAGCGCTGCGCCGTTTCACCGATGCGCGCATCGCGCTGGGACGCGCGGGCAACAGCGTGCCGACCGCGCCGCTGCTCGCGTTCAATCTCGCGCATGCGCAGGCGCGCGATGCGGTGCATCGGCCGCTCGATGTCTCGTTGTTGCTGGAAGAACTGGCCTCGAGGCGATTCGCATGTGCTTCGGTATGCAGCGCCGCTTCGGCACGCGATGTTTATCTCCGTCGTCCGGATCTTGGCCGCATGCTGAGCGACGACAGCGCCGCGAGTCTCGCGACCCACGCGACGGACGCGGATGTCGTGTTCGTCATCGCCGATGGACTGTCGTCGAACGCAGCGGCGACGCACGCGATACCGCTCATCGAAAGAACGATCGCGCGGCTCGACGGATGGCGCATCGGTCCGGTCGTCGTCGCGACTCAGGCGCGCGTCGCGCTCGGCGATTGCATCGGCGCGATATTGAGGGCGCGCATCGTCGCGGTGCTGATCGGTGAGAGGCCGGGGCTCAGTTCGCCCGCGAGCCTCGGCGTGTATGTGACTTACGATCCCGTGCAGGGCCGCAGCGATGCGGAGCGCAACTGCATTTCGAACGTGCGTCCTGAAGGACTTGCTTACGACGCGGCCGCGTTCAAGCTCGCGTGGCTGCTGAACGAAGCGCGCACGCGCAAGCTGACGGGCGTGAGCCTCAAAGACGACAGCGCGACGACGCTGCCCGGGCGAACGATGGATCGCCTATCGGGTGCATAGCAATGGACGATGCTTCGCGTAAACCCCGTCGAAAGAAAACGCTTCACGTAAGAAACGGGTAAGCGGACGCTTTTACCTTAGTCTCCAGCGCATCGTAAACGAGGCATTCATGCAGGAGACGACGGAAATGGATCTGAAGATCGTAGAGAAAATAAAGTCGAGCGCCGCTTACGGCGAACTGGTGCGAAAGCGCTCGAAGCTCGGCTGGACGCTGACGGCACTCGTGCTGATCGTCTATTACGGCTATGTGCTGCTCATCGCATTCAACAAGGATCTGCTCGCCGCGAAGATGGGCGCGGGCGTCATGACATGGGGCATGCCGATCGGCCTGTTCGTGATCGTGTTCACGGTCGTCATCACGGGGCTGTATGTGCGCCACGCCAACAGCACGTACGACGAACTCACCGACAAGATCAAGCGGGAGGCCGCATGAAGCCGCAACGCATCGTCACGGCGGGCGCGCTTTTCGCGGCGTCCGCGAGTTCATTTGCAGCAGGCGGCGATCTCGGTCAGGCGGTCAAGCAGGCGACCAACTGGACCGCGATCTGCATGTTCATCGCGTTCGTGATCGCGACGCTCTTCATCACCAAATGGGCCGCGAAGAAGACGCGTTCCGCGGCCGAGTTCTACACGGCGGGCGGCGGCATCACGGGCTTTCAGAACGGTCTTGCGATCGCGGGCGACTTCATGTCGGCGGCGTCGTTTCTCGGCATTTCGGCGGCGGTTTATAGCAATGGCTATGACGGGCTGATCTATTCGATCGGCTTTCTCGTCGGCTGGCCGATCATCACGTTCCTGATGGCGGAGCGTCTGCGCAATCTCGGCCGCTTCACATTCGCCGATGTCGCCGCGTACCGCTTCAAGCAGACGCCGATTCGCGCGTTCGCTGCATCGGGCACGCTCGTCGTCGTCGCGTTCTATCTGATCGCGCAGATGGTCGGCGCGGGACAGCTCATCAAGCTGCTGTTCGGGCTCGAATACTGGATCGCGGTCGTGATCGTCGGCGCGCTGATGATGGTGTACGTGCTCTTCGGCGGCATGACCGCGACGACGTGGGTGCAGATCATCAAGGCGTGTTTGCTGCTTGCGGGTGCATCGTTCATGGCGTTCATGGTGCTGTGGCAATTCCACTTCAGCCCCGAGGCGCTCTTCGCGAAGGCCGTCGACGTGCACGAGAAGAAGGCGTCGATCATGGGTCCGGGCAACTTCATCAAGGATCCGATTTCGGCGATCTCGTTCGGCATCGCGCTCATGTTCGGTACGGCCGGTCTGCCGCATATCTTGATGCGTTTCTTCACCGTGCCCAACGCGAAGGAAGCGCGCAAGTCGGTGTTCTGGGCGACGACGTGGATCGGCTACTTCTACATACTCACGTTCATCATCGGCTTCGGCGCGATCGTGCTGGTGAGCACCAATCCGATGTTCAAGGATGCGGGCGGCAAGCTGCTCGGCGGCACGAACATGGCGGCGGTGCATCTCGCGAGCGCGGTCGGCGGCAACGTGTTCCTCGGCTTCATCTCGGCAGTTGCGTTTGCAACTATCCTCGCAGTGGTGGCGGGCCTGACGCTCGCGGGTGCATCGGCGGTGTCGCACGATCTCTATGCGACCGTGTTCAAGAAGGGCAAGGCGTCCAGCAAGAGCGAACTGAAGGTGTCGCGCATCACGACGATCGTGCTCGGCATCGTCGCGGTCGTGCTCGGCATCGTGTTCGAGAAGCAGAACATCGCGTTCATGGTGTCGCTCGCGTTCGCGGTCGCGGCGTCCGCCAACTTTCCGGTGCTCTTCATGTCGGTCCTGTGGCGCGGCTGCACGACGCGCGGCGCGGCAATCGGCGGCTTTCTCGGCCTGCTTTCGGCGGTCGTGATGACGGTCCTGTCCAAAGCCGTATGGGTCGATGTGTTCCACTACGCGGATGCGCCGTTCCCGTATGCATCGCCTGCGCTGTTCTCGATGGCGATCGGTTTCATCGGCATCTGGCTCTTCTCCGTAACCGATCAATCGGCGCGTGCGCGTGTCGATAAAGCAGGCTTCGAAGCGCAGACCGTGCGCTCCGAAACGGGCATCGGCGCGGTGGAGGGCGCGAGCCATTGATGTGATGTTGAGTGAGCGGCGCGCGCAGTATTCGTATACCCGGGATGCCGCGCGCGTCCGAATGGCGAGTGGAAAATGCGTTAAGCTCGATGCACCTGATTGCACGAAGCGCCAACGCATTGGAGCGAGCCATGGAACTGCAGTGTCCCAGTCTTTTCGAACAATCGGCGTATATCGGCGGCGCGTGGATCGACAATACTTCGCTGCCGCGCGTGTCTGTCATCAATCCATCCACTAAAGAAATCATCGGCTCGGTGCCGCAGGTCACGGACGAGCAGGTGACGGAGGCCATCCAGTGCGCGCACGCGGCGCTGCAGGACTGGCGCAGCTGGAGCAGTCGCGAGCGCGCGTCGGTGCTGAGAGAGTGGGCGCGCCTCGTCGAACATCATCGCGACGATCTCGCCATCATCCTCTGCCGCGAACAAGGCAAGCCGCTGCACGAAGCGCGCTCCGAAATCACGCAGGCCGCGAATTATCTCGACTGGTTCGCCGAGGAAGCGCGCCGCATTTACGGCGACAACATTCCCGCGCCGCGACGCAATCAACGCATACGTGTGCTGCATCAGCCGATTGGCGTGTGCGGCGCGATCACGTCATGGACCTTTCCTTCGTCGATGGTTGCGCGACGCGTCGCGCTGCGCTCGCGGCGGGCTGCACGGTCATCCATCACCCCGATCCGCAGACGCCATTCTCCGCGCTCGCGCTGTGCGTGCTCGGCGAGAACGCGGGCTTGCCGCGCGGCGTGCTCTCCGTGTTGACGGGCGAGGGCGAACCGGTTCGCAGCACGCTGCTTGCGAGCCCCGACGTGAGGAAAGTATCGTTCACCGGTTCCATCGAGGAAGGCAAGCGGCTGATGACTTTATGCGCGCCTACCGTGAAGAAGATGTCGCTCGAACTGGGGGCGAACTGTCCGTTTATCGTGTTCGACGACGCGGACATCGACCTCGCCGTGAAGGGCGCGCTCGATGCGCGGTTTCGTCATTCGGGGCAGGCGGCGATGTGCGCGAACCGCTTCTTCGTGCATGAGGACGTGTACGAGACTTTCGTCGCGAAGCTCGTGTCCAAGGTCGCGTTGCTGAAAGTGAGCGACGGGCTGGACGAGGGCGCGCAGATCGGCCCGCTTATCGGCGATGCGGCGGTGACGCGCATCGAAAGTCTCGTCGACGAAGCGGTCAGGCTCGGCGCGAAGATCGCAGCGGGCGGCTCGCGCGTCGCGCCGGGATCGAACTTCTTCAGGCCGACGGTGCTGACGAACGTCGATCCGTCGATGAGCGTATGCGGCGACGAAGTGCTCGGCCCGATTGCCAGCGTGCTGCCGTTCAGGGACGAGGACGACGTCGTCACGCTCGCGAACGATACACGCACGGGGCTCGCGGCGTACTTCTATACCGCCGATATCAGCCGCGCATTCCGCGTCATGGAAGCGCTCGAATGCGGCGTCGTCGGCGTGAATGACAGCCTCGTGTTCAACGAAGTTGCGCCCTTCGGCGGGATCAAGGAATCGGGCATGGGGCGCGAAGGGGCATCGTCGGGAGTCGAGGAGTATCTCGAAGCGAAGTATGTCTGTTTCGGGAATCTGGAGCGGTAGGACGACGGACGCATCACTCCGGCGGCCTCACCACCAGAATCGGCAAATGACTATGCGTAAGCACTTTCTGCGTTTCACTCCCGAGCAATAGCCCGCGAATTCCGCCGTGCCCATGCGACGCCATCACGATGAGATCGCAGTGCCGCGCCTTCGCCGTATCGAGAATCGCCTCATACGGATGCGCGCCCGTCGGCGCTTCCGTATCGCAAGCGACGCCGGCCTGGGCGGCGATACTTCGCAGATTCTCGAGATATTGCCGCGCGCGGGCCTGATCTGCGGCGTGCGCCTCATCCTGACTCGCGCCGACCATCTCGGCGCTATAAACGGTCATATGAAATGGCCGTACCATATAAAGACCGGTGATGCGCGCACTGTTCTCTTTGGCGAGCGAGACCGCCATGCGGACAGCCGCTTCGGAGAGCGCGGACCCGTCAGTGGGAACCAGCAGATGGTTGAACATGATGACGTCCTCCGGTTCTCTGGGGACATGAAAGAAACACGCGAACCGACGATTCAAGTATAGGCGAGCGCCAGAATTTCCAGCGCGAAAATCAGATCCACGAGAATGTTTTCATCGTCCGCATCCGCAAGGTACAAACGTTCCGGCGGTACCCCGTGCACCAGAAAAATGTGTCGTCGAAAGCGACGGACAGGCGGCTTCTGTTTCGGCAGCTACGCATTCGAAGTCGAATGCTTCATGACGCGCTAGCGTCCCATCTCGGCGCTCGCTTCTTCATGCAGACGCACGGCCATGACGGGCGCTTCCGGCCCCACGTGCGATAACTTCATCAGACGCGGTTGCAGCAGCAGCGCAACGAGCCCGCTCCATCCAGTCTGATGCGACGCACCGACACCGCGCCCGTTGTCGCCATGAAAGTACTCGTGGAAGAGAATGAGATCCTGCGAGCGCGGATCGGCTTGCAGCATCGGATACGCGGCCATCACAGGACGCTTGCCTTCGGCGTCTTTCAAAAAGAGCATGCTGATGCGCCGTGAGAGATCGTCGGCGATTTCGCTCAGCGAATGAAACTTGCCCGATCCCGTCGGATGCTCGACGCGAAAATCATCGCCGTAGTAGCGATGAAACTCGTAAAGCGATTCGATCAACAAGTAATTGACCGGCATCCAGATCGGCCCGCGCCAGTTCGAATTGCCGCCGAATACGCGCGAATCCGATTCCGCGGGCAAGTACCGGATGCAGACGTTCACGCCATCATGATCGAACACATAAGGCTTGTCGCAATGCACGCGGGATAACGCGCGTACGCCATAGTCCGACAGGAACTCCGCTTGATCGAGCGTGCGGCGCAACAGCGCTTTCATGCGATGTCCGCGCAAGAGCGAAAGCAAAGTCGTGTTGCCTTTGCCAGGCTCGGTCCAGCGCGATACGAGCTTCGCAAGGTTCGGCCGATGATCGAGAAACCATACGAGGCGTTCACGCAGTCCGGGCAAGTCGCCGTACACGCTTTCCTCGAGCACATGAACGGCGAAGAGCGGAATCAGTCCGACGATCGATCGAATGCGCATGGGCACGCGCGCGCCGTTCGGCAGATGCAGTACGTCGTAGAAGAATTCGTCGCTGCCGTCCCATAGGCCGGTATTGCAGACTTCGCCGCAGCTCACGGCTTCCGCGATATACAGGAAGTGCTCGAAGAACTTCACCGCGATCTCGACATACGATTCGTTCGTCATCGCGAGTTCGAGGCCGATCTGCATGAGGTCGAGCGCGTAGGATGCCATCCATGCGGTGCCGTCGGCCTGATCGATACGTCCGCCGGTCGGCAGCGGCTGCGAGCGATCGAAGATGCCGATGTTGTCGAGGCCGAGAAATCCGCCCTGAAAGATATTGCGGTCGTCGGCGTCCTTGCGGTTGACCCACCACGCGAAGTTGAGCAGCAGCTTGTGGAACATGACCTCGAGGAACGCGTGATCGCCGATGCCGGTCATCTCGCGATCGAGCTCGAACACGCGCCATGTCGCCCATGCGTGAACGGGTGGGTTCGCATCGCCGAATGCCCATTCATAAGCGGGCAATTGCCCGTTCGGATGCATGTAGCGTTCTTTCACGAGCAACAGCAATTGCTTCTTCGCGAAGTCGGGATCGATCGTCGCGAACGCGACCGCATGGAACGCAAGGTCCCACGATGCGTACCACGGATACTCCCACTTGTCCGGCATCGATACGATGTCGCCGTTGCACATGTGCCGCCAGTCAGCATTGCGGCCATGCCGCCGTTCTTTCGGCGGCGTGGGCTGGCCCGGATCGCCGTCGTGCCAGCGCGTGACGTCGAACTGATAATACTGCTTCGTCCATAGCATGCCGGCGAGCGCCTGGCGTTGCACGAGACGCGCGTCGGCATCGTCGATATCGTGTTGCAGCGTCGCATAGAACTCGTCGGCTTCCGCTTCGCGACGCGCGAAAAGCTGGGCCAGGTCGAGCGGCGGATCGTTCGAAACCGATGCCGGACGCCAGCGCAAGTACATCACGGAACTTTCATGCGGTGAGAGTTGCAGATGCACATGCGCGGCGCAACGCGTGCCGCGATCGCGGCGTATCGCCTGTTCGTCGCCTTCGACGAGATAGTCGTTGAAGCCATCCTTGAACGGCCCCGCGCCTTCGATGCCGTATATGCGACGAACGTTCGTCTCGTTCTCGCAGAAAATCCATTCGACCGGCGCTTGCGCAGAAGCCGTGACATCCATCTCGCCATGCGACGGATTGTGCGCGATGACGCGGGCACCTTCGCGCGCATCGTGTTCGAGCTTCAGCGACGGCTTGCCCCATTTGCTCGACCACGCCCACCGGTTGCGCGCCCAGAATTGCGGCAAGAGATGAAGCGTCGCGGCTTCGTCCGCGCGATTCTCGACGGTCACGCGCATCACGATGTCATCGGGCGCGTGCTTCGCGTATTCGACGTAGACGTCGAAGTAACGGTCGCAATCGAATACGCCCGTGTCGGGCAGTTCGTATTCGGGCTGATCGGGACCGCGCCGTTTGTTCTCGTCGATGAGTTGCTGATACGGATACGCATCGTGCGGATACTTGTACAGCATCTTCATGTACGAATGCGTCGGCGTGCCGTCGAGATAGAAGTACAGTTCCTTTACGTCTTCGCCGTGATTGCCTTGCTCGTTCGTGAGACCGAAAAGCCGCTCCTTGATGATCGGATCGCGGCCGTTCCACAACGCTAGCGACACGCACCAGTCGAGCGGGTCGTTGCCGAATCCCGCGATACCGTCCTCGCCCCATCGATACATGCGGCTGCGCGCATGGTCGTGCGGAAAGTAGTCCCACGCCGTGCCGTATTCGCTGTAATCCTCGCGAACGGTGCCCCATTGACGCTCGCTCAGATACGGGCCCCAGCGGCGCCACCGGTCGAGCCCGGCGCCATGCAGACGGGAGCCTTCCTTCGTTTGCAGCAGATGGATTGCGCGTAGCGGTGGCATGCGACCTCCGTTGCGGTTGCTCATCCAGCACGTTCGATGCGCGGTTTTCCGATGATAAGCGAAGTGAAAAAAAGCGCGGCGATTGCCGCGCTGCGAGAATCATCGCGCCGTTTTTAGCGGGATACCGTCCGGATGAGGATTCGCGTCGTTCATGTCTTCGGGGAGAAGATTGCCGTCCGCGAGCCGCCGGTCTGCTTCGGCGATCTCCGGATAGCGCTCCGGATAAAGATGCCGTTCGCTGACGGCCGCATCGAACGTGCGCGACCACTTCGCGATGACGACCGTCGCAAGGCTGTTGCCGATGGTGTTGCACGTCGCGATTGCCATCGACATGAAGCGGTACACGCCAAAGATCAACGCGAGTCCTTCGACGGGAAGCATGCCCGTCGACGTGACGGTCGCTGCAAACACCACGAACGATCCGCCGGAAACCGTGGCTGCGCCTTTGGACGTCAGCAGCATCAGCAGCAGAATGCCGATCTGATGTTCCAGCGTGATCTGCACGCCATAAGCATGCGCGATGAACATGACGCCCATCGACATGAAGATCGACGTGCCATCGAGATTGAACGCATAGCCTGTGGGCAGCACGAGTCCGACCGTCTGCTTCGCGCAGCCGAGCCGTTCGAGCTTGATCAGACGACGCGGCAGTGCGCTTTCCGACGACGCAGTACCGAGCACGATGAAGATCTCGTCTCTGATGTAGCGCAGAAAGCGCCACAGGCTGAAGCCCGCGAGCTTCGCGATGATGCCCATGACGACGACGATGAAGAGTACGACCACCGCATAGAAACTCACGACGAGCTGCGCCAGCGCGATCAGCACTGCCGTGCCGTTGCTGCCCACCGAATACGCGACCGCGCCGAACGTGCCGAGCGGCGCGAGCTTCATCACGAGGTTGATGAACGAGAACAGCACTTCCGAAACGAGATCGAGCGTCGTGCAGTCGACGCAGCACATCGAAACCTCCGCGAAGCTCGCGAAGACGCTGCGCTGCGCACAGGCACGCCGTGGCTGCGCATATCGAGCGTGCGTATCGACGGCGACAAGGACAGTCCGCCCGTTGGCTGGACCGATGTGTATATCGATCCGGAATACGAGGACGTCGCGCAAGCCGCGAAGGAGAACCCGGATACGCTCATCAGCGCGCTGATCGAAGCGCGTTACGGACGCTGCATCGACGAAATTCAGCAGGACGTGCGTGCCATTGCCGTATCGGCGGAGATGGCGAGACGCCTGCGCGTCGAGGCGGGAACGGCGGCGCTGGAAATCGTGCGCCGCTATCTCGACGCGGGCGGCGCGACGTTCGAGATATCGGTGACGGTGCATCCCGCAGAGCGCTTTTCGGTGTCGATGCGTCTCAAGCGATCGCCGGGCTAAAATCGTCGCGGGCGTGCTATCGAAGTTATCCGGCGTACGTTTTCGAATAACGCAGAAGGAGGACGCCATGGGCAGGAACAGGGCGGCTACGCAAGCCATGAGCTTTAATCGGCTTGCGCGATAGCGGGCATCGGAAGCCGGCACAAACAGCACGCTCGTGTCGAGCTGCATCGAACCGAACGGACCGGGGCATTGATGCGCCCTGAGCGAAGCGAATCGATTCGTATGACGATGCGAGCTATAGAATAGGCGACCGGCGCCAGACGCTCACGAGCGCGCCCTGACTTCGATCCTCGCACCCTCATATGGATGTTCGCCAGCTTCGCTACTTCGTCAGCATCGTCGATTACGGCAGTCTCGGCAAAGCAGCGGAAAAGCTCTACGTGGCACAGCCTTCGCTCAGCCAGCAAATGGCGCGGCTCGAAGAGGAACTCGGCGTCACGCTCCTTCTGCGCAGCAATCATGGCGTCACCCCCACGGCCGAGGGCGACGCGCTCTATCGGCATGCACGCGTCGTGCTGCGGCAAATGGAGCAGCTCAAGCAGGAAGTGACGAAGGGCGCGGGCGCGGAATCCGGCACCGTGGCGGTCGGCCTGCCGACGACGATGGCATCCGTTCTCGCCGTGCCCCTGTTCGAGCGCATTCAGGACCGGTATCCCGGCATACGCCTGCAGTTCTTCGAAAGCATGAGCGGCTATCTGAACGAGTTGCTTGCCAATGGCCGGCTCGACCTCGCGATTCTGTTTCGTGAATCGGATACACCCGGCATCACCGCGTTGCCCGTGCTCGACGAAACGCTTTATCTTGCGGGCGAGCCGGGCGGCGGCATCTCGCCGCGCGCATCGACATGTCCGCTTGCGAAGCTCGCGGGCGTGAAACTCGTCGCGCCCGGCGCATCGAATGGCTTGCGCTTGCTGATCGAGCGCACGTTCGCGAGCGAGAAAGTCGAGCTGAACATCGTTGCGGATATCGACTCGTTGCCATCGCTTTTGCTTATCGCGCATTCGGGCAGAGCCTGCACGATTCTGCCTTCGTCCGCGATCGTGCAATGGAACGAGGCGTTGCTGCCGAAAATGCGCAGAATCGTCGATCCGATCATCAGGCGCCCGGCCAGCATTTGCTGGCCCAACGATGCGCCGATGAACTCAGCGACCGTCGCCGTGCGCGAGACGTTGATCGAGTTGATCGCCGAGCACATTGACCGCGATCGCTGGCAAGGCGTGACGATGCGACGAACCTAGATCGCCTTCGCCGCGCGCAAGCGTTCGATGGCTTCGCTATTCAGCCCCAGTTCGCGCAACACGGATTCCGTGTGCTCGCCGAGCGCGGGCACGGCGTCCATGCGCGGTTCATCGGCGCTGAAGCGTCCCGGCGGATAGAGCGCGGGAATCTTGCCGGCGGGCGTATCGACCTGTGTCCAACGATTGCGCGCTTCGAGCTGTTCATGCTTCCAGACATCGTGCATGTCGTTCATCCGCGCATTCGCGATGCCCGCTTCTTCAAGCCGTTCGATGACCTGTGCGGCCGTCAATGAGGCGAATGCATCGACGATGAGGCGCATCAACTCGTCGCGATGCTGCGCGCGAAGGCTGTTTGCACAGAAGCGCTCGTCGCGCTGAAGCTCGGGCATACGAAGAACGATTTCGCAAAACTTCTTCCACTCGCGCTCGTTTTGCAGGCCAAGCATGACGGTCTTGCCATCGCCTGCGGGGAAAGGGCCGTAAGGGAAGATCGTTGCGTGCGATGCGCCCGCCTTGCGCGGCGGCGTCTGACCGTCGATCGCGTAATAGAGCGGATAGCCCATCCATTCGACCATGCTTTCGAACATCGAAATGTCGATGCGTTTGCCGCGCCCGGTGCGTCCGCGTTCGATGAGCGCCGCGAGTATGTTCGTGTAGCCATACATGCCGGCGGCGATATCTGCGATCGAGCAGCCTGCTTTCGCCGGTGCGCCTTCCGAACCCGTGATGCTCAGAAAACCCGCTTCGCTTTGAATCATCAAGTCATACGCTTTCTTGTCGCGCATCGGGCCATCGGAACCATAGCCGGAGATATCGCACACGATGAGCCGCGAATAGCGCTCCTTCAACGCGTCGTAATCGAGGCCGAGCCGTTGCGTCGCGCCGGGCGCGAGATTCTGCACGAATACATCGGCATCGGCGAGCAGCTTGTGCACGACATCGAGTGCTTCAGGATGCTTGACGTCGAGCGTCACGCTTTCTTTCGAGCGGTTCGTCCACACGAAATGCGATGCGAGTCCCGACACACGTTCGTCATAGTTGCGAGCGAAATCACCTGTGCCTGGACGCTCGATCTTGATGACGCGCGCGCCGAGATCGGCGAGCTGACGCGTGCAGAAGGGCGCTGCAATTGCATGCTCGAACGTGACGACCTTGATGCCTTGCAGCGGGCGCATGACCGGCCTCCTTCAGAACGAACGCGGCAGGCCGAGGATATGCTCGGCGACGTAAGAGAGAATCAGGTTGGTCGAAATCGGCGCGACCTGATACAGACGCGTCTCGCGGAATTTGCGTTCGACATCGTATTCCGCCGCGAAGCCAAAGCCGCCGTGATATTGCAGACAGGCGTTGGCCGCTTCCCACGATGCATCGGCGGCGAGCAGCTTCGCCATGTTCGCCTGCGCGCCGCAAGGCTTGTGCGCGTCGAAGCGTTCGCATGCCTTGAAGCGCATCAGGTTCGCGGCTTCGACATTGACGTACGCGCGCGCAATCGGAAACTGCACGCCCTGATTCTGCCCGATGGGACGCCCGAACACGATTCGATCGTTCACATACTGCGTGACCTTGTCGATGAACCAGTAGCCATCGCCGATGCATTCCGCCGCGATCAGCGTGCGTTCGGCGTTTAGGCCATCGAGTATGTACTTGAAACCCATGCCTTCTTCGCCGATGAGATTCTCGGCAGGAATCTCCAGATTGTCGAAGAAGAGCTCGTTGGTTTCGTGATTCACCATGTTGAGGATCGGCTGCACCGTGAGGCCATTGCCGATTGCTTCACGCAAATCGACGATGAAGATCGACATGCCTTCGCTCTTCTTCTTCACGTCTGCGATCGGCGTCGTGCGCGCGAGCAGAATCATCAGATCCGAATGCTGCACGCGCGAGATCCACACCTTCTGGCCGTTTATCGCATAACGATCGCCTTTTCTTTCCGCGGTCGTTTTGATCTTTGTCGTGTCGGTGCCGGTGGTCGGTTCAGTCACGCCCATCGATTGCAGACGCAACTCGCCCGATGCGATCTTCGGCAAGTAGCGTTTCTTCTGTTCCGTCGAGCCGTGACGCAACAACGTGCCCATGTTGTACATCTGCCCATGACACGCGCCCGAATTGCCGCCCGAGCGATTGATCTCTTCCATGATGACGGACGCTTCGGTAAGCCCCAGACCCGAGCCGCCGTATTCCTGCGGAATCAATGCGGCGAGCCAGCCCGCTTTCGTGAGGGCATCGACGAATGCTTCGGGATAACCGCGTGCTTCGTCGATCTTGCGAAAGTATTCGCCGGTGAACTGGCCGCAGAGATCGCGCACGGCCTCACGAATGTCCTGATAAGCGTCGGATGTCGATTCGATCATGATGTGCCTGCGGATGTGTGGAGATCGTCAGCCGAGCGTGGCGCGCGCCGTCATGCCGAGCCAGCCTTCGTGATCCTTCGACCAGAGTTCGACAGTCCTGCCATCCGCCGATGGTTGCCCGCACAGATGCAGCGTATTGCCCGCGAAACACGGGCGCTGCGCCTTGAATGCGAAGTCGATGACGGTCGCGTCGGGCAACTCGCGGCGCAGCAGGTCCATCAATAAGGTGGCAATGAGCGGCCCATGCACGACAAGTCCCGGATAACCTTCGACTTGCGTCACATAAGGCTTGTCGTAGTGAATGCGATGCGCGTTGAAGGTGAGCGCCGAATAGCGCAGCAGCAATGTCTCGTCGGGAACGAGGTCGCGTTGCCATTGCGCATCGCGAGGCGCGGCGACCGGAGCGGGCGCGGGCGCACCGGGCGCTGCCGGCTCGCGATACACGATGTCGTGCTCTTCCTCGATCGCGGTCGCATCGCCGCGGTAAATGCGATGCCTGACTGTCACGAAGCCGAGCTTGCCGGTGCGTCCTTGCTTCTCGCTGACATTGAGAATCGTCGATTCGCGCGTAATGCGTTCACCGACGATCACCGGCGCGGGGAAGCGCAGGCGTCCGCCGGCCCACATGCGGCGCGGCAAACCGAGATCGGGCAGAAAGCCGCCTTTCTTCGGATGACCGTCTTCCGCGATGAGCGACTGTTTTGCAATGGGCCGGAAGAAGATCCAGTGCCACAACGGCGGAAGGGCATCCCCTTCATGTGGGGCGGCATCGTGATCGAGTGTGGCCGCGAGGGCCGCGACGGATGTGGGCGCAACGATATCGACGGCGCGCTCTGTTTTCATTGTGTCGTCTCCATTTGCCGGGCGGGGCCGGTGAATTACGACTTTAGAGAAATATCGGGCGGGGCGGAAATATCGCTTTCATGTGCCGGGCATAGGTTCAACCTATGACGTGGTGTCATCAATCTCATGACGCGCGGGCCATTTTTCTTCGCGACGCAGCGCCATAACATTCGATCCGTCGAAGTCAAACGCATCACGAGAAAGGAGCCGGATCATGTATGTCGTCACGGGAATCACAGGACAAGTCGGCGGTGCGCTCGCAAACGCGCTGCTGAAAGCGGGTAAGCCCGTACGCGCCGTCGTGCGCGATGAGAGGAAGGGCGCGGTTTGGTCGGCGCGCGGCTGCGAACTCGCACACGCCACGATGACCGATGCCGATGCGCTCGCTCGCGCCTTCGGAGGCGCGCAAGCCGTGTTCGTTCTGCCGCCGCCGGAATTCGATCCCGCGCCGGGTTTTCCGGAAGCGCGCGAAGTCATCGATGCGATCGTCGCGGCCATCGCGCGTGCCAGGCCGCGCCGGATCGTGTGCCTGTCGACGATCGGCGCGCAAGCCGCTCAAATCAATCTTCTGACGCAGCGCACGCTGCTCGAAGAAGCGCTTCGCAAGCAGCCTGTTCCCGTCACGTTTCTGCGGCCGGGCTGGTTCATGGAGAACTGCGCATGGGATGTCGATTCGGCGCGCAACGAAGGCATCGTGCATTCGTTTCTGCAGCCGCTCGATCGCGCGATTCCGATGACCGCCACCGACGACATCGGCGAACTCGCCGCGAAGCTCATGCAGGAAACATGGACGGGCATGCGCGTCGTCGAACTGGAAGGACCGCAACGCACAAGCCCGAACGATATCGCGGCTGCGTTTTCATCCGTGCTCGGCAAGCCGGTGCGCGCGCAGGCAGTGCAACGCGAGACGTGGGAAGGACTGTTCGCGAGTCAAGGCATGAAGCATCCGATGCCGCGCATTCAGATGCTCGATGGTTTCAACGACGGATGGATCGACTTCGAAGGGCGTAGCGAAGATATCGTCAAAGGCAAGACGCCCATCGTCGATGTGATCCGCAAGCTCGTCGGACGTCAATCGTGAACGCCCTCGGCCCGCGACGCGCACATCCGCCACGATGACGCCGGCTTCGGCGCATCGACGGTATCACGCCACCAGCGCTCGCCGCGATGCGGCGCTTCGAGATCGAGCCGCTCGCCCATGCGCGGTGTCGCCACCGCGACGCCTCGCGCGAGCGCCAGGCCCGTCACGCGCTCGAAAGGTTCTTGCCACGGATGCATCGCGAGATCGAACGTGCCGTTGTGAATCGGCACGAGCCAGCGTCCGCGCAAGTCGATGTGCGCCTGCACCGTCTCCTCGGGCTGCATGTGCACGTACGGCCATTGCGGATCGTACGCGCCGGTCTCGATCAGCGTGACGTCGAACGGGCCGAGGCGCTCGCCGATGGTCCCGAAGCCGTCGAAATAGCCGGTGTCGCCGCTGAAGAACACGCGCACGTCATCGTCGACGATGACCCACGACGCCCACAGCGTGCTGTTGCCATCGAAGAGACTGCGGCCGGAGAAGTGCTGCGCGGGCGTGGCGGTGAACGTCAGGCCGTCGATCTGCGCGCTTTGCCACCAGTCGAGCTGACGCACTTTTGCGGCATCGATGCCCCATTCGATCAAACGATCGCCGACGCCCAGCGGCGTGAGAAAGATCGCTGTCGTCGAGGCAAGCGCAAGCACGGTTTCGCGATCGAGATGATCGTAGTGATCGTGCGACAGGACCACGCCGCGCAACGGCGGCAGATCGCCAAGCGCGATGGGCGGCGCGTGAAAGCGCTTCGGCCCGACGTTCTTGAACGGCGACGCGCGCTCGCCGAACACCGGGTCCGTCAGCCAGTATTCGCCGCGCAGCTTGAGTAGCATCGTCGAATGGCCGAGGCGGAAAAGGCTGCGGTCGGGCGCGGCATCCAGATCGGCGCGGGTGAGGGTATCGACGGTCGGCGCTTGCGTCGGCACTGTGTTGCGCGGTTTGTGGAGCAGCATGTTCCACATGATGCGCAGCGTCTTGCCGAAGCCTTCGACAGGACGCGGCTTCACATTGCGAAAGCGCTCGCCGTCATGTTGCGGCGATGCGCTCGACAACGCGCGTCCGCGCTTTGCTGCGGCGAAACCCAGGGCACGGCTGATGCGATCGGCGAACGAAGTCATGAACGTGAAGGGACGTGAGCCCGAAGCGGAAAGTAGACTGCACAGTGTAGTTTAATTTTGAGAGAAAAGTAAACCGATCGGTGTAAAATGTGGGGATGGATTCAAGCGACATCAACGACATTCCCCAGCGTCTGACTGACCGGAAGCGCGCCGCGATCGTGAACGCGGCCGTTGCGGAGTTCATCGCCGCGGGCTACGACGCCACCAGCATGGACCGCATCGCCGCGCGCGCGGGCGTTTCCAAACGCACGGTCTATAACCACTTCGAGAGCAAGGAGGCGCTGTTCGCCGCGATCCTGCATCGGCTATGGGATACGAGCGAGACCGGCGATGCGGTGGCTTATAGCGCGAGCGAACCGTTGCGCGCGCAATTGCTCGCGATGCTCACGCGCAAGCTGCGCCTCATGAACGATGAGGCCTTTCTGTCGCTCGCGCGCGTGGCGATCGCGGCGGGCATTCACTCGCCCGAGCGCGCGCGGGATATGGTGGCGCGCATCGGCGAACGCGAGGAAGACGTGACGGCCTGGATTCGCAAAGCCGCCGCCGATGGCCGGCTCGCAGTCACCGACCCTGTTTTCGCAGGGCAGCAACTGCATGGCATCGTCAAGGGTTTCGCGTTCTGGCCGCAAGTGACGATGGGCCAGCCGCCGTTATCGAAGAGCGAGCAAAAGAAAGTGGCCGAAGCCGCCGCCGACATGTTTCTCGCACGCTACGAACGCGCTGCGCCCAAACACGGGTGACGCAGCATCCGCGAAGAAGCCGAACGTTCATGCGCGAACCCGAATAAGCAGATTTCGCCGCGATTAAGGTATAGGGTCTAAAAGTGCGCGGATTCTTGCGCACGGCGTTCATCTGGCGGTTTTTATCGTCGGGCAGCGGTAAGCCTTCGTCGAAGGAGAAAGTCATGAAGATCGTCCTCGTTACGACCACGCTCGTGGCCGCGTTTTCCCTCGTCACCCTCACTCAGGCGCAAGAGCCGAGCGATACCCTGCAGTCCATCCCCGCACCCGTTCAGCAGAACGCGCAGGGCGCCGCGTCGTCCGGCGACACGGCCTATGGCGGCGTGGCACCGGGGCAGAGCAGGAGCGGGAGAACAGCGAACTGGACCGGCGGCACGCAGAGCAATTGCAGTCCGCGACCGTTCTGCAACGTCTATTCGGGCGGACAGTAAGCGCGACGCTGAGAGGGCGGTTCTTTCGGACCGATGCTCGCCCGAAAAAGCCGCCCGCAACGAGGCCGTCACCGGAGGCTGTTAAAATCGCGATACGTTTTCTACGGGCACGATGTGATGGGCTTCGAACAACTCGCCGGACTGAAAGAGCAACTCGCAAAACAGGCTGCTGCCAGCAACGCAGCGAAGAAGAAGGCGCCGCGCGTGCGGCGTCCCGCGCCGGCGGGCGCGAAGGCGGCGGCTCCGTCCAAACCCGCGGCGGCCGCGTCCAGGCCTGCCGCGGCGCCATCGAAGCCGGTTGATCCTGTCGTGCATACCATCGGTAAGCTGCAGAAGCGTTTTCCGCTCGCATTTCCGAAGAATCCCGCGCCTAAGGTTCCGCTGAAGGTCGGCATTTTCGAAGATCTGATGAAACACGCGGAAGAACTCGGACTCAACGAGAAAGAACTGCGTGCGGCGATCAAGGTCTGGTGCCGCGGCAACCGTTACTGGACCGCGCTCGTGCAAGGTGCGCCGCGAGTCGATCTGACTGGCGCGCAAGCGGGCGAAGTATCGTCGGCGGATGCGGAACGCGCCGTTTATCTGGAAACGAATCGACTGGCGCGCTCGGCGTCGGCATCGGCTTCGGCCACCGCTTCCGCTCCGAAAGCCGCAGAGTCCGCGGAATCCGCCAAGTAACGCGAGACGCAACACCGCGCGCAGTTCGCATCGCGCGCGGGTTTCCCTTTTCCTTTCGCGCTAGTCCAAAAGTTCGTTATAGCGTGGCCCGAATGCTTCGCTATCCGAATCATAAAGGGCGCAAAAAACGCGACGCCTTTCAGCGTCGCGTTTCTTCGAATCAACCTTCGATCAGAACCGGTGACGCAGACCGACGCGCGTCACGAACTGCGTGTTCGCGCCCGCACTGCCGATGAACGACGCCGACGAGCCGATCTCCGCTTGCACCGGCGTGCCGTTGTTGCTGCCCGACGCCTTCTGATACGCGCCGTTCGCATAAACATCGGTGCGCTTCGACAGCGCGTAGTCGACCACGGCGTTGATCTGATGCCACTTGCCTTCGAGGTTGCCGCCGAGATCGGAGAACGTGTAGCCGAGGCCCGCGTTCAGCGCTGGCGTGAACGCGTACTTGCCGCCGATTTCATAGTTGTTCAGGTTCGACGATGCAGCCGTGATCGGCTCGAAGCGCGTATGCGTCCAATTCGCCCAGATCGTCGCGGCGGCGATCGTGTAACGCGCGCCGATACCGTACGTTTCCAGATCGCGCAGCCCTTGCGTGTTCACGTTCGCGATGCTCACGCTGAACGCCGGCGTCGCCCCATTCGGATAGCGGATGTTGGTGTACGCCGCGCCGATGCCGAACGGGCCTTGCGCATAGTTCAAACCGAAGCTGTACGCGCTGGAGGCGCCTTGCACGGCAGACGTGCCCGTTCCCGTCGTGGGCGAACCCGCGAAGTTCGTCGAGTTCGAGAAGCCATACATCGCGCCGAACGTCACGCCGTGGAAATTGGCGCTGCTGAACTTGACCGCGTTGTTGATGCGGCTCGACGTCAGCTGATCCAGATCGTTGATGTGATACGCGTAATTTCCGGCGGCCGTCTGGCTGCCCATCGTGTAGTTGCTGCCGAGATAGTCGGTCGAGAACGAGTATTGACGGCCGAAGGTCAGCGAGCCGAAATCGGTCTTCGCCAGACCGACATACGCCTGACGGCCGAACAACGCGCCGCCCTGGCCGAGCGTGCCGTCGCCGCTGTTGAAGCCGCTTTCGAGCACGAAGATCGCCTTGAGGCCGCCGCCCAGATCTTCCGTGCCGCGCAGGCCCCAGCGGCTACCCGACGCGACGCCGTCGCCGTACTTCACTAGGCTGTCGTGGCCGCTCGCGGTCGCGACTTTATTCGCATAGGTGATGCCCGCATCGATGATCCCGTATAGCGTGACGCTGCTTTGCGCGTGTGCCGCGATGCCGAACATGCCGAGAACGGCCGCCGCTACGATGTGCTTCTTCATTCTTCTTTCTTCCTTGGTGTTGTCCGCGTGAAGCGGATGCCGCTCGACGCGGCCCGGTTCAGGAATCGCCGCCACGCATTCGTTGAGCGCGAGCGCGGCCATCCCGGCTTCGCGAAGGAATTTCGCAAAGGTCGAGTGCTTCGTGATGGGTAGGGCACTTCGTCAGGCGAAACGGGCGATGTCCCGTTGCAAGAACGCAGGCAAGTCGCGTTGCCTCGGCACCTTCGGCCGGCGACTTACGCTATAGCCGATGGAATATAACGCTTCGTCAGGTATCGGTAAATTCCGCGAAGCGCCTTGTAGCGTTTCTTCCACAGCAGCGTCACGAGCGGCACCCGATTTTCCATGCACCGTCTGCAACTAACGGTCCATCCCGCCGCACCACGGCCTGCGAACAGGCGCGCGCATTGCAACGCAGGGCAGGCGATCATGCAAGCAACGCGGGTGTGTCTTTAGATCGAACTCAAAAAACAAGGGAGACGGTATGACCGAGCAAAAACACCATGACGCCTGCCGAGCGGGCGTCGCGTTCATCGACGCGCAATTGACCGCGATCCATGCCTACGCCAGCCTGCTGTCCGACTGGATCGAGCGCGGCGCGCCGCCGCCGGACTTCGCGAAGGCGCAGCCCCTACTTGCGCGCAAGCGCTCGCATCCGGAAGCGCACGCGCACAGCGAGGACGGCACGCCCACCAAAAGCCCGCCGCCGGAAGACGCGCGGTCGTGGCCATCGTTCGATACGGCCGATGCGCGCATCGCGTTCGCGCTGACCGTGCCTTGCTCGAATGCGATCCTCGCGGTCGCCGAATACTTCGATATCCATCGCTTGTCGGCGTCGCGCGCGCCCGAAGTGCAGTTTTTGATGCGTCTGCGCGATGCGGCCGTGAACGGCAATACGTTCAGCCTCGCCGGCGACGACTACATGCCGCACGCTGCTTACGCCGGCTTGATCGTCGATCACTCGCTCGACGGAACGTTGCTCTTCAGCGATGGTGTGAAGCCGGGTTTCATCGAATTCGGCGATACGGTCGGCCTATTGCGCTATCTGACGAAGCTGTTGAGGAGCATGCAAACCGCGATCAGCGCGGGCGATGCGGGATGAAGCATCCACGAACATGATCGGGCGCGAAGTTTGCGCGTATGACGGCGACACCTACCGGTCATACGAACATGGACGAATCGCTGAAACGCCTGCGGGAAAGAATCGCGAAGCAGATCGCCGAGCGCGAGGCCACGCTCGTCTCGATGCGTGAAAGCGCGACGCTCGCGCGCACGAATCACGATCGTGAACGCATTCTTCTGACGCTTGCCGTGCTCGACGAAGAGCTCGCCGGATGGAAAAAGATCGCGGCGCGTGTCGAGCAGGCGGTTCTGTTCGAGCCGCGGAATCATCGCGCCATTCGCATGCCGGCAATGCGATAAGTCACTGCCGTTCGACGAGGAGCCCGCAAGCACGCGCGTTGAAATTGCTTCAACATGTAGCGAGATCCGCTTACATGGAGAACCGCAATGACAGCTTCGAAAGGCAGCCACGATACGCCCGTCTGGTTCATCACCGGATGTTCGACCGGCTTCGGCCGCGAACTCGCTTCCGCCGTGATCGACAAGGGCTGGCGCGCTGTCGTGGCCGCGCGCAATCCGGATAGCGTCGGCGATCTCGTCGAGCGTGGCGAAGGACGAGCGATCGCCGTGCGTCTCGACGTCACGCGTGCCGATGAAATCAAGTCTGCAATCGCCGATGCCTACGCCGCCTTCGATCATATCGACGTGCTCGTGAACAACGCGGGCTTCGGCTATCTCTCGGCTGTCGAAGAGGGCGAGGAAGACGAAGTGCGCGCGATGTTCGAAGCGAACTTCTTCGGCGCGGCCGCGATGATCCGAGCCGTATTGCCGCGTATGCGCGAGCGCCGCTCGGGACATGTCGTCAATATCACATCCGTGGGCGGGCTGGTCGGCAATCCGGGCAGCGGGTATTACGCCGCGACGAAGTTCGCGCTCGAAGGTCTCGGCGAAGCGCTCGGACGCGAAACGGAAGGGCTCGGCATCAAGGTGACGGCGGTCGAGCCCGGCCCGTTTCGCACGGACTGGGCGGGCCGCTCGCTGAAGCAGACGCGCAATCCGATCGACGATTACGCGCAGACTTCGGGCACGCGGCGCGCGGCGATCGCGGAGCGCAGCGGCAAGCAGCCGGGCGATCCGGCGCGCGCGGCGCAGGTCATCATCGAAGCGGTCACATCGCCGGAGCCGCCGGGACATCTCGTGCTCGGCGGCCCCGGACTCGAACTCGTGCGCAACAAGCTCGCGAAGCTCAACGCCGATATCGACGCATGGCAGGCGCGCAGCCAGTGGGCCGATAACCCGGTGCAGTGATCATGAAGCGGCTCGCCGCGCAGGAACAGCGCATCCTCTCGCTCGTCGCCGACGATGCCGCTCTTCTGCACGTTGCAACGCCGCGCGTGCGCTTCGTGAATACGTCGAACGGACCGTGCTACGAAGCCTTGTTCAATCGCATCGAACTTGATCGCGCCACGCTCGCGTTGCCGGAGCCGTTGCTTCGTATCGTCGTGGCGCACGAAGTCGGGCACGCGACGCAACGCAAGACGATGCTGCTCGATTTCGCATGGACCGTGCTTTCAGTGATGATGCTGTTATCGGTACCGTGCATCGTCTTCGCGATTTCATCGGAAGATGATCTCTGGCGCATCACCTTTCCCGGTATCGGCTTCGCGTTCACTTTGTTCGTCTGTCTGAAGATTTGGAGCGTGCGTGCCGCAAAACGCGCCGCCGCCTTCGAACTCGATGCGGATGCGAAAGCCGCCGCGCTTTGCGGCCCTGAATCGGCCCTGGCTGCGCTCGAAGCAATGGCGGCGCGCGGACATGTCGATGCAGCGCGCCTCGATGCGATGCGTGCGCGCCTCGTATCGACGTCGCAATAGTTGCCGCGCGTAATGCCTCGATGGATAGCGTCGGGCTGGCGCTCGCGAAGCATCTCGTCGAATTGCATGGCGGCGCGATTTCCGTCGAAAGCGAAGGTCCGGGATCATCTCGTGAAGCCGGTCGATGGCGATGTGCTGGAACGCGTGCTGAATCTCGTGGCGCAACGAATCGAAGCGACCTGACAAGACGCGTCATCCAATGAAAAGGCACGGGCGTCCTTAACGGACGCCCGTGCCTTTATGAGCCGTGCCGTCTTATTGCGTCTGCGAAGCGGGCGGTGTCGCCGACTTCTTGTGATGATGCTTCTGGCCTTTCTTTTTATAGGCGGGCCGCGGCTTGTTGTCGGGATACTCCGCGGCCGCGAACGACAGCGTCGGCGCGGCAAACGCCGCCAGCACCAGAAGCACGAGAGATTTCTTCAAGGACGTTTTCATCGGGGACTCGCTTGGAGGAGATGGCCTTAGAAAGATGAATCGACATGCGCTTGAGAGACGCGCGGCATCGCCCGGTTCCTCGTCGTGTCGACGCCGCTGAGGCAACAGTATATTGCACAAAAAAAGGCAATTCATCAGTGGGCGGGCATAAGGCGTTGAAGCAGCGGGATTTTTGTCGATTCGCACTGCTTTCATAAACGCCGATCCGCTGCCTGCCGTCCGCGACAAATGTCATCAACTGCATCTACTATCGTGCCTGTTCTCAACTCAGGGACGATCCAGTGAAAGAAGACGACATCCGCAGGAATGCGTTCGCCATGCCTGTGCTCAATCCCGCTTATCCGCGTCCGCCGTTCCGCTTTCTCAATCGCGAGTACTTCATCATTTCGTACGAGACCGATCCCGACGCGCTGCGCGCCGTGGTTCCGGAGCCGCTCGAAGTGGATAACGGTCTCGTACATTACGAATTCATTCGCATGCCGGATTCATCCGGTTTCGGCGATTACACCGAAAGCGGCCAGGTGATTTCCGTCATCGATCCGGATGGCAAGAAGGGCAGCTATACGCATGCGATGTATCTCGACGACGAAGGTCCGATCGCGGGCGGCCGCGAAATCTGGGGCTTTCCGAAGAAGCTCGCGTCGCCGCGTCTTGGCGTCGATGGCAAGGACACGCTGCTCGGCACGCTCGACTACGGCACGCAACGCATCGCGACGGGCACGATGGGCTACAAGTATCGTCCGCTCGATCTCGAAGCCGAACGCAGGAAGCTCGCGGATACGCCGAACTATCTGCTGAAAGTGCTGCCGCATGTCGACGGCACTGCGCGCGTGTGCGAACTCGTGCGCTTCTTTCTGCGCGACGTGAGCGTGATCGGTGCATGGGAAGGTCCGGCCGCGCTCGAACTGCACGCTCATGCGCTCGCGCCGGTCGCTGATTTGCCGGTGCGCAAGGTCGTCGGCGCGCGGCATGTCATCGCGAATCTCACGCTCGATATCGGCGAAGTCGCATACGACTATCTCGCGCCGCCCGATGAACTCAAGCTCGCGGTCAACCAATAACAACGGCAAAGGAGTATTCACATGGCACTGCAAGGAAAAGTCGCGCTCGTGACGGGCGCTGCGAGCGGCATCGGCGAACAGACGGCGCGCAAGCTCGCGACCGATGGCGCGGCGGTCGTCATCGCCGATCTGAATCTCGCGAATGCGCAGAAGGTTGCGGACAGCATCGTCGAAGCGGGCGGCAAGGCGATCGCCGTGTCGATGGACGTGACGAGCGAAGATGCCGTGAACGCGGGCATCGAAGAAACGGTGGCGAAGCTCGGCGGTATCGACGTGCTGGTATCGAACGCGGGCATTCAGATCGTCGCGCCGATCGAAGAGTATGCATACGCCGACTGGAAGAAGATGCTCGCGATCCATCTCGACGGCGCGTTTCTCACGACGAAAGCCGCGATCAAACATATGTACGCGTCGGGCAAGGGCGGCTCGATCATCTACATGGGATCGGTGCATTCGCATGAAGCGTCCAAGCTGAAGTCGGCCTATGTGACGGCCAAGCATGGCTTGCTCGGGCTCGCGCGCGTCGTCGCGAAGGAAGGCGGTCCGCGCGGCGTGCGCGCGAATGTCGTGTGTCCCGGTTTCGTGCGCACGCCGCTCGTCGAAAAGCAGATTCCCGAGCAGGCGAAGGCGCTCGGCATTTCGGAAGAAGAAGTCGTGAAGAACGTGATGCTGAAGGAAACGGTCGATGGCGAATTCACCACGGTCGCCGATGTCGCGAACACCGTCGCGTTCCTCGCGGGCTTCGAATCGAATGCGCTGACCGGGCAATCGGTCGTCGTGAGTCACGGCTGGTTCATGCAATAACGACAAGGAGAATCCATGCGCCGCAGTCAACGCAACACACTCACGCAGGCGAATCACGTCGCGCTGCCCGACTACGATGACGTTTGCCTCGTGCTGCAAGGCGGCGGCGCGCTGGGTTCGTATCAGGCCGGCGTGTTCGAAGGGCTCGCCGAAGTGGGCGTGGATCCGACATGGACCTCGGGCATTTCGATCGGCGCGTTGAATACCGCGATCATCGCGGGCAACGCGCCCGAGAATCGCGTGGCCGCGCTGCGTGGGTTCTGGAACACGATCTGCCAGCCCGCGGATCTCGTCGGGCATGTGGGCGCGTTCATGCCCGCTGCGTTCGGCTTCGCGAATATCGGCCGCAAGTTTTCGAGCATGTGGGCCGCGGCGCGCGCGCTCACCGAAGGGCAGAAGGGCTTCTTCTCGCCGCGCGTGCATTTGCCTTTGACGCATGCGAAGAGCAGGCGCCCAAGCGACGTGAGCTTTTACGATACGTCCGCGTTGCGCGCGACGCTGCTGCAGTTCGCCGATTTCGACCGCATCAACGATGGCGCGATGCGTGTATCGGTGGGCGCGGTGAACGTACGCACGGGCAATCTCGTCTACTTCGACAACACGAAGATGCGGCTCGAGCCCGAGCACTTCATGGCATCGGGTGCGTTGCCGCCGGGCTTTCCGGCTGTGGAGATCGACGGCGAGTTCTACTGGGACGGCGGGCTCGTATCGAATACGCCGTTGACGGAGATCATCCGCGAAAGTCAGCACAAGGACACGCTCGTGTTTCAGGTGGACCTGTGGAGCGCGCGTGGCACGTTGCCCGGCGATTTTCTCGATGTCAGCGAGCGCACGAAAGACATTCAGTATTCGAGCAGAACGCGCGCCATCACCGATTTCGTTTCGCATAACCAGAAGCATGCGCGGCTCATCAAGGAGCTACTGGAGCATGTTCCGGAAAAGACGCGCCGCTCGCATCCGCTGCTGCGCGAGGCGCAGAAGGTCGCGGATGGCGGCGCGGTGAACGTCGTGCATCTCATCTACAAGAACAAGTTTTTCGAAGGGCACTACAAGGATTACGAGTTCAGTAACGATACGATGGACGAGCACTGGGCGAGCGGTCTGGAAGACATTCGCCGTTCGTTCGGACATCCGGAGTGGTTCGAGGTGCCGAGTCACGATCTCGGCTTCGTGACGCATGACGTGCATCGTTACGAACCCGCGCCGCAGGCGACCGCTGACATGCCGAAGGCGGCGGCGAACAAACTGGATGACGTGGTCGAAGGCGTTTGAAGCGTTGCGGCGTTTGAATTACTCTGGTTAGCCTCGTCACAACGCCTGCGAGGCAAGCCATGCCCGACTGGAAACCCGCGACTTACGCGTCCGTCAGTCCCTATCTCGTCTGCGCAAACGCGCCGGCGATCATCGCATTCCTCGAACGTGTCTTCGATGCACAACTGCTGCGCCGCTTCGATCGTCCCGATGGCTCGCTGATGCACGCCGAATTGCGTATCGACGATAGCGTCGTGATGATCGGCGGCGGCGCGACCGATCAGCAATCGCAGGGTCCGCACATCCACGTCTACGTGCGCGATGCGCAAGCCGTCTACGATCGCGCGCTCCGGCACGGCGCGCAAAGCGTGCAGGCGCCCGCGCGCAAACGCGACGACGACGACTTTCGCGGCGGCTTTCGCGATGCCGCCGGAACGACGTGGTGGGTCGCGACGCAATGACGGGTCAGCGCTTTTTTCGCTTCGCGCGCGCGGCCGGCGCACCGAGACTTTCGCGCAACGCATCGGTCAGCGTCTTGACAAACTGATCGACGGCAGGCGGCAGACGCCGCTCGCGCATCACCGTGACCTGCAGCAGGCGCTCGTTGAGCAAAGGCTCGTCGATGGGCGTCGCGACGAGCGTCGGCGGGCCCGGATCGCCTTCGAGCGCGACCGCGCTGCCGAGCGTGATCGTGCCGGTGAGCGCGGCGAAATGATGCATCGCGCTCGAGTTGTTGCTCGTCAGAACCGGCTCGAGATGCACGCCGCGCGCCGAGCAGCACCAGTCGATCAGCTGGCGCACCGTCGTCCCGCGATCGAGCACGGCGGTCGGGTACTGAAGCACGTCATCGAGCGTGATGCTCGCCTTGCCCGCCAGCGGATGCGTCGGTGGCAGCAGCGCGCAGACCGGCGCCTTCACGCTGTATTCGACGCTCAGCGCGGTAGATGTCGATGTCGAAAACGCAAGGCCTACATCGACTTCGCCGCTCGCCACCCAATGCTCGACCTGTCCCGGCGTACCCGAACGCATCACGAAACGCGTGCCCGGATGCGCGCGATAGTGCGACGCCATCACGCTCGGCAAAAAGCAGCGCGTGAAACCCTCCGTGCAGCCGATACGCACGATCCCGAGCCCGAGCGCATGCATCTCCGATATCTCCGCGAGCACCGCGTCGCCGTCCATGAGCGCGCGGCGCGCGTGCTGCACGAGCAACTCGCCCGCTTCCGTCAGGATCATGCCGCGCGGCATGCGCTCGAATAGCGGCGTGCCCGCCTGTTCCTCCAGCTTCGCGATCTGCCGGCTGATCGCCGACACCGCGACGTGAAGCTGTTCCGATGCCGCCGCCAGCGAACCCGAGCGCGCGACTTCTACGAAGTATTTGAGAGCGATGCCATGCAGCACGATGCCTTCCTGAGCGTTGCCTTTTTGGCAATGCTAGTCGCAAATTTTGAAATTGTCGCGAATTTTTGGCGTTTCTAGACTGGCCGGAATGAGTAGCCACAATTGCCCGGAGACGTCGTGAAAGAACATCAAGAAAGTCGTGAAGCCGCCATCGCCATCGCTTGCAAGATGTTCGATTCGGGCGCGTTCTTCGCGGATCTGCAGCGCCGCGTCGCGTTTCGCACCGAGAGCCAGAACGGGCGGAATCCCGCGCTGAATGCCTATCTCACCGATGAGATCAGCGACACGCTCGCGCGCGTCGGTTTTACGGCGCGCGTCGTCGAGAATCCGGTCGCGGGCGGCCCGCCGTTTTTGATCGCCGAACGCCACGAATCCGACGACTTGCCGACGGTGCTGACCTACGGTCATGGCGACGTCGTGCGCGGCTACGACGAGCAATGGCGCGCGGGCCTGAAGCCGTGGGACATCGTCGTCGACGAAGACCGCTGGTACGGCCGCGGCACCGCCGACAACAAAGGCCAGCATTCGGTCAATTTCGCGGCGCTCGCCGCGGTGTTGCAGGCGCGCGCAGGCAGGCTCGGCTACAACGTCAAGGTGATCTTCGAAACGGGCGAGGAGGTCGGCTCGCCGGGTCTCGATGAAGTCTGCGCCGCGCACAAGAATGCGCTCGCGGCGGATGTATTCATCGCGTCGGACGGGCCGCGCGTATCCGCCGAACGTCCGACGCTCTTTCTCGGCTCGCGCGGCGGCGTGCCGTTCGAACTGACGGTGAACCTCCGCGAAGGCGGACATCACTCCGGCAACTGGGGCGGCGTGCTGCGCAATCCGGCCGTCGTGCTGTCGCATGCGATCGCGAGTCTCGTCGACCGCAACGGCAGCATCGTCGTCGAAGGATTGCGGCCGCCGCCGATTTCCGATGCGGTGCGCGAAGCCCTCGCCGATATCGAACTGGGCCGCGACGAAAGCTCACCCGAAATCGATCCGACGTGGGGCGAGCCGGGCCTGACGCCGACCGAACGCGTGATCGGCTGGAACGCGCTCGAAGTGCTCGCGATGAAATCCGGCAACGCCGATGCACCCGTCAACGCGATTCCGCCGTTCGCGAAAGCGGTGTGCCAGTTGCGCTTCGTCGTCGGAACGGATTGGCAGAACCTGCAGACGCATCTCGAACGTCACTTCGCGCAGCACGGCTTCACCGAAGTGACCGTCAAGGCGACGCGCGGCACGCCCGCGACGCGCCTCGATCTCGACGATCCGTGGGTTCACTGGGCACTCGATTCGATGCGCGCGACGACCGGCAAGAAGCCCGCGCTGTTGCCGAACCTGGGCGGCACGGTGCCCAACGATGTCTTCGCGAAGACACTCGGCCTGCCGACGCTCTGGGTGCCGCATTCGTATCCCGCGTGCAACCAGCACGCGCCGAACGAACACGTGCTCGGCTCCGTCATGCGCGAATCGCTCGGCGTGATGGCGGGCCTCTGGTGGGACCTCGGCGAGATGGGCGCGGCGATCGTCGCCACGCGCGACGCGCATTGATCGAACGCCACTCATGACACGCTGACATCATGAACAAAAAGCCCCTGAGCCTGACGCAAATCGTGCTCGCGACTTCGGTCGGCAACGCGCTCGAATGGTTCGATATCGCGATCTATGCGTTTTTCGCGGTGTATATCGCGAAGAACTTCTTCCCGGCCGCGAACGAGACGGCGTCGATGCTGCTCACGTTCGGCTCGTTCGGCGCGTCGTATCTGGTGCGGCCGATAGGCGGCATGGTGCTCGGCGCATACGCCGACAAGCGCGGGCGCAAGGCTGCGTTGATGATGTCGGTCGGGCTGATGATGATCGGCACGGCGATCATCGCGGTGATTCCGCCGTATGCGTCGATCGGATTGATCGCGCCCGCGGGGGTGTTCATCGCGCGCCTGATCCAGGGCTTTTCGGCGGGCGGCGAGTTCGGGGCGTCGACGGCCATGCTGATCGAGCACGCGCCGGATCGCCGTGGCCTGCTCGCGAGCTGGCAATTCGCGACGCAGGGGCTCGCGACCTTGCTCGCGTCGATTTTCGGCTTCGCGCTCGCCAAGCTGATGCCCGCCGCCGAGCTTGCCGCATGGGGCTGGCGCATTCCGTTCTTCTTCGGCTTGCTGATCGGACCGGCGGGTCTTTTCCTGCGCCGCTATCTCGAAGACGCGGCCGATTACACCGAAGCCGAGCACACGTCGACGCCCGTGCGCGATGTATTCACGCAGCAAAAGGCGCTGCTGCTCATCTCGATCGGCGCGCTGACGGTATCGACGGCGGTGAACTATCTGCTGCAATACGTGCCGACGTTCGCGATCCGCGAACTGCATCTCGATGCATCGACGGGTTTCGCCGCGAGCACCGTCGCGGGCCTGATGCTGACGCTGGTGACGCCTTTCGCGGGGCATCTCTCGGACAGGATCGGCCGCGTGAAGCAGATGTCGACGGCGGCGCTCCTGCTCTTCGTGACGGGCTATCCGGCGTTCGCGTATGTCGTTTCGCATGTGTCGGTGGCGTCGCTGTTCGCGCTCGTCGCGTGGCTCGCGCTGCTCAAGGCGATCTATTTCGGCGCGCTGCCGGCGTTGATGTCGGAGATCTTTCCCGTGTCGACGCGCGCGACGGGCATGTCGATCGGCTACAACATCGGCGTGACGGTGTTCGGCGGCTTCACGCCCGCGATCATCATCTGGCTTCTGAGCGCGACGGGCAGCAAGGCCGCGCCGAGCTTCTACATGATGTTCACGGCGGTGATCAGTCTCGCGGCGCTCGCGGCGGTGAGCCGCGGCAAGGTGCAGATGCGAGCGGCGAGCGCGGCCGCCTGAGTCCGCTTCTCTTTTTGATACGAGCGCGCCGATTGCCGATGACATCGACAATCGGCGTTTCGCTTTGTATCGCACTGTATCCGCACCGAACCCCGACACACGGCGTTTCATAATCCGCTTTTCGCGAAACAAGCCAGATACGTCCGCGAGTTCAAATACCTCCAAGCCGAACGATTCGCAACACACGGCGAATCGCCAAGACGGCCTTCCATCAAAATTCACTGGAGGTAAATCATGAAAGTCATCCAATCGCTGATCGTCGCCGCTGCCGTCGCGCTTCCGGTTCTTTCGTTCGCTCAGTCGAATCAGCCGATCACCCGCGCCGAAGTGCGTGCGCAACTCGTCGAGCTGGAAAAGGCGGGCTACGACCCGGCAAGCGATCAGACGCAATATCCGCAAAACATCCAGGCCGCGCAAGCGCGCGTGGACGCCGCGAAGGGCCTGACGGCATACGGCGCGCCGGCGAACGGCAACGTCGCGTCGGGCACGCGTTCGGCGGATACGGATGTCATCGGACTCGGCCCGGTTTTCGCGAAGCCGTAATCGCACGGATTTAACGAATTAGAAAGCCCGGACGAAATTGCTCGTCCGGGCTCGACGCGTTTCTGTCAATAACGTATTACGCCACGGTTTCAAGGTCCCGCAGGCGATACACTCTCGCTACAAAATCCTATTTTCGACGGCATGCGACGTGCTTCGATTGGTCGAGCGCGGAAAATGGGTATCATCCATCTCCGCCCCGCGCGGATTTAGCCGAACGTAACAATGTATCGCAGTGTTTTGAGTGCGACGCCACTGATTTTCGAGGCGCTTATGCCCACAGACGTAGACAACATCACCGACGAGCAAATCGCGTCGATCGCCGATCGACTGACCGAAGAAGGTCGCAAGGTTTCTCCCTTGACGGTTTGGGCGGAGGCCGGAAACGGCTCCGTCGTCGCCATCGCGGCCGGCCTGCAGCGCTGGCGCGAGGCGCGGTCCCCGGACATGCCGCAGCAGCAGGCGCCGACCGGACTGCCCGACGACCTTGCCGAGACGCTCGTGAATGTCGCGCGGCGGCTTTGGACCGTCTCGCGCGACGAAACCGAGCGGATGTCCGGTCAGCGGCTGTCCGCCGTGAGCCAGCGGCTCACGACCGCGCTTGCGGAGCGCGACGAGGCGCTCGCCGAATTCCAGAAGACCGGCGACGAGGCCGCGAAGAACCGCCAGCAAATGATGGAAATGCTGAGCGCATTGCGGGCGTCCGAGGAATCGGTCGTTCGACTGCGCGAAGAGGCCGATGCAGCCACGATACGCGCGCAGACCGCCGAGACGCGCATCGAGGAAGCGGCGCAGCGCGCGTCGGCGGAGCGGGCCCAATTGGAAACCGTGAACGCATCGCTCGAAGAAGAGCGGCGGGCGAAAGAAGCGCTGAACGCGGCGCTGGCGGCCAAGGACGAGGACATCGCACGCATCGCGCAAGAGCGCGATCAGGCACGCGAGCAGCAGGCGAATCTGCATGCGTCGCTTGCGGGCAAGGACGAGGAGCTTGCGCGCATCGTTGACGAGCGCAATCAGGCACGGCAGCAGCACGAGCAATTGAGCGCGTCGCTTGCGAGCAAGGATGAAGAACTCGCGCGTATCGCGGAAGAGCGCGATCAGGCGCGGCAGCAGCACGAGCAGTTGAGCGCGTCGCTCGCGAGCAAGGATGAAGAACTCGCGCGTATCGCGGAAGAGCGCGATCAGGCGCGTCAGCAGCACGAGCAGTTGAGCGCGTCGCTTGCGGCCAAGGATGAAGAACTCGCGCGCATCGCCGAGGAGCGCGATCAGGCGCGTCAGCAGCATGAAGCGCTTGGCCTCGTATCGCAGGAAAAATCGGCGGAAGCCGAGCGCCTGTTGCAGGACCTCAACGCGGCGTATACGCGCGCGCAGGCCGCCGAAGCGCAGGCGAGCGAAAACCTCGCCCGCATCGCCGCGCTGGAAGCGGAACTGAACGACGCGCGCAGCGCACTGGCAGCGGAGCGCGAAAGCGCGGCTGCGCGCGGCGCGGAAGTTTCGGCGCAGCGGGAACATGCCGAGCGCATCGGCGCCGAGCTGGACGAAGCCCGCAAGCAGGTCAGCGCACTGATGGAAGAAAAGGCCGAGCAGGGCGCGGAACTCGCGCGCGTATCGAACGATGTCAACGCGTTGCGCGAACGCGCCGAAGCCGCCGAGAGAAACGCGACCGATCTCGCGAAGCGTCTCGTCGAAAAGGAGCAGGGCGACGAGTCCGAGCTGGCATCGCTGCAGCGTCAGGTGGCGGCGCAGGCGAAGGCGCATTCGAAGGCCTACGACGACCTTCGCGCCAATGCCGAGCAGTGGGTCACGTACGCGAAGGACCTGCGCCAGCGCCTCGACGTGGCGAACGAGAAGATCCTTTTCATCGATGCCCGCAGCACCGGCGAGGTCGCGCTGATGCGGCGGCTCGCGGTCGAACTGGAGCGCCTGAAGCCCGATCACGAGCTCGTGTTCCGCGAGGCGCAGCAGAAGCTGATCGGCGACAAGATGGCGCAACAGCTCGCGCAGAAGGGCTATCGCTACGATCCGGCCACGGCGGTGATGTCGAAGATCGAAACGTGACATCGGCGTGACGATGCATACGCGGACCCTCACCGTCACCGTCGATCGCGACTGGCGCGAGCTTTACGACGCGATCTGGCGTCCGGAAGTCTTCCCGACGTGGGCGTCCGGACTGGCGCAGTCGACGCTCGAAGACATGGGCGATCACTGGCGCGCACGCGGTCCGGCAGGCGAAGTGACGATCCGCTTCACCGAGCACAACGCGTTCGGAATCATGGATCATCGCGTCGGTCTGCCGGATGGCGGCGAGGTCTACGTTCCGTTGCGCGTGTATCAGAACGGCGCGGGCGCCGATATCGCGCTCACGCTGTTCCGCCAGCCCGGCATGTCCGATGACACATTCGCCGCCGACGCCGACTGGGTCCGCCGCGATCTCGCCGCGCTTGCGGCCCGTTACGGCAAGCGCTGATTTTCGCGTATCCCTTCCAGTCAACGCCGGCAAGCTATCATGTGGTCATTCCAAACATGCCGCACGGGCTGGAGAACCATATGGCTGGACCTCAGGAAAGCGTCAGCATGGCGTTGTTCTGCGACTTCGAGAACGTCGCGCTCGGCGTTCGCGATGCGAAGTACGAGAAATTCGATATCAGACCCGTGCTCGAACGCCTGCTGCTGAAGGGAAGCATCGTCGTCAAAAAGGCTTATTGCGACTGGGACCGCTACAAGGGCTTCAAATCGGCGATGCACGAGGCCAGCTTCGAGATGATCGAGATTCCGCACGTGCGTCAGTCCGGCAAGAATTCCGCCGATATCCGTCTCGTCGTCGATGCACTCGATCTCTGCTACACGAAAGCGCACGTCGATACGTTTGTCATCATCAGCGGCGATTCGGACTTCTCGCCGCTCGTGTCGAAACTGCGTGAGAACGCGAAGAAAGTCATCGGCGTGGGCGTGAAGCAATCGACGTCGGATCTGCTCGTCGCGAACTGCGACGAGTTCATCTTCTACGACGACCTCGTGCGCGAGCAGCAACGCGCCATCGCCAAGCGCGAACAGCGCGATGCGAAGCGCGCGTCCGACGAAGAGCGGCAACCGAAGCAGGAGATGGAATCGCGCAAGTCGCACGCGATCGCGATTACCGTCGAGACCTTCGAGGCGCTCGCATCGGAACGCGGCGAGAGCGGCAAGATCTGGGCATCGGTGCTGAAGAGCGCCATCAAGCGCCGCAAGCCGGGTTTCAGCGAGACGCAATACGGCTTTCGCGCGTTCGGCAATCTGCTCGACGAAGCGCAATCTCGCGGTCTGCTTGAAGTCGGCCGCGACGATAAATCCGGCGCGTTCGTGTTTCGTTCTGCTCACACGGCTCAGGTCGCGCCGATGGACGTGAGACCGAGCGACCCGCCAGCGGTCGCGCCCGCAAAAGAACACGAGGGAGCGGCGAACGGCCGGCGCAAGGAGAAACGCGGCGGGAGAAAGTCTGCACGCGTGGCGGCGCCCGAACCTGTGTTCGTCGTCGAAGAAGCGCCGGCGCCCGTCGAGGTCGAAACGCCCGAGCCGTCGCAGGAACACGCGCCCACTCCCGAGCCCGCACCGAAAAAGCCCGCCGCGCCGCGCCGGTCGCGCAAGACCGCGGCGAAACGAAGCGCCGCCGCCGACGTGCCGCATGAAAGCGCCGCGCCCGTCGCCGAGCCCGATGCCGAAGCGAAGGCGGAGAAGCCATCGCGCACGCCGTCAGCGCGGGGCAACCGCTCGCGCAAGACTGCCGACAAGCCGGTCGAATCGTGATGCCACGGCGCGTCAGCCGGTACGCTGCTCCGCCGTCGCCGACGCATCTTGCTCTTGAACGCGCACGGCGGCGTGCTCTTCGGCGCGCCAGCGCTGCCGCGAGCGATACATCGTCGCGACCGCGATGCGCGCCATCTTCACCCAGCCCGAGTGACGCGGGTCCGCGAGCATGCTGAGCGCGCGCGCATAGTCGAGCGTGAGGCCGGGCGTCCAGGCCATCGTCGCAGCGCGTTTGCGAACTTGCGCGGCGACCCACAACTCGGGCGTCGTCATGATACGCACGAGCGGCTTCCATCCGCCGCCTTTGCCCCACACGCGCGCCGACGCGCCTTCGATCGCCGCTTCCAGCGCCCGCGCCACGGAACTCGAACAGTTGCGGTACGTGAGGTTGTACGTCGTGTCGCGCCGATACTCCTGCCAGAAGCGCGCGAGCCGCGCCGGATCGTAATTGCGGATACGCACCTGCTGCGTCGACGGACACCACGCCTTCGATTCCGTTTCGTAGTTCGGCTGAAAGAGGCCGGGCACGTCGTTCTCGCGCGTCGCGCGCAACGTGCGTGAGAATTCGTCCGGCGACCGGTCGATTTCGACCGCCGGATAGAGGCTGATGTACACGCCCTCGGGCGTCTCCAGCGCCGCATGGCCGGTCGAGATCGTGCCGTTCCTGTCGACGGCGGCGATATAGCGATCGATGATCAATTGCCTGCGCGGTTGCGACTTCGCCGTGCCGACGGGCGTCCACACATGCACCGTCAGCGCGGCTTCGCCGGGCGCGGGCGGGCCGTCCCAGACCGCGCCTGCGAACGATGGCGCGGCGGGCTTCGCGTCGTCGTGAGCGGAGTTGGTTGCACCGTCATCGACGGCGGGATTCGCCGCCATGCGCCGCACGCGCGCCGCGAGCAGGATCATGTTCCAGCCGCCGAAGAAAAGCCCGAACGCGACGCAATACGCGACCGTGCCCGCATAGTGATCCGGATACGGCTGATAGAAGAAGATCGCGATGGCGATCTCGAGCACGCCGCCCGCCATCGCGATACGCCATTTGCGAAAGCGGACCACGCGCGCGGAAATGATCTGGAGCGCGCCATCGACGAGAAAAAGCGTGCCGAAGATGAGCGACAGCACGAAATTGCCGTGCTCGCCGCCGAACAGCACGAGCAGCGCCGAGAGGCAGAAAGTCGCGCCCTTCACGTAGCGCAGCTTGCGCTGGCCGCCCATGCCGGTCCACGCGACGGCCAGCGTGGCGAGGCCTTCGAGCAGCATCAGCAGCACGAAGGGGACGATGGGAAAGTACAGGGAACCGTCGAGCGCGTCGATGAAGATGACGCCGCCGAGCGCGATGCTGAGCAGGCCGAGCGTCATCACCGAGCGCCAGCGCGTGCGCAGATAGTCGACGCCGAGAAGAATCATCACGAGCCGAACCATCGCTTCCTCCGTCTGGTCATTCGACGCCTCGTGCGCGACACGCGCGGCCACACACTATATAAGCCATGGACGGCGGATACGGCAAGAAGCGCAAACCCCAGACGAATGCGCGCGGCGTCATGCGTGCTGCACGACGCCGCGCGATTTTCACCTACTGCACCGCATGCTTCGCGGCATCTTCGATCACGGCCGCGACCTGCTGCGGCTTCGATTCGTACACGGAATGGCTCGCGCCCGGAATGACCGTGATGTGACTGTGCGCGCGTTCGTAGTACCAGCGTTCGAGATCCGGATTGATGATCTTGTCGCCGCCCGCCACGATGCCCCAGCTCGGTTTCGTCGTCCACGCCGCGGCGGAGAGCGGCGTCGTGAAGACTTGCGCCGCAGTCAGGATCTGCGAGCGCGATTCGAACGTCGCTTGCCTGAGCGGAAGATCGGCGGCGAAGTCTTTCGGGAAGACGGCGGGATTCAGATACGTATAGCCGTCCGCGGTCTTTTCGACGGCGTTCGTCTGCTTCGCGAGGAAGCTCGGCGTCTTCTTGCCGAGCGCGCCTTCGTCCTCGCCGACGTTCGGCGCATGCGCCGCGACATAGACGAGCCCGGCGACGTTCGGATGCACGCCCGCTTCCGTGATGACCGACCCGCCGTAACTATGACCGACGAGAATCGTCGGACCGTTCTGCAGGTCGAGGACGCGCTTGGTCGCGGCGACGTCCGCGTCGAGCGAGGTGAGTGGCTCCTGCACCATCGTGACGTGATAGCCGTCGCGCGTCAGGATGTCGTAGACCGGCTTCCATCCCGAGCCGTCGACCCATGCGCCATGCACGAGGACGATGTTCTTGATCGGCGCATGCGTTTGCGCGGATACATTCGCCGATGCCAACACGCCAGCCGATAACGCCAGTGCCGACGCGACTTGCAAAATTCGCTTCATGAAAGACTCCGCTAGTGCGAACGATGGATCAGCTGCCGAAGAACGGCTGGCAGAAGTCGGCCGGACCGACGCACGCGTTGTTCATCGCGGCATGCTTCGACGCGCTCGCTGCCGATGCGCTCGTGCCGGTCCGTACGCCGCCATAGGCTTGCGATGCGTCGGTGTGTTGCGCGGCGATTTTGCCTTCCGCTGCCTGAATGTCCGCCGGGTAATACGGATCGCTCGCGATCGCGGGGTTATAGCCGGCTTGCTCGACGGCGACGAGATCGGCACGGACTTGAGCGCGCGTAACGGGGCCGTTCGATTGCGCGAATGCGATCGCGGGCGCGGCGAGCGTGGCGACAACGAGAGAGAGGCTGACGAGGTACTTGTTCATGATCGACTCCGAGGTGGATTGAGTGATGCGATTGATCGGGTATCCGAAATAATTGATGTTCTTCGGTTTCCCTCGATAAGGCCGTTGGTCTGCGTTCGCGTTTCGACCTTGACGACACTGTATCGGCCACGGAACGGCTCGACTACACCTACGAAGGAGCGTGCGTGCACCAACCTTCGATGCATCGATTAAACGTTCGCGTGGCGTGCGCGCCGTGCATCCAGCCGTCTGTCTGATGCGCTCATACGAAGGTGTTAGTTTTCGCGGGCGCAGCCGCCGCGCGCATTAAACCTTGATATAGGCCGGCGCAACCATCGGGCAGTTGGCGCGCGATTTCGGTTTCATTACCTTGGAGTGGCGATGCCGATTCCACGCATTTCTTCGACAAGGAGCCGAACATGGCTGAAGCTGCACTCGCCCTCGATCCGTGGGCGCGAACGATCTTCCTGCTGACATCGTTGAGTGATGGCGCGAGCTTCGATGCGCCTTCGCCGAGGCGTCCTTTCGCGCAAGGCGGCGATCAACGCGTCGCGGTGAAGCTGATCGAGCGGCCATCGAGCACGACGGCGACCATCGAATGGCGCGACTCGACGCGCTGCTGTTATGGCGATCAGGTGTGGCGTGCGATGCGCGCGCGCACCGTCGGCGTATGCGCGATGAGCGGCGTCGAGATTCGTCGCGGCGATCGTGTTTATGCGCCGAATCCGCGTCCGGTTCCGGGCAATGCGGGCGCGATGATTCTCGCGTCGGTGCTCGATGAGCTGACACCGTCCTGAACTCGTCAGACGAAATCAGTCGATGCCGACGCCCCAGAAACGCGTCATGCCGAATCGATCGATCCTGAAGCCCATCACATTGCGCGCGACCGGCTGATAAACGGTCGCGTGCGCAATCGGCGTGAACGGAACCTGTTCCTTGAAGATTCTCTGCGCTTGCTGATAGCGCGCGGTGCGTGCATCGATATCGAGCGTGGCCCGCGCTTCCTTGATGAGATCGTCGTAGGGCTTGTAGCACCACTTCGCGAAGTTGCCGCCCTTCACGGCGTCGCAGCCGAGGAGCACGCCGAGCCAGTCGTCCGGATCGCCATAATTGCCGCTCCATCCGATGAGTAGCGCGTCATGCTCGCCGGCGCGCGCACGGCGTACGTACTCGCCCATTTCGTACGTGACGATCTCCGCCTGCACGCCGATCTTCGCCCAGTCCGCCTGAATCATCTCCGCCATGAGCCGCGCGTTCGGGTTGTACGCGCGTTGCACCGGCATCGCCCATAGCCTGAGTTTGAGTCCGTTCGCGTGACCCGCTTGCGCGAGCAACGCTTTCGCGCGTGCCGGATCGTACGGCGCGTCGCGAATGCCGAAGTCGTAGCCCCATTGCATCGGCGGCATCGGATTGGTTGCGGCGCGCGCGGTGCCTTGATAGACGGCGTCGAGTATCGCGTGCTTGTCGATCGACATGTCGAGCGCGCGGCGCACGGTCACGTCGTCGAGCGGCGCTCTGGACGTGTTGTAGGCGAGATAGCCCAGATTGAACCCCGGCTGATTCACGTCTTGCAGGCGCGCGTCTTTCCTGATCGACGCGATGTCGGCGGGACGCGGATAGCTCATCACCTGACATTCGCCCTGCCTGAGCTTTTGCAGGCGCACCATCGGATCGGTGGTGATCGAAAACGTCAGCGATTTCAGCCGGACGACGTTCGCCTTCCAGTATTGCGTGTTGCCCGCGAAGCGGATCGTCGCGTCTTTCGCGTAGTCGATAAACACGAAAGGACCGGTGCCGACCGGATGCCAGTTGATGTCGCTCGCGCGGCCCGCGGCGAGCAGCTTGTCGGCGTATTCGCGCGAGAGTATCGACGCGAAGGGCATCGCCATTTTCTGCAGGAAAGGCGCATCGATTCGTGCGAGCGTGAAGCGCACCGTATAGGGATCGGGCGCGTCGATGCGTTCGATGTTCGTCGCGAGACCGAGGTCGCGGAAATACGGAAACGACACGGGATAAGCGCGGCGAAACGGATGCTGTGCATCGCGCATGCGCTCGAACGTGAACACGACGTCGTCGGCGTTGAATTCGCGCGTCGGCGTGAAGTAGCCAGTCGTATGAAACTTGACGCCGTGGCGCAGATAAAACGTGTATTGAAGGCCATCCGGCGAGCGTTCCCACGACTGCGCGAGCCCCGGCTCGATATCGCCGTTTTCCCGATCGAACTCCACGAGCCGGTTGTAGACGGTATAGCCCGCCGCGCTCGCTTCGATCGACGACGTGAATTGCGCATCGTCGAATCCGGCGGGGCTGGCTTCGGAGCAGTACACGAGGCTTTTGTCGGGCACGCGCTGCTGCGCGGCGGCGAAATCGGCGATGCAGGCTTGCGCGACCAGCAGCGCATGAATCGCCCGCCATGCGTGCTTGCTTTTGCCTGTCATATGCGTGGCCTCGCAGTGTGCCGATGGCGAATGCAGTATAGGCAGCGCAGCACGCTCTTACAATTTGCGCACGGCATGCGCGCTTCGCATGACGAACGTTCGACCATCGCGCATGAGCGCGCGAGTCGGTATAGCATGCATCGCATGAAGATACTGTTGACCGGACCGGCGGGGCTGTTTCGCGAGGGCGTCGCGGCGCTCCTGCGGGGATTCGCGCAGGATGCCGAAGTGCACGCGGCCGACCGTCTTCCCGATCGATGGCCGGACGAACGCAAGCCCGATTGCATCGTCATGGACGGCGATCGTCTGAACGATGTCCGCGCGCAACTCGACGCCGCGCGCGAACGTGTCGGAACGACGCCCGTGATCGTGCTGTTGAACATGGCCACGCGCGAGCAAGTCGATGAACTGATCGCGACGGGCGTCGCCGGATGTGTCGAGAAATCCGCTTCGGCAGAGCTTCTTTTTGGTGCGATCGGCCTCGTGCTGGCAGGCGGCGTTTCGCTGCCGCGCTCGCTGCTTTCGTCGGAGAGAAGCGAATTGCGCATGCCGTCCGGAAACGTCGCGCCGGACCCGAACCTGCATCTGACGCCGCGTCAGCTCGAAGTGCTCGCGCTGCTCGCTCGCGGACGCTCCAACAAGACGATCGCGCGCGAACTCGATGTCGCCGAGGCCACGGTCAAGACGCATCTCACGACGATATTCAAGGCGCTGAACGTATCGAGCCGTGGCGAAGCGAGCGCGGTTGCGGCGCGCATGGCGAAGATCCGCGAGACGCAGGTCGATCACGCCATCAGCGGTCAGCTTCCGGTCGCGCGCCTGCTCGCCAGAATGGAAAGCCAGCGTTTCCGGCCCGGCGAAGTGCTGTTTCGCAAAGGCGATCCGAGCGGCCAGATGTTCTACGTCGAGAAGGGCACGGTGCGGCTTTCGGAGCTCGGCATCGAACTGGGCGCGGGCACGGTCCTCGGCGAAATCGGGCTCTTTTCGCCGGAGCATCGGCGCACGTCGACGGTGATCTGCAAGACGGACTGCGAGATGCGAACCGTTTCCGCCGCCGATGCCATTCGGCTCTACTATCAGGAGCCCGAATTCGCGCTTTATCTGGTGCAGCTCATCGCGAGCCGGCTGCAGGCCGACAAGGATCGAGGCGCTTAGGAACGCTTCCGTACATAGTGCGGAAAAGGCGCCTTGCTATTCACCGATGCAATGACTACGTTATGGTGTGCGGCAGACATTTCGTGACCCGAAACATCGGACGCGAGTAAAAGATGCCGGGCGTCGCGGCCATTCAAATCATCATCAAACACCGCGCGAGACCCGCGTCTGCCGTCCTGCTGCGCTTGATGCGATCTCGGTGAGAGCATGGGCCATCCGTTATCGAACGGACGCGCCGTCGATCGGTCTTGAAAGTATGAACGCGGAACTTGCCGGTACGGCCAATGTGTTGCAACGCGTCGTGCGTACGATCCTGTTCGCCGATCTCGTCGAGTCGTGCCGGCTCGCCGAAGCGGACGAAGCGGGAACGGCCGCGCGCTGGCGCAATCTGCGCGCGGTCATTGAAAACCGCATCGTGCCGGAGCATCAGGGGCGGCTGATCCGCACCGAAGGTGACGGCCTCATGATGCTGTTCGAGCACGCGTTGCCGGCGGCGCGTTGCGCGCTCGACATTCAGGCGGCGTGCAGGGCGAGCGCGGCCGATCGCGGCGACGGCAACGCCGCGGCCGAGCCGCTCATGTTGCGCGAGAGTCTGCACGAGACCGAGCTTTTCGCGGACGAGCGCGACGTCTACGGACGCGGCGTGAATCTGGCCGCGCGTCTCTACAACCTCGCCGGACCCGGCGAAATCGTGATGTCGGATTGCGTGCAGGCGCGGCTCGCGGGCGTTTTCGACGCGTGCATCGAGGATCTCGGCGAGTGTCATCTGCGGCATCTGGCGCATCCGGTGCACGCGTTCCGTCTCGGCGGACCGGGGCCGCGTCCGGTGATCGCGCCGAACGCCATCGGCGCGGCGGTGCTGCGGCCTTCGATCGCGGTGATTCCGTTCGCGTCGCGCTGCCTCGACGCGAGCCATGACGTGCTCGGGGAGATTCTCGCCGACGACATCATCATCGGTCTCTCGGGCAGCGACGAACTGCGCGTGATCTCTCGGCTATCCACGAGCGCGTTGCGTGACCGGAGCGCGAACGCGTCGCAGGCGGGCGCGCTGCTCGATGCGCGCTACGTGCTGTCGGGCGCGTATCGCACGCATGGCGGCAAGATCGTGCTCGCCGTCGAACTCGCCGATACCAAACTCGCTTGCGTCGTCTGGGGCGAAACGCTCACCGACAGCATCGACGCCGTCATCGCGGGCGAAAGCACGCTCGTCGCGCACATTCATACGTCGGTTGGCACGCGGATCGTGTCGCACGAGCTCGAACGCACGCGCAGCCAGTCGCTGCCGACGCTCGAAAGCTCGACCTTGCTGCTCGGCTCGATTGCGCTGATGCATCGCGGCGTGCGCGACGAATTCGAGCGCGCCGGCCAGATGCTCGACGTGCTCGCGGAACGCGCGCGCGGCCAGGCGACGCCTTACGCATGGCTCGCGAAATGGCATGTGCTGCGCTTCAATCGCGGCTGGACGACGGACCGCGTCGGCGAGGCGCATTCCGCGCTCGCCTGCTCGCGGCGCGCGCTCGACGCCGATTCGCGCTCGTCGATGGCGCTCGCGGTCGAAGGTTTCGTCCGCACGAATCTGCTCAAGCAGCTCGATGCCGGCGAGGATTGCTACGAGCGCGCGCTGGAGGCGAATCCCAACGATTCGCTCGCGTGGCTGCTCAAGGGAACGCTTCATGCATTCAAGGGCGAGGGCGACGAAGCCGTCGCGGCGACGGGACATGCGCTCGCGCTCTCGCCGCTCGATCCGCTGAAGAGTTTCTACGAGTCGCTCTGCGCGACGGCGGCGCTTTCCGCGCGCCAGTACGAGCGCGTGATCGAACTCGCGGAGCATTCGCTGCGCAACGGGCCGAATAACACGTCGACCTTGCGCGCGCTCGCGATCGCGCAGGCGGAACTCGGTCTCGTCGACGATGCGCGGCTCACGATCCGCAAGGTGCTCGCGATCGAGCCGCATCTCACCGTGCGCGGCTTTCTGGAGCGTTCGCCGAGCGCGGCGTTCGAGACGGGCCGCATCTGGTCGGACGCGCTGCGGCGCGCGGGTTTGCCGTTGCAGTAGCCCGCGGGCATTCCTGACGAAGCAAAGAGGTGAACAAATGGCGACTCTTGGCGGAGTGGGCGGCGTAGGTGGTGTCGGTGGCGTGGGCGGCGTCGGTGGCGTGGGCGGCGTCGGTGGCGTGGGCGGCGTCGGGGGAGTGGGAGGCGTCGGCGGAGTCGGCAGCGCCGACATGCTCGGCGGCGCCGAATCGCAGACGATGGGTCTCATCGGCCATCGCGACGGCATCTGCGGGCCGTGGCAGCCGGGTCAGCCGTTTGGGATCAATCCCGAAGAGGACGAATTCCGGACGGACGCGAACGGCAATCCCGTTCGCAATCTCGACGACAACGGCCAGCTCTGGCGCTGGGACGACTGGGTGCGGGCGAGCGTGTTCGACTTCGAACTGGTGTCGAATCTCGCCTTCACGCTCTCGCCAAAGGATGCGGAAGAGGAGGCTGGCGGGACCGGCGTGACGCTGTGGGATCGCGGTTTCAGGATCGACCCGAACGACACCGCGCCCAAGTTCGATCCGCCCAAGCTGATCGTTCAGATGCATCGGCCGGGCAAGGACGTGTTCGTCAAGCAGCTCACGTTTATGGATCGCTACTCCGACCTGCGCGCCGAACGGGCCAACGAAACGCTGCTGCAGATGGGACCGCAAGCAGCCTTCTGGAGCTCGATTCTTTTCCTGAGTCCGCAGCGCACGCCGAAGACGCTCGAACTGCTCGCGACGGCGGTGCGTTTCGCGATCGCCGTGGAAATGCGTTTCAAGCACGCGCTCGCGTGCAGCCGCGCGATCGACTATTCGCCGCAAGTTCAGCCGATGATCCCGACGCCCGGCCACGGCTCGCTGCCGAGCGGACATTCGACGCAGGCGTACATCGTCGCGGGCGTGATGAACGATTTCTTCCGAGATTTACGCAACGCGCCGATGGCGACCGGCGCGCAGCCGTCGACGGCGCTGCACACGCAGCTTTACGCGCAGGCGCGGCGCGTCGCGCTCAACCGCACGATCGCGGGCGTGCACTTCCCGGTGGACACGGCGGCGGGGCATCTGCTCGGGACGACGCTCGCGGAGTATTTCGTGCATCGCTGCAAGATTGACGGCGATCGGGGCACCTTCACGCCGCGCACGTTCCGGGGCGACCAGTTCGACGGCGAAGAGGACTTCAACGATCAGGAGCCGCTCCTCTGGCCCGCCAACGCCACCGCCGCGCAGCAGACCGATCCGCCGACGATGGTGTCCCCCGATTACCCGCATATCTGGCTCGGCAAGCCGAAGCCGACGGGCGCAGGCTCGCCGATTCTCGCCTGGCTATGGAACGAGGCGAAGAACGAGTGGAACGGCAAGGGCTTGAGCGGAAATCGCGTGCCGACATGAACGCGATCTGGCAGGTCCATTCGGATGCCACGCCGCTGCTGGACGAAACCGAAGCCGGCGTGCTGGGCGTAACGCGCGCCGATCCATACCTCGTGTGGGCCGTTCTCACGCGATTCGCAGACCTGGGCGGCCCGCCGCCGGGCTTCGTGCCGATCGCCATCGAGACGGCGCAGGGCACGACGGCGCGCAAGCTCGCCGAGACGGTGCAGGGCAAGAGCGGGATATGGATGTCGGCGCTCTATCGTCATCCGGCCGCGGGTCTCGAAAACACGCGCTTTTGCACCGCATTCGTGACGGCGGCGTTTCTCGAACATCTGAAGACCGATCTCGCCGACATGATCGAGCGCTTCACGCTCGCGATGCCGGTGCTGGCCGGCGAGCCGCCGCGCAGCGATCCCGTGCCGGTCACGAATCAGGACAAGCTCGCTCACGCGCCGCGTCGCCATGGCGCGCCCAAGGTCGTCGTGGTCGGCGCATGCGACGACGCCATCGCGTTCGCGCACGCGCATTTTTACGCCGATGCAGCCGGCACGGACTCGCGCGTGCGCTGTTTCTGGAATCAGGACGATCCGGCCAACGACGCGCAAGGGCTCGGATACGGGCGCGAGTTCCTCTCGGCGGACATTCACAAGCGGATGAACGACGCGCGGCGCGACGGCGTCATCGACGAAGAGGCGCTCTATCGCGATGCGGGCGCGACGGCGCTCGCCCGCGGATGGACGCACGGCACCGCGACGCTGGACCTCGCCGCGGGCGTCGATTTGCGGCGGCCCGATCTTTCGGCGCCGAATCCGAATCGAGCGCCGGATCCGCCGCCCGAACTGGTCGCCGTGCAATTCCGTCAGCCGGGCCGGACCGTGCGCGACACGTCCGGCCTCTGGCTCGACGCGCAGGCGCTCGATGCGTTGCGCTACATCATCGCGCGCACGCGGGACATTGCCGGCGATGTGAGCCGCGCGTTCATCAATATGAGCTATGGCTATTTCGCCGGTCCGCACGACGGCACGTCGATGCTCGAATGCGCGATGGACGAGCTCTCGCAAACGCAAGCCTGCTCGATCACGCTCCCGGCGGGCAACAGCAATCTCGACCGCTGTCACGGCACGCTGTCCATCGCAAAGGACGCGACAGAAGAACTGCGCTGGCGCGTGTTGCCCGAGTGTCTGACGCCGAGTTTCGTCGAAATCTGGCTGCCCGATATAGGAGATTCGAACATCGAAGTCGCGGTGCGGCCGCCCGGCGGCGGCGCGAGCGCGGGAATCCAGCCCGGCAGCGTCGCCGCCTGGACGCTCGGCAGCGAGCGCCTGTGCACGGTCGTGCATCTCGGCCGCGGCGCGCGCGGCAAACCGCCGATGATTCTCGTCGCGCTCGCGCCGACGATGACGCGCGACCCGAACCGGCGTCCCGCGCCGAGCGGCGACTGGATGATCGAGCTGAAGAATGCCAACCAGAACAGTGACATCGAAGTCCAAGCCTGGGTGCAGCGCAACGAGACGCCCTTCGGCTTCCCCGTACGCGGACGCCAGTCCCGCTTCGACGACGATGCTTACGTGCGCTTCGACAAATACACCGCGCCGCAGGACTACGACGGCCCCAATCCGCCGAGCTGGATCCGTCGCGAGGGCACGCTCAGTTCGATTGCGACGGGCTTTCAGACGTGCGTCGTCGGCGGCTATCGCAAGCAGGACCTGGCCACCGCGCCTTACTCCTCGTCGGGCTTCGACCGCGCGGGCAAGCCGCCCGATCGCGCCGGGCCCGACGTGGCCGCCGTATCGGATCGCTCGATCATCCGCAAAGGCGTGATGGCGGCGGGCACGCGCAGCGGCTCGGCGCTTGCGTTCGAGGGCACGAGCGCCGCCGCGCCGCAAATCCTGCGCAAGATCGCGGTGTCGCCGCCCGAGGGCGCCACCTTTTCGACGACGCCCCGTCAAGACACGCGCAACAAGGCGACGTTGCAGACGATCACGTCCGCCGGCGTCACCGAGCAAGGCCGCAAGCTCGACGCGGACGAGCGGGGCCGGCGCGTGTCGCAGGGCAACGTCGGCGCGGGCATCGTGAAAACGCCGCCGACGGACATCGAAGACCGCTGACGCCCGCTCATTCGTGCGCTTCTAGCGCGAGCAGATTCAGCACGATCAGGATCGCGTCGCGGTTCTCCGGCGCGATCGCGATGCCGAGCGTGTCCTCCATCCAGCGGCCGATTTTCGTCGCGGCGAAGGATTTCGGCGTCGCTTTCTTCTTCATCGTCACGCCGAGCTTGCGCGCGCGATAGTGATACGACGGCACCTCGTACCGGTCCGCGACGGCCTTGAGCCCGCCCTTGCGTTCGCCGCACGCGCCGAGACTCCCCGCGAGGACGATCCGGTCCGGCGCATCGAGCGCCGCGACGAACGCGCGCGCGAGACCGCGCACGTCCGCCTCGCTCAGACCGAATTCGGCGAGCGCGGCTGCCACCGGATCGTCGGGAGCGTGCGCGCGCGAATCGACTTCGGCCTGCACGCCGTCGATCTCGATCGACAGATTGCGCTGCAGGCTCGCGCTGCGCAGACAGTCGATCAGGAAGCGGCGAAAGTACGCGCACAGCGCATGCGCCGTGGACGGCGCGCTCTCCGGCGACGCGTGCGACGGGCGCTGCTCGAAGTCGAGCCGCAACACGCGCGAGAAGAAGAATTGCGAGATCAGCTCCTCCTTGTCCTCGGGCAGTCCGCGCAACTCCGACGGGTAATAGCCGCGCAGCGCCGCCAACACCAGCTTGTAGATCTGGCCGATTTCGCTGTCGGAGAGACTCGTCCGGCGATGCCACAGTTCGGCGAGCGTCGACGTTTCGAGCGCGAAGGCGCTTGCGTCGCGATGAGTCAGCGCGTCCATGATGACGCTCCCGTTCCCCTGAATCCTCTGTGCGTGAACATGGCCCCTCCTGCGTTTGCTGCGCCGCCCGGCGCGTGGCCCGAGGCGTGTCGGCTTTTCAGCCGTTCCTGCGAGCCGGCGCTTTCAAATTAGTCACGGCGGGGCGCGCGCAAAATCGGCTGGATGGCCTACATCGAAAGTCGTAGAAAGGGGATGGCCATAAAGTTTTCGGCTGACCGGCCGATAGCGCATGAGGAATCGAGCGCCGGGCGTCATCTCGGCGTGGGCCTGAGGCGGTCGAACCGCAAGAAAAAGCAGTCGCAAAAGACTGACAAGAAACGAGAGAGGGCCGATGACTGGTGTCTACAATCCGCTGCTGGTCTGCCTGTCGCTGGTGGTCGCGTTCCTCGCGTCCTACACGGCGATGGAGCTGTCCGGCGGCCTGAATGCGCTTGCGAGCGCGAAACGCCGCCCCGCCTGGCTTGCCGGCGGCGCGGTGTCGATGGGCGTCGGCATCTGGTCGATGCACTTCATCGGCATGCTCGCGTTCTCGCTGCCGATTCCCGTCGGCTACGACGTGTCCATCACGGCGGCGTCGCTCGTGCTCGCGATCGGCGTGTCGTTCATCGCGCTCGCCACCGCGAGCCGGGGCGCGCTATCGTGGCCGCGCCTCGTCGTCGGCGGCACGATCATGGGCGTCGGCGTCGCGGCGATGCACTTCACCGGCATGCGCGCGATGGAGATGTCGCCGGGAATCGACTACACGGTCTGGAAAGTGGCGCTGTCGGTCGCGGTCGCGATCTTCGCGTCGATGGCCGCGCTCTGGCTCGCGTTCACGCTGCGCGCGTCGAACGTGGAGAACCGCGTCGTCAAGCGGCTCGGCGCGGCGATCATCATGGCGGTCGCCATCACCGGCATGCACTATCTGGGCATGGACGCGGCCAACTTCGCGCCGGGCAGCCTCTGCCTCGCCGATGCCAAACTCGACGCGAACTGGCTCGCGCTCGTCGTCACGGCGATGTCGTTCACCGTGCTCGTCGGCACGCTCGCGCTGTTCGCGCTCCACACGAGCAGCCTGTCGATCTCGCTGAAGCGCGCGAACCGGCAACTGCGCTATCTCGGCACGCACGACGCGCTCACGAGGTTGCCGAACCGCCAGCAACTCACGCTGCGCATCGCGCAGGCGATCGAAGACGGCGCGCGCCGCGCGTCGCCGTTCGCGGTGCTCTTCATCGATCTCGACGGCTTCAAGTCGATCAACGATTCGCTCGGTCATGGCGTCGGCGACGATCTGCTGCAGGTATGCGCCGAGCGTCTGCGCGAGGATTTGCGCCATACCGACATGGTCGCGCGGCTCGGCGGCGACGAATTCGTGATCGTGGTCGGGAACGCGGCGGACACCTCGGCGGCAATGACGGTCGCCAATGGCGTGCTGGGGCGTCTCTCGCAGGAGATCGTCGTCAACGGCTTGCCGCTGCGCGTGAGCGCGAGCATCGGCATTGCGTTTCATCCGCGCGACGGCGCGAACGCCGACGAACTGCTCCACAGCGCCGACGCCGCCATGTACGCCGCGAAGCAGAGCGGGCGCAATACGGTCCGCGTGTTCGAGCCGCAGATGAATCACACGGCGCTCAGGTCGCTGATCCTGCAACGTGACCTGCATCGCGCGTTGAGCGACGACCAGTTGAGCCTGTCGTTTCAGCCGAAGTTCAGCGTCGCGTCGCAATCGGTGACGGGCGTCGAGGCGCTGATTCGCTGGCGTCATCCGGAGCTCGGCGAAATCGCGCCGCTCGAATTCATTCCGATCGCCGAGCGCTCCGGCCTCATCGTCGAAATCGGCGACTGGGTGTTGCGCGAAGTGTGCCGCAACATCGCGCGATGGGACGCGGACGGCCTGCCGGCGATCTCGGTCTCGGTGAATCTGTCGCCGATCCAGTTCAACGTGCCCGATCTCGTCGCGCGCGTCGATGCGCTGATCGCCGCGTCCGGCGTCGATCCGTCGCGCCTCATGTTCGAGATCACCGAATCGACGGCGATGCAGAACATCGAACGGACGAGCCGCACGATCGAGGCGCTGCAAGCGCGCGGCTACGCCGTGGCCATCGACGATTTCGGCACCGGGTATTCGAGCCTCTGCTATCTGCAGCGCTTTCGTTTCGATCAGATCAAGATCGACGGCTCCTTCGTGCGCGATCTCGATTCGTCCGGGCAGCGCGGCAGCGCGTTGCTGTCGGCGGTCGTGACGCTCGCGCGCGCGTTGCAGATCGAGGTCGTCGCGGAAGGCGTCGAAACGCAGTCGCAATTCCGCACGCTCGGCGAACTCGAATGCGATCAGATGCAGGGTTTTCTGCTGAGCCGGCCGATGCCCGCGGCGGAACTTCCGGGCTTCTTGAGCAGCATGGCGGGACGGATCGTCGCGTCCGGCCGCGCCTGCGCCGCGCCTATCGGCTGACGCGCGGCGCGCCCGCCCACAACGCGATCGCGCTCAGATTGTCCGCGCCGGCGGGCGCGTTGCGGCGCGCACGAGCCGCGAGCGCGGCGAGCCAGCTTGCGGCGTCGCCGGCATCGTCGATCGAATCGATCATCGACGCTTCGTCGAGATGTTCCCAGAAGCCGTCGCTGCAGACGAGAAACGCGTCGCCATCCTCGATCGGAAAGGGCACGCGCGCGGCTTCGATCTTCAGTTCGTCGTCGGTGCCGAGCGCCGTGTGCATCACGCTGCGCAGCCGGTATGGCTGCGCGCTGCCCTGATCGAGCGTCTGCAGGACGATGCGTCCGTTCCTGAAACAGTAGATGTGCGTGTCGCCGCAATGCGCCCAGTTCGCGTGTGCGCCTTGCGGGTCGATCGTGAGGATCGCGGCGGTCGAGCGCATGCGTTCGCGCGTGCCGCCGGCCGATTGCGCATCGACGATCGCGCGGTTCGCGGCGAGCATCGCATCGGCGAGTTGTCCCGTTTCGACGCTCTCGCCGCGCGTCGCGCAATCGCGCAGCACGTCGCGCATGGTGTCGACGACGAGTTGCGCCGCGACGTCGCCGCCGCCGAGACCGCCCGCGCCATCGGCGACGATGCCCGCGATCAGCCGGCGATGCGCGACCAGCACGAGCCGGTCTTCGTTGCTGTTGCGACCGCCCGGATCGGTGAAGCTGGCGAGATCGAATCGCATGGAGCTACCTTGAAGGCTTGTCATGGTTGGCGAACGTCGATGAGCGATGCGCGGGCCTTCCGCGCGGGCTACGCGATCAAGACGAACGCGCGTCCGCGCTTTTGAAACTCAAGGCGCGAGCCAGCCACGGCGAATCGGCCACGACGCGGCCTTGCGATAGAGCGCAATCAGCAAGCGCATCAGCGCTTCTCCGGCACGCGCCCAGAGCGGCGCGACGAGCGCATACGCGATGCACGCGACTCCGATTGCGCCCGCCATATCGAGCGGAAAATGCACGCCGATGCGGACCCGCGCCCACGCGACCGCGACGCCCGCGAGCGCGGCAAGCAGGCCGTCATGCCAGAGACGCGCAAGCAGCAATGTCAGCGCGACGCTGGCGAAGAGCGTCCCGTGATCGCTCGGAAACGACGAATCGGGCACATGCTCGATGAACGTATGGCCGAGGCCGATCATGAACGGCCGCGGATGCATCCACAGCATGCCGATCAGCTGATTGAGCCCGAGCGCGAGGAACGTGACGCAGCACGCGCGCACGGCCGCGCCGCGTTGAAGGCGGCCGCCGAAGAGCCACATGAACGCGAGCAGCGCGGGAATGAGATAAACGAGATCTTCGGCGATGGCGATGGCAACGTCGATTTGCCATAGCGGCGTGGCGGCTCGCGCGTTGATCGCAAGGAACCACGCGCGGTTGAGCGCTTCGAGTGCATTCATGCGGCAGTTTCGCTGGTTACGATGATCCGGCCGATCGTATCCGGCGAAACTTATGCGACCCTTAGCCGTGGCTCGCGCGCGCTATTTGCCCTTTGAATTCTGCGCGATGGCTTCGTCGGTTTCCCAGCCGCCGCCTAGCGCGCGAAAGAGGTTGACCTGATCGATCGCGACCTGACCTTCGGCGGCCGCGACCTGCGCCGCGACGCCGGTGAGCGTGCGCGTCGCATCGAGATCGTTGAGGAAGGACTCGCGTCCCGCGCGATACAGGCGATTCGTCTCATCGGCGGATTCGATCGCCGATTTATACGCGGTGCGCAATGCATCGGCGCGCGTGGTGTCGGACGCGTAGGTCGCGAGGCTGCTTTGCGTTTCCTGCAGCGCCTTCAGCACGACGCCGTCGAAATGCGCGAGCGCGCCGCGCGCCGATGCTTCCGCCTGCGTCACGCGCGCGCGCTGACCGTTGATCGGAAAGCTCCAACTGATGAGCGGCCCGAACGCCCAGCGGTTCGTGTTCGCGCCGAACAAGTCTTCCGCAATGCCGACGGAACCCACCGATGCGCCGAGACTCACCGACGGATACAGCGCCGCCGTCGCGACGCCGATGCGCGCCGTCGACGACGCGAGCTGCCGTTCGGCCTGACGCACATCGGGACGGCGCTTCAGCAGCGCAGCGCCATCGCCGACCGGAATCGGCGCGCGCAGCTTCGGCAGCTTCTTGCAGGCGAGCGCGGCTTTGGGCAAATCGGACGGCGCGCGCGCGAGCAGCATCGCGAGCCGATACTGCGCGACGCGGCGGCGCGCGACGAAGCGCGGAATGTCGGCGGCGAGCGTATCGGCCTGAGTCTGTCCGCGCGTGACTTCCGACTGATTGCCGCGGCCCGCGTCGCGCAAACGCTGCGTGAGCTTCACGCGCTCTTTCTGCAGGTTGAACGACTTCTGCGCGATCTCCAGCTCTTCGCCCGCGGAGCACGATTCGACATACGCGCGCACGACATCCGCGACCACCGTGATGCGCGCGAGATCCTGCGCGGCCTCGACGGCTTCATCGTCCGCGTTCGCTGCTTCGACACCGCGCTTCAGCTTGCCGAAGAGATCGATCTCGTAGGAAATGGACAGATCGAGCGCGCCTTCGTTGACGACCGGAAGCTTCTCCGACAACAGATATTGCTCGGCCGATTCCTGCGCGCGCTGAAACGCGGCCGAGGTCTTGCCGGAGAATCCGCCTTGCTTGTTCGCGAACTCGACTTCGGCGCGCGAACGCGCGAGATTCGCGGCGGCGATGCGCAAATCCGTATTCGATGCGAGCGCCTGCGTGACGAGCTGATCGACGACGGGATCGTCATAGAGACGCCACCATTTCGCGGGCACTTCGCCTTGCGTGACGGGCGCGCGATCCGCGCCGTCGATGGCCGCGTTCGCGTAGGGCGCCTTGATCGCGGCGTTATCGGGCAGCGTGTAGTTCGGTCCGAGGGTCGTGCAGCCGAAGAGCGCGAAGGCCGACGAAGCCGCGATGGCGATCGCTTTCATGATGCGCGTGCCGTTCATCGCGATGTGCCCGACGTGCTCGAAGTCGGCGCGGGCGCCGATGCGGGCGACGTCTCCGACGCCGCGCGCTTGCCGATCTTCGGCCCGATGCCCCGCACCGAAACCGTCGCCGTGCGTCCCGCGATCATGCGGAAGTCGGCGGGGATCTCATCGAGCGTGACGCGTACCGGAATGCGCTGCGCGAGACGTACCCAACTGAACGCGGGGTTCACGTTCGGCAGGAGACTCGGGCTTTGCTGACGGTCGCGGTCTTCGATCGCCGCGACGATGCTCTGCACATGACCGCGCAAAATGTTGGCTTCGCCCATGACCTTGATATCGACGGGCTGGCCGATATCGATGCCGCCGAGCTTCGTTTCTTCGAAGTAACCCTCGACGCGGAACGATTGCATGTCCACCACCGACAGCACCGCGCGTCCCGCCGACACGAATTCGCCGGTGCGCGGCGCGCGATCGTTGAGATAACCGTCGACGGGACTCACGATCTCCGTGCGCTGCAGATTCAGGCGCGCGGTATCGATGGCGACTTCGGCATCGGCGAGGGCGGCTGTCGCCTGCTCGACGCGCGAATGCGTTTCCTCGACGACTTCGCGCGCGACGAGATTGCCGAGCGCGCGATTGCGCGCATCTTCGCGACGCGCCTGATCGAGCGTGGCGCGGCGTTGCTGCGCGGTCGCCTGCGCATTGCGCAGCGCGAGCGTGTAGCGCGCCTGATCGATCACGAAGAGCACGTCGCCTTTCTTCACCTGCTGATTGTCGGCGACCTTCACGTCGGTGATGAGGCCGGACACGTCGGGCGCGACTTGAATGACATCGGCGCGCACGTGGCCGTCGCGCGTCCACGGCGCGAACATGTAGTAATCGACGAGCTTCCACAACACGACGCACGCAATCGCGACGACGATGAGCGTAAGCAGAATCTGTCCGAGAGAGAACCAGGTTTTTTTCACGAGATGAGCCGCTGCGAAACGATGACGACAACGCCCAGCACCAGAACATAGATGCCGAGATCGAAGATGGAACGGTGCCACACGAAACGATAAAAGCCGACGCGCGCAAGCACGTTGCGAATCGCCAGATTCAACAGATAGGCGATGAACATCAGCACGAGCACGGCGGGCACGAAGACGCCGAGAATGTCGATTTCGCCGATCATGTATGGCGTTCCGATGAAGAATGAGTGACGAAGATCATGCCGGCTCTTCCTGCGTCGCGGGCGGATGCAATGAGAGCCGCATGCCGACGAGCGCGTGCAGCGTGTCGCGCAGCCATCTTTCCGCGGCCGCATTCTGCGACTGCTCGAGCGCGCGCGACGTGACCTGAGCGCTCGTCGCATCGATGCTGCGAATCAGCTCGGGCGGCACCGGCTGTCGTGCGCGCCGCGCGAGGCAGGATTCGAAGTAACGGCGCAGTGCGTCGAGCGTATCGTCGACGGATGTCTGTATGTCCAGCGGCAGCTTGCGGCGCGTGCGGCGCAGATCGAGTGCGTTGAGCGCGACACGAAAATCGCGAAAGCTTTCGATCGACGGATGACGATGCGAGTCCGTCGCGGCATGACGCGGCAAGAGCTGCATCAGACGGTCGAGCATGCGTGCGTAGAGATTGCGCTGATCCGCGATCAGCACCGAAGGCGACGCGCTCAGCACGATATCGGCCCACGCCGAGCGCGTGAGACGCGCGGCCGCGAGTTCGGCGCCGAACGGACGCGTCATGCGCGTCCAGATGAATGCGAAGAGCAGGCCCCCGACGCCCGCGAGATTGCTGTTGGCGAACACGAAGAAGTCCGCTTCGTAGGCGCTCTGGATGCTGATGAAGGTTGCGGTGTTCACGGCCGTGAGCATCGTGACGAGCGTGAAGCGCGGGCGCGGAATCAGCGTGCCGATAATAAGGAACGGCACCGCGAAAATCACGACGAGCATCGGGAAATCGTGTACGTGCGGCAAGACGGCGAACACGTAGAGTCCGGCGAGCACGACGCTCAGACACGTCGCGAGAAAGAACGTGAACACTTGCGGCGCGGGCTCGTCGAGCGCGGCGAAGAAGCAGCACGCGACGGCGGCGAGCGTCACGGCGGCCGCGCCGTCGTTCCATCCCGATTCGATCCACAACCCGCATGCAACGATGATCGCGCTCACCGCGACGCCCGTCGAAAAGAGCATCATGCCGCGATCGAAAAAGCGCGCGGTGCCGCCCAAACGCCAGTGACGGAAGTGCGGACGCCATTCGCTCGTCTCGTTGAGAATGGCCGCACGCAACGCGCGAATGTCCTGCCATACGTCGATGACCTGACCGAGACGCCACAGCGCATTCGAGAGCAGCGCGCCGTCGGCGCTCGCGAGCGCTTCGACGGGCGGACGCATCGCATTGATGCGCTCGCGGAAGGCATCGGGCGCGCGGTCGGTTTCGACATCCTCTTTGGCGCGCGGCGTGGGCGAGCCGACCCACGCGGCGACGTCCTTCAACAGCGCTTCGAGCCCTTCAGGATGCTCGCCGTGCTTCCCGATCAGTTCGATGAGCGGATCGGCCATCGATGAAATGAGCGGCAGAAAGATCTGCATGCGTCCCTGCAACGCGCGCGCACGCCGGATGATGTCGGGCCGCGTGTGATCGTAGGTCAATTGGCTCAGCAGGAATTCGAGTCCGTTGACGGTCGCCGCGAGCCGCTGCCGCGCCGCCGATATGGAGGCGCCCGCGATATGCCCCGAGAGCGTTTCGCTCGCGTAGAAGGCGGCGTCGCGGAACCATGCGTCCGTTCGTTCGATGAGCGTCGGCGCGAGGCGGCTCGGAAACACCACGCTGCCGACGACGCTCGCCACCACGATGCCGAGCAGGATCTCTTCGGTGCGCGTGATCGCGAGATCGAAGACGGCCGTCGGATTCGTGACGGCGGGCAGCGCGATCAGCGGCAGCGTGTAGCCCGCGAGCAGAAACACATAGCTGCGCGCGCTGCGGTCGAACATCGAGAGAAAGAGCAGCGTGCCCGTCCACAACGCGACGATCACGCTGAAGAGATACGGCGATTCGACGAACGGCGGCACGATCAACACCGCGCCCGCCGCGCCGATCATGGTGCCGAGCGCGCGATACAGCGCCTTCGAGCGCGTCGCGCCGACGAACGGATTCGACACGATATAGACGGTCGCCATCGCCCAATAAGGACGCGGCAATTCGAGTCTGAGGCCGATGTAGAGCGCGATCATCGCGGCGGCGAAGGTCTTGGCGGAAAAGAGCCACTCGCGCGCGGATGGAAAGGACATGGCGCTATGCTCCGCGCTTTGCGGCGGACCGCGCCGGCTTTGCGGTTTGATCGCCGGCTTCGAGTGCCGCGAGCAGCTTCGCATCCGGCGACGCGCTGAATACGTTCAACACGCGCAATGTCGTTTCCAGGTCTTCGCGGCTCACGCCCTTCAATAACCGCGCGCGCAGCGTGACGAGACGCTCTTCCATGCGCGCGGTGACGGCGCGGCCTTCGTCGGTAAGCGTGATGGTCTTGGCGCGCTTGTCTTCGGGATCTTCGTCACGGCGCACGAGTCCGGCCGCGCAAAGCTGATCGAGCAGCCGCACGAGCGATGGCCCTTCGATGCCGACATGCTCCGCGAGCGTCACCTGACGCACCGCCTCGCCGAGCCGGTTGGCCGTGAGCAGCGGCACGGCGCATGCTTCCGACACGCCGTACGAGGCGAGCACGCCGTGGCTCGTGCGGCGCCAGCGTCGCGCGGCAAGCACGAGCGTGCTGCTCACGGAGCGGCGCAGAAAGTCGAGATGAGTCATGCGGCGGGATTATAGCGAGAACTCTATTCGTTAGCATGCTATCGACTTATGTTTTTTCTTTCAGATTGCGTACGGTAGGCATGCCCGGAGAGGCAAATTGGCGTGCTATCTTTTCGGCTCGATCATCCTGCCCGAGCCGCCATGCCGATTGCCTATATCCGTGGCTTGACTTCGCCCAGCCGCACCGATTCCGCCAACCGGCGTCTGGGCTGCGCGCTCGCCTTCGTCGCGGGCGCCGCGAACGCGGGCGGCTTTCTCGCGGTCGGGCAATACACGTCGCATATGTCGGGGCTCGTTTCATCCATCGCCGATAACCTCGTGCTCGGCCAGATCGCCTTGGTCTTTTCCGCGATCGGCGCGGTCGGCGCGTTCCTCGGCGGCGCGGCGACTTCCGCGGTGCTCATCAACTGGGGACGGCAGCGGCGCGCGCATAGCGTGTTCGCAACGCCGCTTTTGCTCGAAGCGGCGCTTCTGCTCGTGTTCGGCATGCTCGGCGCCAATCTGGAGACGCATCGCGTGTGGGATGTGCCGTTGACCGTCGCGCTGCTTTGCTTCGTGATGGGCCTGCAAAACGCGATGATCACGAAGATATCGAAGGCGGAGATCCGCACGACGCATGTGACGGGTCTCGTGACGGACATCGGCATCGAGATCGGCAAGAGCCTTTACTGGAACCGCGGCGTCGCGCGCGACGATGCCTCTTATGTGCGCGCGAATCACGCGCGTCTCGCGCTGCTGAGTTCGCTCTTCGCGATGTTCATGCTCGGCGGTTTCGCGGGCGCGATCGGCTTCGCGCATCTCGGCTTCGCGACGACCGTGCCGCTCGCCGCGTTGCTGCTGCTGTTCTCGTCCGTGCCGCTCGCGGACGATCTCGCGGCAGGCAGACGCCGCCTGCGCCGCTAAACGGCCTCGGCCGCTTCCCGGACGATCCAGTCGCGAAAGAGCTTCATGCCGTGCGAAAGACGCCGTGACTTGAGCCACGTGAGCCAGTAGCTGCCGGTTCTCACTTCGACATCGAACGGACGCACGAGCAGCCCGGCCTGCAACTCGCGCACGAACATGCGCGGCGGCGCGAGCGCGACGCCCGCGCCTTGCACGGCGGCTTCCACCATCAGGCGCGACGAATCGAAGACGGGACCGTTCATCGTCCATGCGTCGAGGCCCGCGGCGTCGAACCAGTCGCTCCAGTCGTCCGCGCGATAGGAGCGCAGCAGCACTTCATTGACGAGATCGGATGGCGTGTAAAGACGCCGCGCGATGTCGGGCGCGCACAGCGCGGCGAGCGGCGCATCGAGCAGCAGCGCGTTATGCGTCGCCGGCCAGACGCCCGCGCCGAAGCGGATGGCGAAGTCGAGCCCTTCGGACGCGGGATCGACGAGATTGTTATGCGTGAAGAGCCGCAACTCGACGAACGGATGCGTCTCGCGAAACGCCTTCATGCGCGGCATCAGCCAGCCGACCGCGAACGTGCCGACCACGCCCACCGTCAGCACTTCGTGAAAGTGTCCCCCTTCGAACTGCTTGAGCACGGCTTCGATGCGGCCGAACGCATCGCTCAACACGGGCAGTAACGCGCGCCCTTCGTCGGTGACGCTGAGGCCGCGCGGGACGCGTCTGAAAAGCGGCGTGCCGAGCCGTTCCTCCAGCGCGCGCACTTGCTGGCTGACGGCCGCCTGCGTGACGTTCAATTCCTGCGCGGCGCGCGTGAAACTCAGATGCCGCGCCGACGCTTCGAACGCGCGCAACGCATTCAGGGGAAGATGAGGTCGCATGGCTCGCATAAGTTTTTCTATTGCCAGCGGCAAATTATCCTCGATTGTCGAAGTGCGAAAAAGAGCGGATATTTCGCTTCGTTCCAATCATGCAAACCAGAACGAAGGATCAAGACAATGAAGTTTCGCGCGCTGAGTCTTTTGGCAGCAGCCATTTTTTCTTTTGGCGCGATGTCCGGCGCCGCCTATGCCGACCATGCAGCGAGCGTCAAGTCGACCGTCGATCAGACCATCGAGCCGTTGATGGCGCTGCACGGCATTCACGGCATGGCCGTGGGCGTCGTCGTCGACGGCAAGCCTTATGTGTTCGAGTACGGCGTGGCGTCTAAGGCGACGAAGCAGCCCGTCACGCGCGATACGCTCTTCGAACTCGGCTCGATCAGCAAGACGTTCACCGCGACGCTCGCATCGTATGCGCAGATCGAAGGCGATCTTTCCTTGAACGATCCGGTGAGCAAGTATCTTCCATCGCTCGATGGGACGGAGTTCGGCAAGGTGACGTTGCTGAATCTCGGCACGCACACGCCGGGCGGCTTGCCGCTGCAAGTGCCCGACGAGATTCACGACAACGAGCAACTGATGCAGTACTTCAAAACATGGCGTCCGGCCCGGCCGCCCGGCACGATCCGCACGTATGCGAATCCCGGCATCGGCACGCTCGGCCTCATCACGGCGAAGAGCATGAAGCAGGACTTCGCAGCGCTGATGGAGACGCGTCTCTTTCCCGCGCTGGGACTGAAGCAGAGTTACATCAACGTGCCCGCTTCGAAGCAGCGCGATTACGCGCAAGGCTATACGAAAGACGACGCGCCGATACGCATGAAAGGCGGCGTGCTTTCGCCGGAGGCTTATGGCGTGAGATCGACGGCTGCGGACATGACGCGCTTCCTGCAGATCAACATGAACCTGGTGCGTATCGATCCGGCGTTTCAGCGCGCCGTCGATGCCACGCACACGGGCTATTTCCAGGCCGGCCCGATGACGCAGGATCTCATCTGGGAACAGTATCCGTATCCGGTCGCGTTACAGCCTTTGCTCGATGGAAACTCGTCGTCGATGATCCTGAACGCGACGCCCGTCACGCGCATCGATCCGCCGCAAGCGCCGCGCGACGACGTGTGGATCAACAAGACCGGCTCGACCAACGGCTTCGGCGCCTATATCGCGTTCGTGCCGAAAGCGCGCGTGGGCATCGTGATGCTCGCGAACAGGAACATCCCGAACGAAGAGCGTGTGAAGGCGGCGTATGCAATCATCACGTCGTTATCCGGCGGACGATAAACACGAGAGCCATGCGAATCGATCCCTACAGTCTCGAACTCTTCATCGCGGTCGTCGAGGAGGGATCGATTGCGCGCGCCGCGAGCCGCAGTCACATCGCGCCATCGGCGTTGAGCAGGCGCATCGCCGATCTCGAAGCGGCCATCGGCGTCGCGCTGCTCATTCGCTCGCCCTCGGGCGTGCAACTGACCGAAGCGGGGCAGCATGCTTATGCGAGCGCGCGTTCCATTCATGGACAACTCGAGAGCATGGCGCGCGAAGTTCAGTCGATGAGCGGCCAGATCGCGGGCGTCGTGCGTCTCTATGCCAATGCGTCGGCGATCGTCGGCTTTCTGCCTGAACGTCTCACGTCGTTCAAGGCGCGCTATCCGCTCGTCGAGATCGCGTTGACGGAACAGATCAGCGATGAAGTGATTCGCGCGTGTCTCGACGATCGCGCGGATGTCGGGATATCGGCGAGCACGAAGGCGCATGCGGGTCTCGATACATGGCGCTTCGTCGACGATCCGCTGATGGTCGTCCTGCCGCCCGGTCACGAACTCGCGCAAGCAGACGCGCTGAGCTTCGCCGAAGTGACGCGCTTTCCGCTCGTCGCGTTGCAGGCAGGCGGCTCGCTCGATCAGACCTTGAAGGAACACGCCGACGCCGCGCGCGTGCCGCTCAACGTGACCGTCACCGTCAACAGCTTCGATGCGCAATGCCGCATGGTCGAAGCGGGACTCGGCATCGGCATCGTGCCGACGAGCGCGGCGTCGGCGTTCGCGGGTTCGCGCAATTTCGTGCGCGTGCCGTTGCGCGAAACGTGGGGTAGCGGACGATGCCTGCGCGTTCATGCGCCGCGCAAGTCTTCGCGGCTGAAGGCGGTGCAGGCGCTGATCGATACGCTCATCGGCGAGGGTTAACACGGACATCGCGTCTCGCGATGGCCCCAGTGCCGAACGAACACTTCATGCACGCGCGCGGGTGCGTCTAGATTGGCGTCGAGGAGAATGCGATGGCCAATCTGAATGTAAGCGGACGAATCCTGTTTCTGAGCGCGGACGCCGCGAAGGTCGAGCAGCAACTCGCCGGCGAGGATCTCACGCTCGATGAAGCGGGCGCACTGCGCGACGATGTGTCCACCGACGAAATCACGCCGATCAGCGTGCTCACGCGTTTCGACGAGCGGCTCGGTCAATGCCCGTATGTCGCATTTCATGCGGGCGGGCGCAATCCGATCGGCCACGATGCCGTGCGCGCGGGCCGCTTTCAGGTGACGGTCGCGGGCAATCGCTATGGCAAAGGCTCGTCGCGCGAACATAGCCCGCTCGCCGAATATCACGCGGGCATACGGCTCGTGATCGCGCGGAGCTTCGAACGCATCTATCGGCAGAACGCGGACAATCTCGGGCTTTTCACGTCGACGGATTTCGGCCTGATCGAACGCATCCGGTGCGGCGAGGCTATCGATATCGATGAACTCGTTGCGGATCGCGATCCGTTGGCGGCGGCGATCCTTACGAGCGGCGGACTGTTGCGCTATGGAAAGTTGCATATGCAACGAGTCAGCATCGGCGAAGCATCGCACGATGAAGCGCCGCGCACGCTCGTAGAGAAAATTCTCGCGCGTCACACATTGACGACCGATGTGACCAACGCATCGCTCGAAGCGGGCAACGGCATCTTCGTGCGCGCGGACTGGCGCTTCATCCACGAGTACTACACGGGCATGGCCGCGCATATGCTGCACGCGGCATTCGGCCGCCCGCTGACGCTGCACGAACCGCGCAGCATGCTCGCGTTCGAGGATCATCTGTCGTATTCGCATCGCAGCGAACTGCATATCGGGAACGGGCTGCTGCCGAACGTGCGCGAGTTATCGGACGCGCATCGCACGTTCGCGCATGACTACGATGTGCGCAATCACGGCTATCTGAGCGAAGCGAACAGCGAGCTCGACGAAGGCTCCGAAGGCATCTCGCACGCAATGATGGCCGAGCGCTACGCGTTGCCCGGCCACGTGATCGTCGGAACCGATTCGCATACGCCGCATAGCGGCGCGCTCGGATGTGTCGCGTTCGGCGTCGGCACGACGGACATGGCGAACGCATTCGTCACCGGCGCGGTTCGCATGACGGTGCCGCAATCGTTGCTCATCGAACTATCGGGACCGATTCCCGCGGGCGTCACCGCGAAGGACATCGTGCTTCACTTGCTTGCCGATTCGCGCATACGCGCGGGCGCGGGCGTCGGCAAGGTGTTCGAGTTCGCGGGCACGGCCATCGCGAGCCTCTCGACCGATGAGCGCACGACGCTCACCAACATGACGGCCGAGTTAGGCGGCTTCACGGGCATCGTCGCTCCCGACGATGAAACCGTGCGCTTTCTGAAGGCGCGGCGCGGCATCGACTTCAAGATCGAGCCATGGATGCGAAGCGATGAAGGCGCGCGCTACGCCGATGTCATCGCGATCGATTGCTCGCGTCTCACGCCGATGCTCGCCGCGCCCGGCGATCCGGGCAACGGCATCGCGCTTGAAGCGCTCGATGAAAGGCCGGTCATCGATATCGCGTATGGCGGTTCGTGCACGGCAGGCAAGCGCGAGGACTTCGATCACTATCACGAAGTGCTTTCGTGGGCGGCGAAGCGCGGCTTGCGCGTGCGCGGCAATGTGACGCTCTATTTGCAATTCGGCACGCAGGACGTGCGCGACTATTGCATCGCGCAAGGCTATGTCGATGCGTTCGAGCGCGTCGGCGCGATTCTGCTGCAACCGTCGTGCGGTGCGTGCGCGAACTGCGGACCAGGTTCGTCGACACAGGCCGAACAAGTCACCATCAGCGCGATCAATCGCAATTTTCCGGGCCGCTCGGGTCCGGGAAAAGTATGGCTCGCAAGCCCGCCGACGGTAGTTGCAAGTGCAATTATCGGCCGCATCGCATCGTTCGCGGAGTTGCAAGAACGCTTCACGCAGTAAGCACGCAGCATGACAGAGCCGCCATCGATGCGGCTTCAAAATACATTCAGGAGACAAGCAATGGCCATCATGCAGGGCACTTCGCGTCTGCACGACGCCGCCGGCAGCGCGTTCACGGACGCGCCCGCCATCGCGGACACGGCGGGCATCTCGGCACGCCTCGACCGGCTTCCCGCCACGCGCGCGGTGTGGAAACTCGTCTTTCTGCTGAGCCTCGGCTTCTTCTTCGAGCTATATGATCTGCTCTTCACCGGCTATATCGCGCCGGGTCTCGTGAAGAGCGGCATTCTCACATCGACGACCGCGGGTCTCTTCGGCACGACGGGCGTCGCGAGCTTCATCGCCGCGCTGTTCTGCGGCTTGTTCATCGGCACGATCGCGTGCGGCTTTCTCGCCGATCGCTACGGACGTCGCGCGATCTTCACGTATTCGCTGCTCTGGTACGTCGCGGCGAATACCGTGATGGCGTTTCAGGACACGGCACTGTGGCTCAACTTCTGGCGCTTCGTGTCGGGGCTCGGCATCGGTGTGGAACTCGTGACCATCGGTACTTATATGTCCGAGCTTGCGCCGAAACATCTGCGTGGAAGGGCGTTCGCCGTGTGTCAGGCGATCGGCTTTTCCGCCGTGCCGGTGGTCGCGTTCCTTTCGTGTCTGCTCGTGCCGCGCGCGCCGTTCGGCTTCGATGGCTGGCGCTGGGTCGCATTGGCGGGGGGCGTGAGTGCGCTGTTCGTTTGGTACTTCCGGCGCAATCTGCCGGAAAGCCCGCGCTGGCTCGCGAGCAAAGGCCGCATCGACGAAGCCGACGAAGTGCTGCGCCGTCTCGAAGACACGGTCGCGCTTCAGTACGGCAAGCCGTTGCCCGCGCCGGGTCCTTCCGATCCCATTGCAAGAAAGGCCGGGTTCGCCGATATGTGGAAGCCGCCGTATCGCAAGCGCACGCTCATGCTGATCGTCTTTCATATCTGTCAGACGGTCGGTTTCTACGGCTTCGCGAACTGGGTGCCGACCCTGCTCGTCAAGCAGGGCGTGACAGTCACGTCGAGCCTGCTCTATACGACGGTGATCGGGCTAGCCGCGCCCATCGGTCCCTTGCTCGGCTACTGGATCGCCGATCGTTTCGAACGCAAGCATGTGATCGTGTTCATGGCGGCCGTGAATATCGTCGCGGGCCTGCTGTTCAGCCAGGCGTCGGCGGCGGTGACGATCGTCACGCTCGGCGTGTTGCTCACGCTCGCGGGCAACATCATCTCGTTCACGTATCACACGTATCAGCAAGAGCTTTATCCGACGACGATCCGCGCACGCGCTGTCGGCTTCGTGTATTCGTGGAGCCGGCTATCGGCGGTGTTCAGTTCGTTCGTGATCGCGTTCGTGCTGAAGGAAGCGGGCGTGACCGGCGTGTTCGGCTTCATCGCGGGCGCGATGCTGATCGTGATGATCTGCATCGGATCGATGGGACCGCGCACGCTCGGCCGATCGCTCGAAAGCATTTCGCATTGAGTTCGAACTAAGCACCACAGGCATGAATCAGGAACTGCTGCACGGCGGTCGACGGGGCGCTCAACGTCGCGCCCTTGCGCCAGATCATGCCTGCTTCCATATGAGGAATCGCGTCGTTGACGGGCCGCGCCTCGATGCGCTTGCCTTCGAGCGACCACGGCCGAAACACCATATCCGATAGCACCGTGACGCCGAAGCCATGCGCCACGAGTCCGCGCAGCGCTTCCATCGAACTCGTGCGAAACGCGATGTTCGGTTCGATGCGCTTCTTGTGCCAGTAGCGCATCGTCGATTGCTCGCCTTCATCGACGGTAATCAGAATGTAGGGATGCACGGCGATATCCTTCAACGATACCGCGTGCTGCTGCGCGAGCGGATGCATCGGCGCGACCCACAGTTGCCGGCGCGAACGCATCAAGACCTGGCTGTCGAAACGATTCGGACGCTGCAGATTCGATAGCAGCACCACGCCGATATCGACATCGCCATTCGCGACTGCTTCTTCGATTTGCGGCCGCTCCATATCACGCAGATCGAAATCGATGAACGGATACGTCGCACGAAAGCGCGCGAGCAGTTCCGGCAAAAAATACCCGAGCACCGTATAGGACGCCGCGATTCGCGCGACGCCGCGCATGTCGTGCGCGCGAAACGGCGGCATGTGCATCGCATCGCGCGCGGCGTCGAGCACGCGACGCGCATGGTTATGAAAATCCTGACCGTCGGGCGTCAGCGCGACGCCTTGCGGCAGGCGCTCGAACAGCTTCGTGCCGAGCGCGCTTTCGAGCGCGAGCACCGCATTCGTGATCGCCGACTGCGATACGTGTTCGTTGGCCGCCGCCATCGAGAACTGGCCCGTTTGCGCGGCGGCGACGAAGTAGCGCAACTGCCTGAGCGTGAGATCGAACGCCATCTGATTTTCAGATACCGGAGTTGTGTATTCGTGATTTTACGATCGCAAATCGGCTTCCTATACTCGGCAAAAAAACTAATTCCCGAATTCCGGAGACATGCCCTCATGAACGCACCCGATCGCGCCGCACTAGCCGCTGCAACCGTAACGCTCGACGATAAATACACGCTGGAGAAAGGCCGCGTCTATATCAGCGGCACGCAGGCGCTCGTGCGTCTGCCGATGTTGCAGAAAGCGCGCGACCGCAAGGCGGGGCTGAACACGGCGGGCTTCGTTTCGGGCTATCGCGGATCGCCGCTCGGTGCGCTCGATCAGTCGCTATGGAAGGCGAAGGCGCATCTGAAGAATAACGACATCGTGTTTCAGCCGGGCGTGAACGAGGATCTCGCGGCGACGTCGATCTGGGGCACGCAGCAGATCAATCTGTGGCCGGGCGCGACACGCGATGGCGTGTTCGGCATGTGGTACGGCAAGGGACCGGGCGTCGATCGCACCGGCGATGTTTTCAAGCACGCGAATTCCGCAGGCACCGACAAGCATGGCGGCGTGCTTGTCCTCGCGGGCGACGATCACGCGGCGAAGTCGTCCTCGGTCGCGCATCAGTCGGATCATGCGTTCATCGCGGCGGGCATTCCGGTGCTGTATCCGTCGAACGTGCAGGAGTATCTCGACTACGGCCTGCACGGATGGGCGATGAGCCGCTATTCGGGCCTGTGGGTCGCGATGAAATGCGTGACCGATGTGGTCGAATCGACGGCATCGATCGATCTCGATCCGGATCGCGTGGAGATCGTCACGCCGGACGACTACGCGATGCCCGAAGGCGGCCTCAACATTCGCTGGCCAGATTCGCCGCTCGCGCAGGAAGCGCGTCTGCTCGACGAGAAGTGGTACGCGGCGCTGGCCTACGTGCGTGCGAACAAGCTCAATCGCGTCGTCATCGATTCGGACAAGCCGCGCTTCGGCATCATCACGGCGGGCAAGGCGTATCTCGATGTGCGTCAGGCGCTCGTCGATCTCGGTCTCGATGATGACACCTGCGCGCAGATCGGCCTGCGCGTGCTGAAAGTGGGCTGCGTGTGGCCACTCGATGCGCAGGACGCACGCGCGTTCGCGACCGGTCTCGAAGAGATTCTCGTCGTGGAAGAGAAGCGGCAGATTCTCGAATACGCGCTGAAAGAAGAGCTTTATAACTGGCGTGAAGACGTGCGCCCGCGCATCTACGGCAAGTTCGACGAACGCGACAACGAAGGCGGCGAATGGTCCGTGCCGCGCGGCGACTGGTTGCTGCCGGCGCATTACGAGCTATCGCCCGCGTTGATCGCGAAGGCTATCGCGCGTCGTCTCGCGCGCGCGGATCTTCCCGAAGACGTGCGTGCGCGCATGTTGTCGCGCGTCGAAACGATCGAAGCGAAAGAGCGCGAGGCAACCAAGCCGCGCGTCGATGTCGAGCGCAAGCCGTGGTTCTGCTCGGGATGTCCGCATAACACATCGACGCGCGTGCCCGAAGGATCGCGCGCGCTCGCGGGCATCGGCTGCCATTACATGTCGATGTGGATGGACCGCAAGACCGAGACGTTCAGCCAGATGGGCGGCGAGGGCGTCGCGTGGATCGGCCAGATGCATTTCTCCGGCGATAAACACGTCTTCGTCAATCTCGGCGACGGCACATACTTCCATTCGGGCCTGCTCGCGGTGCGCGCGGCGATTGCGGCGAACGCGAACATCACGTACAAGATTCTCTATAACGATGCGGTTGCTATGACGGGCGGCCAGCCCGTCGACGGCATATTGACGGTGCCGCAGATCGCGCATCAGGTCTATGCGGAAGGAGCGAAGCGCATCGTCATCGTGACCGACGAGCCGCAGAAATACGATGCGAACGTTGCGTTGCCCCAGGGCGTGAACGTGCATCATCGCGATGAGCTCGATCACATTCAGCGCGAGTTGCGCGATACGCAAGGCACGACCATCCTCATCTACGACCAGACTTGCGCGACGGAGAAGCGCCGTCGCCGCAAGCGTGGCACGTATCCCGATCCGGCGCGTCGCGCGTTCATCAACGATGCGGTTTGCGAAGGCTGCGGCGATTGCTCGGTGCAATCGAACTGCCTGTCGGTCGAGCCGATGGACACGCCGCTCGGCACGAAGCGCAAGATCAACCAGTCTTCGTGCAACAAGGATTTCTCGTGCGTGAAGGGCTTTTGCCCGAGTTTCGTCACCGCTGAAGGCGCGCAGGTTCGCAAGCCCAAGGCGGCCGCAGGCGTGAAGCCGGACTTCGATAATTTGCCGATCCCTTCGTTGCCTGCCTTGTCGAAGCCTTACGGCATTCTCGTGACGGGCGTCGGCGGCACGGGCGTGGTGACGATCGGCGGATTGATCGGCATGGCCGCGCATATCGAACGCAAGGGCGTGACCGTGCTCGATATGGCGGGTCTCGCGCAGAAGGGCGGCGCGGTGCTGAGTCACGTGCAGATCGCGCCGAAGCCGCAAGCGCTGCATGCGACACGCATCGCAACGGGCGAAGCGCGGCTCGTCATCGGTTGCGATGCGATCGTGTCAGCATCGAACGATGTGCTGTCGCGCACGCGTCACGGCATCACGCACGCGGCGATCAACAGCGGCGCGACGCCGACCGCCGAGTTCGTCACGAATGCGCAATGGACCTTTCCCGCTGCGCAGACGGAGCAGGCGTTGTCGGAGAGCATCGGCGCGGGATGCGAGTTCGTCGATGCCAATGCGCTCGCGTTGAAACTGCTCGGCGACACGATCTATTCGAATCCGCTGCTGCTTGGTTTCGCGTGGCAGAAGGGCTGGTTGCCGCTCGAACTCGCGAGCCTCACGCGCGCGATCGAACTGAACGGCGTGGCCGTCGAGAAGAACGTGCTCGCGTTCAGCTGGGGCCGCTTCGTTGCGCAGAACGGCGCCGGCGATCTGCTCAAGTCCACGCAGCACGCGGTCATCGTCAAGATGCCGGAGTCGCTGGAGAACGTGATCGCGACGCGCGAAGCGTTGCTCGCGGCGTATCAGAGCGAAGCGTATGCGCGTTCGTATCGCGATGTCGTCGAGCGCATTCGCGAGAAGGAAAAGCTGCTGAACGCGAAGTTACCCCTTACGCGCGCCGTCGCGGTGAATCTCGCGAAGCTGATGGCTTATAAGGACGAGTACGAAGTTGCGCGTCTCTATGCGGATCCCGCGTATCTCGACAAGCTGCGTGAGCAGTTCGAGGGCGAACCGGGCCGCGATTACAAGCTGATGTTCCATCTCGCGCCGCCGCTTTTCGCTAAACGCGACGAGCATGGCCATCTCGTGAAGCAGCGTTTTGGTGCGTGGATGCTGCCGGCGTTTCGCGTGCTCGCGAAGATGAAGGGTTTGCGCGGCACATCGTTCGATGTGTTCGGCAAGACGGAAGAGCGCCGCACCGAACGCCGGATGATCGCGGATTACATTGCGCTCGTCGATGAATTCGTTGCGACGCTCGATGCGCAACGATGCGATGCCGCGTTGAAGCTTGCGAAACTACCTGATGAAATCCGCGGCTTCGGGCATGTGAAGGAGCGCAACATCGCGGCCGTCGCGAAGAAGCGCGAACGGTTGATCGAAAGTTATCGCGCGCCGGTGGAGGTGGCGGCGACTGCGTGAGCGGGCGATTGGGTATCGCGAGGTGACGAATCGGAAGCTGTATCGCGAATTCGTCACCGTAACTTCAAGTGACGAATCAATTCGGATGGCAAAGTATTCTGTTGGCTCGCTATGTTCGAGAGTCAGAATATGCAATCGTCGTTGCCGTATAGCAGAGACGAGCCGTCGTTCGATTGGAAGCCTGCAAAGAAGCCGATTGAGGTGGGTCGCTTCGAAATCCGTCCACCGTCCGTGCCCTTCAATGCGAAGCCAATCTATGACGCGGAGCTGGATGCCGTCATTGGCTATCGCGAGGAAAACGCGGGCGTATCACGATAAGCGAGAGGCGTATAGAGTCGCCGCTTACCGTCGTTCGAGAGCGCGACTACACCATTCTTCACTTCGCTTACAGACACATCCTATGAAGCAGCCCACCGTTCATACCACGGCGCATATTGATTCCAGTGCGACAGTGCAATGGGACAGCGATTGCTTCACTGTGCGCTGCGCAATCGAGTATGCGGCTTCGTCCACTTCCGTCGAAAGACGGTCAACCTAAGCGAAGAGATCGACCGGCGCTGCGATATCCATCCGCCGATTCATGTCATTACTGCGGGAACGCTATCGATGGTGTTAGATTTGGATAAGCGTCTCAAGGGGTTCGACCTCTACACAAATCCCGAAAAGTGGGTTGCATGCTCGCTGCCTTTGCGCGGCGCGGTTCAGGAAACGCCGCATATCGAGACGTCGTTCGATGCAAACGGTCACGGGAACGGGCATCGGGGTCGATGAGAATCTGGCGCAGATTTGCGTAGAGGGTTTATTTCTGGAAATAACGAAGCCGAAGCATGAAACGCTTTGGGCCGCGCTGTTCGGCCGCGGTCACGCGGGAACGTGATTCGGTTCCACGGAAAGGAGGAGACATTCGCATGAAAGCCGTACACAAGCTCGCCGTCGTCGGCATCGGCAAGATCGCGCGGGATCAGCACTTGCCCGCGATCGCCGCGCAGCCGGGGTTCGAACTCGTCGCGTGCGCGAGCCGCAATGCAAGCGTCGAAGGCGTGCGCAACTATCCGGATATCGGCGCGCTGCTCGCCGCCGAGCCGTCGGTCGATGCAGTGTCGCTCTGCGCGCCGCCTCAAGTGCGTTATGCGCAAGCGCTCGCCGCACTCGACGCAGGCAAGCACGTCATGCTCGAAAAGCCGCCAGGCGCGAGCGTGAGCGAAGTCGAAGCATTGCGCGACGTTGCACGCGCGAACGGCTGCACGCTCTTCGCCTCGTGGCATTCGCGCGCGGCGAGCGCAGTCGAACCGGCGCGCGCCTGGCTCGCGTCGAAGGAACCGGGCGCGATTCGCTCGGTAGAAGTGCGATGGAAGGAAGACGTGCGGCGCTGGCATCCGGGGCAGCAATGGATCTGGGAGCCGGGCGGTCTCGGCGTATTCGATCCAGGCATCAACGCGCTATCGATCGTCACGCGCATCCTGCCGCATGAAGTCGCGCTGCGCGCCGCCACGCTCACGATGCCGGCCGATACATCCACGCCGATCGCCGCCGAACTCGATTGCGTCGCGACGAACGGCGCGCCGGTGCGCGCGGTGTTCGATTGGCGTCACGGTCCCGTCGAGGAATGGGACATCGACATCGAAACGGACGCGGGCCGCCTCTCGATGCGCGAAGGCGGCAAGCGTCTGTCGATCGCGGGCAAGGAGATCGATGTCGAAGCCGAGCGCGAATATCCCGCGCTGTACGAGCACTTTCACACGCTCATCGAAACGAAAACGAGCGATGTCGATGTGCGACCGCTGCGACTCGTCGCCGATGCATTCCTCACCGGACGGCGCATCGAAACGGAAGCATTCGGCCGCTGACGCGCGCGCATCACGAAGCGCGATACGTCGCGCTTCGAATCGCATTGATCGCGAATACATCGCCCTCGGGCGCGGCGCTCACGTTCCCGTGCCGCGCGACGAGCGGAATGCGACGCGTGCTTCCCGGCGCGAGATGAAACCAGTCGATGCGTGCGAAGTAGTTCGGATCGGCGATATGCACCCAGCGCGCGAGCTGCGCCGTTTCGACAATGAGACTGAAGCCCTCGTCGTCCTTCTCGACGGTGACGCTCAAGCCGATATCGCGCCGCTCCCCAATCGACGGATCGGGGAAGTGGAACGCTTCCGACAGCACTTCGTTCGTGTCCGCGTCGCGCAGAACGACATGCGTCGCATCGTGCGCGCGCGGGCCGAAGCGATACGCATATGCGATATCGAAGAATGCGCCGATCAGCGCATTCGACGACACACGTTGTACGCTGCGCGGTTGCAATACGACATCGCGCGAACCGCTCGCCACCTTGATCGCGCCTTCACGCAGGCACGCCAGTTCGACGCGCGCGCGAATCTCGCGCGCGGTATCGTTGACGAGATGAACGTCGAGTCCGTCGAGACCTTCATCGAGGATCAACGCCTGCACGGGTTGAAGCACGCGCGCGAGTCCATGCAGCGCGCTCTTCGGTGCGCCGAGAACGTCGATGATGCCCCAGCCCGCGCCCGGACGCACATCGAGCAGATTCCATACGATGCCCCCCGCACAACTCGATCCTTCGCGACGCCATTCCGAGAACACCGCGCCGATCACATCCGCGACGACCGCGCGCGACAGTTCCAGATAGCGCTCGGGATTTTCATAGCGCAAACGCGGCACGTCCATGCGATAGAGCGATCGCATGTAATGCTCGCGTACATCGTCGAAATCCCACGCCGAGCCGGGATCGCGCGGCACGCCTGCTTTCCAGCGCGGTTCGTGCGCGCGCGCATTCGGTATCGCGCGCAGGGCGACATCGTCGGGAACGTTGGCGAACGCGAGACATTCGGAGGCGAAGCGCACGTGCGCGCGACGCACATCGTCGAACGGGCGCTGATACGCCGGCACGCCGTAGTAATGCGTAATGCCGCCGCGCGTGCCGAAAGGCATCGACTCCTCGTCGCCGGGCGCCGCGCTCGGCGAGTTCACGACATACGCGACGTCGGGCCGCTGCGCTGCAATCGCATTCGGCAAGAGTTCGGTGAAGAGGCGCTGCTGATACGCGTCGAAGGGCAGGCCGAGCATCGCCGCCTGCTGATGCACTTCGCTTCCGCCACACAGCACCGCGAGCGATGCGAAGCGTCGCGTGCGTGAAAGGAACTGCTCGGCTTCGCGTTGCGCGCTCTCGCGAAATGCTTCGTCGTCCGGATAATCGAAGTTCGCGAACGCGAAGTCCTGCCACACGAGCACGCCGTATTCGTCGGCGAGTTGGTAGAACGTGTCGGATTCATAGAGCGTGATGCCGCTCACGCGAATGATGTTCAGGCCCGCATCGCGAATCAGGCGGAAGACGTTCTCGAGTTTCTCGCGCGGCGCATCGAGCGCGACGATATCGGCCGATGTCCAGCACGCGCCGCGCGCGAATACAGGCACGCCGTTCACGACGAGCTGAAAGCCTCGGCCGTCCACACCACGATCGACTTCTATCGTGCGAAAGCCGACTTCGCCGAGATCGATATCGCCGAGCTTCACGGCATAGCGCGATGGCTCGCCATGCGTGTGCGGATACCACAAGCGCACATCGGGCACGCGCACGCGGCCTTTGAGCGTGCGCGCGTCGTGCCATTCCAGCGTGGCGTGCGCGTCGCCACATTCGATGCGAACCGGCGCCTGTTCCTGTGCATGAAAGTAGCGCACGGTGACATCGAGCATGCCATCGTTGCCGTCGATGCTCGTGCGCAGATCCACGTTGTCGATGCACGCGCGCGTTTCGCCGATCAATTCGATGGGGCGCCACGGACCCGCCGGTTGAATCGTCGGACACCATCCGGACATATGCCCGAGCAGCGTCGTGCGAACGTTGCGCAACGTGGCGGGTTGCGCGAGCTTCGGACGCCAGCGCGCACGTCCGCGTTTGGCGGCAAGCGCGGGCGCGATCGAACGGAAGCACAGATGAAGCGTATGCTCGCCGTTGAGTTCGACGTCGAGATCGTGCGCGACGAACATCGAATCCGATTCGAGCAGCTTGCGATCGTCGAGCCATATTTCGGCGATGGTCGCGAGCCCATTGAAGCGCAAGCGCCGCATGCCGTCGCCCGCGAGCTTCACGCGATACCAATGATCGGAATGCGCGAACGGCTGCGCGAGCGCTTCATCGCTGAGGCCTTGCGCGCGCAATGCGGATGCGATCGTGCCCGGCACGGGCGCGTCGATCCACTGCGTGACGGTGTCGAGCGATGCGGGCGTCGCGCATGAACCCGCTGGCGTGCTCACGCATTGCCAGCCTTCTGAAAGACGCCGCGCCGCGTGCGCGCACTGGTCGTGCATGAACCTACCTCGTCGATGGAATGCGAAGAACGACGCCAAAGCCGCGCGGCATGCGCGCGGCTTCGGCGTTCACAGAAAGCGCGCGGCGAGCGGCTCGATAACCTTGTCGTACGAAGCCTGCATCGAATCGAGGCAGTCTTCGCACAGGTCCGAGCGCGAGCGCATGCGGGCGCGCGCGAGTCGAAACTGCATGACCATCGCTTCGCTCGCGATCGCTTGAGCGCTCGTCTGAATATCGCTCGATACTTCCACGCCGTGCCGGTTCAGCCAGCCGAGATACTTCGACAGCAACTCGAAGTTCGAGCCGAGCTGACGCATCACGTTGAACGTGTAGAGGTGATAGTACGCGGGATCGCGTTCGAGCAACGCACGCAGATGCTCGGGAAATTCCGCGCGCCATTGCGCAACGGGATTCACCGCGGGACGTTCCGCGAGACGCAGCTTGAGCAGCTCGACCGAGCGTTGCACCATCGCATCGCCTTCGAGCGGCGCACGCGCGCGCTTCACGAACTCGACGTACGGGAAGAGCGCGTGCACATCGCTTGCGAGGCCCGGCATCAGACGGAACACGCCATCGTAGTCCTCGCCCGCCAACGCGAAGTAACCCGCATTATGGAAGTACGTGATGCGCTTCGCTTCCGTGTCGATGGCGTCGATCGCGATGGTCGTCTTCGTATGCGTCTGCCGATACGCGGTCGCGCGTGTGTCGGGCAGATAGTACGAGTCCATCTCGACCACCACGATCTGCCCGCGGCGCGTCTGCTCGCGCACGTGCGCTTCCAGCGTGTCGTAGATCGCGAGCTCTTGCGCCTGCAGGCCATAGAGCCGCGCGATATCGTCGAGCGAAAACTTCGGGAACGTGAACTGATCGCCCTCGAATGCCTGCGTCACCGTGAAACCGAGCGCCGCATGCGGATCGCAGCCGTAGTGATGCAGCAACTCGATCCACAAGTCGACATAGCAGTTCGTCTCCAGCCAGACGCGCTCTTCGCGATGCAGCGCGTGCTGGATGTAGGCGGTGTCCGCAGGCATGGACGTGTCGGTCACGGCTTCTGCCGGCGAGCGTGCGTTCATGCCTTGTTTCCCAGGTTCGCGAGGCCTTCCTCGATGAGCGGCGCCTTGTCGCCCCAAAGCAACTGACGCACTTTCTCCGGCCACGCCTTGACATCGAGACCGTGGTGACGGAAGAGCGCGAGCGTCGTGCGCTCCATGCCGAAACCGACACACGCGGTATGCGCGACCTGATCGTCGGCCTGACGGATGTGCCACAGCTCGCCGAAGTGGTCCTGGTGATAGTTGAACGACAGGCACGCGGTCGGACGGTCGGGCGTCGCGACGGGCACGAGCAGTTCGAACTTCAGTTGCTGCGCGCGCTGGCTATCGGCGACGATCATGCCGCCGCGACCGAAGAACGGATCGTTGGCGAGATCGATTTCGAAAGGCAGTTGCAGCAGATTGACGAGCAGCGAACCGCGGTCGATCCACTTCTGACGGAACGCCATCACTTGCTCGGGGCTGCCGACGCGGATGTATTCGCGCATCCGGAACATCTGCATGCGGCCCGGATCGATCGACGGCTCGTGGCGGAAGCAGTACGAGAACGCATCGAAGATCGCGCCGTCAGCCGCGAGATTGCCGCGCTTCGCGACGAGCGGATAGATCGGATAGCACGCGGCCGGCGTGAGCACGAGGCGCGTCGGCTTTTGCTGATCCATCCATTCGTCGGAGCGCTCTTCCTCTTCACCGATATGCACGATCTTGTTGAGCGCTTCGAGCAGGCGATGATGCCCGCGATCGTTGCCCTGGAACGAGTGGATCGTGCCCGCCAGATTCGGGAAGCTCTTCAGATACTCGCTGTCCTCGAAATCGCGGCGGCGCATCGCGGGCGGAAAGCGCAGCACTTCCGCGTGTTGATCCGCGCCGAGCATCGTGATGGCCTGATTGAGCCGTTCGACGACATCCTCGAATACTTCGCTGCGGCCATAGAGACCGTCTTCGCCGGTATCGAGCAGAATGCCCGCTTCGATCAGGCGATCGCGCAAGGTCAAGTCCGATTTGTCGTACGGTGCCTGTGTCTCTTGTGATTGTGCTTGTGCTTCGGCCTGCATCATGGCGGCCTGTTCCGTCGGCATGTTCATCGTCAAATGGTCCCCGTTGCGGCGCGCTGCGCAAGCAGCAGGTTCGCCGTGTTCAATTCGATGCGATCGTTGCTGATCATGAGCGGCGCCGAATGCAGATCGCGCAGATGGCGCCCCACGCTGAACGGCGTGTCGTTCTTGTAGCCCGCCATGCCGCAGATCATCAGCGTCTCTTGCACGACATGCAAAGCCGACTGCGAGATCGCCAGCTTGAGCATGTTCAGATCGGCGTTGATGCCGATCGACGCCGCGAGCGGTGCGTCGTCGTCATTGCTCTGGTTCGCCTTGCGCGCCGCGCGTTCGGCCTGCGCCGCTTCGACATTGGCGAGCGATTCGCGCAGCCGCGCCTGCATCATCTTGATGAGCGTGAGCACTTGCGAAAGGCGCGCGGCCGAAGGCGGCAACGCGGGCTTGCCGCGCGCCTGATTGCGGAAGAACTGATGCCCGCGATTCGCCGCGTCGCTCGCGATGCCGCACCATACCGACGACCACAAGGTATGGGATACGGGCAGCATGCTTTCGTCGGCGATCTTCGAGAACGGCGTCGGCAGAATCTGTTCCGCGATGCCGCTCGCGACCAGTCGATGTCCTTCGCTGCATGTCCCGCGCATACCGAGCGTGTCCCACGTCCCACGCTGCTCGAGCGTGAACGTTTCGCGCGGCGCGACGATCAGCACCTGATCGGAGGGCGGCGCGTCCGGATGACGGCGCGCCGTCACGAGAATGGCGTCGGAATACTTGCCGTACGAAATGGTCGGTGCGAGCTTCTCGATGCGAAACGCGTTGTCGACGAGATCGACCGCGCACGCGCTCGTACGCATGTTGCCGCCGATGTTCTCTTCCGACGTCGCCGATGCGAGCAGCAACTGTTCGTTGACCATGCGAGCAAGGAAAGCGCGCTGCCACGGCACGTTCACGCCATGATCGACGATGCAAACGACCTGGCTCTGATGCATCGCATAGATCATCGCGGACGAAGCGCAGCCTTGCGCCAGTGCCTCGCACAAGCGCGCGACGCCGGTGAGCGACAGACCGTCGCCGCCGTATTCCGTCGGGATCATCGCGGAGAAGAGACGCTCCTTGCGCATCGCTGCAACCGCTTCGGCGGGAAAGCGCGCTTCGCGATCGACCGCGTCGGCGTACTGGGCCGCAACGGCCGCGACGCGCTTCGCGGCTTCGATCAGTTCGCTTTCGCTGCGCAAGATTGCGCTCTGCGCGAGCTCGGCGACTTCAAGCTCCTGAGCGGGCGCGTTCATGCTGCCGCCTGCGAACGACGCAGTTCGTCGACCGCCGATGCGAGCGAATCGACGCTCGAAAAGAGACGGCGCGTGAGCATGTGATCGGGAATTTCGATGCCGAACTCGTCTTCGATCGCCAGCATCACATGGACCGTGGCAAGCGAAGAGAGACCGGCGGCGTAGAGATCGTCGCCGTCGGCGAGCGTATCGATGGGCACGTCGAGACGAGCGGACTCGGCGAGGATGCGGCGCAATTCAGTTTTCATTGTCTATGTTTTCCCTTGTACCCGGCCATTGGTGCAACTAACCCGGGTCGCGACGATGAGTTCTTATCGAATGTCGCTGACCCCGGTGCGAATCGGCAGTGGTGTTGTTGTTGTCTCGCGAAGACGGTTCCACGAGAGCCCTCGCACGCACTGTTTTCTTATAGCTATTGTTTGATCGTATTTAACGAATTTGCGGGCCTATGCGTCCGTGCGATGGCGCACGGAGGGCTTCGTCGAGAAAGCATCGTTTTGTGCGATATCAAGCACGTCGCGATCGGATGCGATGATTCACACTCACGTCAGCGCTTCATATTCGATAAATAGGTAACTCCTTCGCATGTTCGAATGAGTGATAAGCAAAAACGATGCGTACACTGAAAGCATTTTGAAACGATAACTTTCCGGAGTGAATTGATTGGTTCTGATATCGCTGCTGCTTCTATTCATCGCGCTGTTCCTCGTTTGGAGAAAACGGCGCGGCATGATTCTGGTGATGACGGCTATCGTCTTCTGGGGGCTCGGAAGCTGGTTTCCGGGGCCGCTCGTGCGGCTCGCGAACGATCACTACGCGTCGATGAAGGATCCGACGTTCGGCCCGCGCACGGCGATCATCGTGCTGGGCGGGGGGACCTGGTACGACCATAACCGGCGTCTCGTGCCCAAGGGTGACGCGATGACGCGCATCGATCTTGCGGCGTCGCTCTATAAGCGTTGCGTCGAGATGGAGAAGGCGTGTTTTGTCATCATGAGCGGAGGCAACCCGCAGCATCACGAGCAAAGCGAAGCAGACTTATATGGAAGCCTGCTTCTCGACGCAGGCGTGAAGCGCCAAGATCTCATCCTCGAAAATCAGAGTCTCGACACTTATGAGAACGCGCGCAATACGGAGAAGATACTGCGGTCGCGGCCCTACGATACGTCGGTTTTGATAACGTCGTCGCTTCACATGCGTCGCGCGATGCTCGCGTTCGAAGCCTTCGGTTTGCATCCACAGCCGACCGTCGCTTATGTTCGTCCGCAGTTCATGTGGTGGCGTCCGCATCGAAGAGGATGGTTCGATTCGAACAGCGCGTTGCATGAGCTGGTTGGTATCGTGCGGTTTTATGTATGGAGGTGGGTCGGGTTGTATTGAGACTGGCGCGTCGGCGCAAGACCTATACTTCCGGTAAAGACGACACGGAAGGCCATCCAGTGAATCAACTCATCCACGCCGTCGCGTTCGCGGCCGACAAACATCGCAAGCAGCGCCGCAAGGATGCCGACGCGTCGCCGTACATCAATCATCCGATCGCGCTCGCTCATGTGCTCGCGAACGAAGGCGGGGTCGAAGACGAGCGCGTGCTGATCGCCGCCATATTGCACGACACGATCGAAGACACGGACACATCGCGCGATGAACTCGTGCGGCGGTTCGGCGCGGAGATCGGGCGCATCGTCGACGAAGTGACGGACGACAAGTCCTTGTCGAAGGCCGAAAGGAAGCGTTTGCAGGTCGAACACGCGGCGCATATCAGTCACGGCGCGAAGCTCGTGAAACTCGCCGATAAGATTTGCAATTTGCGCGATATTCTCGCCGCGCCGCCGTCCGGCTGGAGCGATGAGAGAAAGCGCGAATACTTCGATGGGGCGAAGCGTGTCGTCGATGAATTGCGTGGCACGCACCGGGAACTCGAAGCCGTGTTCGATGAGGTCTATCGCAAGGGCATCCCTTCAGGACACGTGGTCGCCTGAGGCCAGCGCGTCGCTCAAATAACGCGCCGTGCGGCTTGCAGCATGTTCGGCGATACGTTGCGGCGTGCCCGTCGCCACGATCCGGCCGCCATCTTCACCGGCGCCCGGGCCGATGTCGATGACCCAATCGGAAAGCGATGCGACGCGCATGTCGTGCTCCACGACGACGACCGTATTGCCCGCATCGACGAGCCCTTGCAGTTGCGCCATCAGGCGATCGACGTCGGCGGGATGAAGCCCCGTCGTCGGCTCGTCGAGAATGTAGAGCGTGTCGCCGCGATGCGCGCGCTGCAGTTCGGTTGCGAGCTTGATGCGCTGCGCTTCTCCGCCTGATAGCTCCGTCGCGGGCTGCCCGAGCCGCAGATAGCCGAGGCCGATGTCGCGCAACACGGCGAGCGCGCGCATGACGCTGGCTTCATCGGCGAAGAAGTCGCATGCCGTATCGACGGTCATGCCGAGCACATCCGCAATGTTCTTCCCATGCCATTCGATTTCCAGCGTCTGCGGGTTATAGCGCGATCCGTGGCATGTCGCGCACGACGTGTAGACGCTCGGCAGGAACAGCAACTCGACGCTGACGAAGCCTTCGCCTTCGCATGTCGGGCAGCGTCCTTGCGCGACGTTGAACGAGAAGCGTCCTGCGCCATAGCGGCGCTTTCGCGCGGCCGGCGTGTCGGCGAAGAGCTTGCGAACGTGATCGAAGAGGCCGGTGTAGGTCGCGAGATTCGAACGCGGCGTGCGGCCGATCGGCTTCTGGTCGACGCGCACGAGACGCCGGATCGTCTCCATGCCTTCGACGATGCGTCCGCCCGCCGAAGCGTCGGCTCGAGCGAAGAGCGGGTCCTGCTCGTCTTCTTCTGCATCGTCGAGCGCGCGTCCGAGCCGCTCCGCGACGAGTTCCGGCAACGCCTGACTCACGAGGCTCGACTTGCCCGAGCCCGAAATGCCGGTGACGGTCGTGAAGGCGCCGAGCGGAAACGCGGCATCGATGCCATGCAGGTTATTGCGCGTGACGCCTTCGAGCCGCAACCATCCGCGCGGTTCGCGTGCGACGCGTTCGATCGCTTGCTTCGGCGCGAACAGATGCCTGCGCGTCTGCGATTCCTCCACCGATGCGAGGCCTTCCGGCGGCCCGCTATACAGCACATGTCCGCCTCGCTCACCGGCGGCCGGACCGACATCGATCAGCCAGTCCGCGCGCCGCATGGTGTTCAGATCGTGCTCGATGACGAACAGCGAATTGCCTGCTGCCTTCAATCGCTGCAACGCGGCGAAGAGCGCTTCGCTGTCGGCCGGATGCAAGCCCGCGGATGGCTCGTCGAGCACATAGACGACGCCGAAGAGCTGCGACGCGAGTTGCGTCGCGAGCCGCAATCGTTGCAGTTCGCCGGATGAGAGCGTCGGCGTCGCGCGATCGAGCGAGAGATAGCCCAGACCCAGATCGATGAGCGTGCCGAGCCGCTCCAGCAAATCCGCCGCGATGCGCTCGGCGGCGGCGCGTTTCTCCTCGGAAAGATTGGCCGTGCGGCGCACGTCCGGCGCGGCCTTGTGCGCCGAGCCGCCTGCCGCGACGCGCTTGGCCGTCGCCGCGATGCGGTCTTTCCTCGCGAGCGCGGGAGCCGGCGCTTCATCACTGGCGGGCCATTCTCCGCGTGCGATGGGCGCAAGTAGATCGGCGAGTCGGATGAGCGGCAGACGCGCGAATTCGGCGATGTCGAGCCCTGCGAACGTCACCGATAGCGCTTCCTTCTTGAGCCGCTTGCCGTGACATGCGGGACAATCGCTGCCGACCATGAAGCGCGACACGCGCTTTTTCATGAGCGCGCTTTGCGTGTGCGCGAAGGTATGCAGCACGTAGCGGCGCGCGCCGGTGAATGTGCCCTGATAGCTCGGTTCGGCGCCGCGTTTCAGCGCGGCTTGCGTCTCTTTCGGCGTGAGACCGGCGTACACCGGCACCGTCGGCTGCTCTTCGGTGAACAGAATCCAGTCGCGATCCTTCTTCGGCAAGTCGCGCCACGGCGTGTCGACGTCGTAGCCGAGCGTCACGAGTATGTCGCGCAGATTTTGTCCGTGCCACGCGGGCGGCCAGGCCGCGACGGCGCGCTCGCGGATCGTGAGCGAGTCGTCGGGCACCATCGACTTTTCCGTGACTTCGTAGACGCGGCCGAGGCCATGGCACACGGGACACGCGCCCTGAACCGTGTTCGGCGAAAAATCTTCCGCGTACAGCATGGGCTGCTTCGGCGGATAACTGCCGGTGCGCGAATAGAGCATACGCACGAGGCTGGAGAGCGTCGTCACGCTGCCCACCGACGAGCGTGCATTCGGTGCGCCACGCTGCTGCTGAAGCGCGACGGCGGGCGGCAAGCCTTCGATCGAATCGACCTGCGGCACGCCGACTTGTTCGATGAGCCGCCGCGCATACGGCGCGACCGATTCGAAATAGCGGCGCTGCGCCTCGGCGTAGAGCGTGCCGAATGCGAGCGAGGACTTCCCGGAACCGGATACGCCGGTGAAGACGACGAGGGCGTCGCGTGGCACGTCGACATCGACGTTTTTCAGGTTGTGCTCGCGCGCGCCGCGCACGCGCACGAAACCTGCTCTCGATGCAGGCGCGGCATCGTCGCGATAGGCGGATTCGCGTTGGGTTTTGCGGGCATCCATGAGTCGGGCGGGTTGTCTGGCCGGGCGCGGCGGCGGAAGTAAGGAATTCGCATGCAGCATGCCATATACCAGATGGCATTTTGAATTACGCATCATGCATGCGATCGCATTCAGACCGGTGGTGAACCTGATCGACGAGGGAAAAAATGAGGACAATGCCGGTGCGGGTTCCGGTCGCGCTGACGGCAGGTGTGACGATAGGCGGGTCGGGCGTTGCGATGGCGCAGTCGGGCGGCAACGCAATGGCGGATCGGGCAGGGGCAACGCTCACGGCGCGGCAACGGCCGGGCCGACCGTCGGCGGCGACAACACGTCCACGCCCGGCAGTACGCGCCAGGGCAGCTTCCACTCCAAGCACAAAAAGAAAGCGAAGCCCGCGACGACGACCCAGTGACGGGCCGATCGTAGCGGCGGGCGTTGCCGATCAGACCGCGACGCTTTCGATGTCGATATCGTCGGTGCCGAGGCGCGAGAAGATGTCGCAAACGGCTCGCATCTCCGCTTCGTCGCGAATGCTCACGATGACGCGTGTAATGCTGCATGCCACGTCAGCGTCGCCGCCGTCCGCGCCGAACGAGGGGAGGATGTCGTCGCTCGACATGTCGAGTCCGTAGGGATAGTCGTGCGTATCTACCACGCCCAGATGTTCCCCGTGCCCCGCGTATTCCGCCGCGATCCATTGTGTCTGCGCATTGTTGCTCTGCGTTTGCGAAGTATGGAAATCCGCGAAGCCGCTCATGCTCGCCACGCGCACGCGGTCGGCCGCGATTCCTTCCGCGCGCAGGTCTTCGAGTGCTTCATCCAGCTTACGGGAGCCGTAGAACGCTCCGCTTACTTCACGCATCATTTGCTCGTCTCCTTGCCTGCCAACCTCGATGCCGCGTCTCAGTATCGCTGTGAAAATTGCGAATGTGAATACGGATGTCCACCGGTTGAGCGCCTGTCCGATGAGTGACTTGCGCGAGAGGCGAAAGACGTGTGGTGCAACGCATAGACATGCGTGGCGATTAACCGGTGAACCGCTGTGATCGGGCTCGCGACTGCGCGAGTTGATGGCGAATCCAACGGATGCGGCATGGACTCGCGAGCCGGACGATGAAGCGAACCGCCAATGCGCGGACAAAAAGGATATTTGCCGACGTGCGGCTGATGCCGTCTGGCGGGCGCGTTTCACTTCATGCGGTACATGAACTTTACGCCGCAACGAACGGTTTATCAACGCTTTGCTTTGTCCCTATTCGGACGTTTTCGATAGGGATTTCCATCATGACCGGCACAGCGTCGAACAGAGCTCGCCGCGTTATGCGGCTCGCTCAATGAAGCGATTGTTGGTTCTAGAAATTGCCTCGATGGATCGTCGAGTTTCGCGCTGAAAACGATAGTCATCGTACAAGCTGTCCCGCGCCCTATAATTGCTCATCGAGCATACAAAGATCGGCCTTTCAATGTCCCAAGCACTCGCGTCCGGCGCGCTTCGCCGCTCCCGAAATCTCACCGAGGAAGTCGTCGCCGAGTTATCGGAGCGGATTCGCAGCGGCGCGCTTCAGCCCGGCGACAAGCTGCCGACCGAATCGGAAATCATGGCGCAACTCGGCGTGAGCCGGACTGTCGTGCGCGAATCCATTTCGCGATTGCAGGCTGCGCGCCTCGTTCAGACGCGGCACGGCATCGGTACATTCGTGCTCGAAGCGGGCGATCAGGAGCGGTTCCAGATCGAGGCCGCGGGCGATCTCACCGTGCGCGACGTGATGGCGATTCTCGAATTGCGCATCAGCCTCGAAGCCGAGGCGGCCGGTCTCGCGGCCATGCGCCGCACCGATGAAAACCTCGCGCAGATGCGCCGGGCGCTCGACGAATTCGAGCGGCTCATCGAAGCGGGCGAAGGCAGCGCGGTCGCGGCCGATGTGGCCTTTCATCTCGAGCTTGCGAAGGCTACCGGTAATCGTTACTTCCATAGCATCCTGAGCCAGCTCGGCAACACGATCATTCCGCGCACGCGCGTCAATTCGGCGGCGCTTGCGCATAACGATCCTTCTGGCTATCTCGATCGCGTGAATCGCGAGCATGAAGATATTTTCGATGCGATCGAACGCCGCGATCCCGAAGCAGCACGCGCGGCCATGCGGATGCATTTGTCGAACAGCCGGGAGCGGCTGCGGCGCGCGCATGAGGCGGCATCGAAGAATGACTGATCGCAGTGGCGTCGTTTAATCTTCTTCGAGCATGACCGAAAGCGTGCCGGCTTCGCTTTGCACGCCGGCATCGAGATCGATCTCGTGCGGCGCCATCCTGGCAATCGCGCGCAGAAGACGCGGCGAGAAGCGCGCGCCGAAACGCGCGATCTCGGCTTCGCGTGTAGCGTCATCGGCATGTGAGAGCGCGCGCAACTCATTCAGCGGCAAGCCAACGAACAGATCGAGCGCGTAAGGCGGCGCATCCGAAGCGGCCGTCGTCCGCGACGAATCCGGCGCGCGTATGCGCAGGCCCGGTTGCAAATGCGATTCGAGCTCCATCGTCACTTCATAGTTCGCTTCCAGCTCGAGTGCCGCGTGCGCTTCGTTTCGTAAAAACGGCGCGACGGATTGCAAGCGGGCCAGTTCATCGTCTGAGAGCAGCATGATTTTTTCCTCCGGATATCGGTTGAAGTTATCACGCTCGAATGATGCTTGCCGGCCGAGAAAAATCGACCGAAAGACCGCGTTGCGGTTCGTTCTAAACGCGCCTAATTACTGTTTCAATGGGTTGTCGATCTATCGTCCAAAAGGCTTGCTTAAGCGCGTGCGCATCAAACGTTTGCGCAATCGGCCCAATTCTTATCGCATGCTTAAGCACCCGCATGTCCGTCGGGTTAGTTCGGAATCCCCCAATTCCACGCTAGGATCCGAATAGCTAAGCTGACGAAATTGCCAGCTACGAGTCAACCGAACGCGTGAGTGAGCCGTTAGCCTTTCACGCACTCGGTTCACTTCGTCGAAGAATCGTTAGCGACGGATCGCCACTTCGGCGCGCGTTCATCTGCTTGCATTCTTTCTTTCGATAAGCCTCGTTCGAGGCCATATCAAATTCCTTGCGTTTTTTTACGAATCGCCAAGGCCAGTAAGGTAATGTGAATATTACGAAATATTTCCGACAGGAATGTGTCGGACGTGGAGACCAGGCGTTTGAAGATCCTACATAGCGAGTCCTCGAAGGGATGGGGCGGTCAAGAAATACGGACGTTGAAGGAGATGGTCGCGTTGCGCGAAAGCGGCCATACCGTCGAGCTGATTTGCCCGAGCGATGCGCGGCTCGGGCAACGTTGCGCCGAACTTGGGTTCGCCGTTCACCACGCGCGCATGCGCAGTGGCGGCGACATGCGATCCATTCTGGCCATCAAAGCGCTTCTGCGTCGCCGCGCCTTCGACGTGCTCAACACGCATAGTGGCCACGACAGTCTCGTTGCCGGCGCGGCGGGGCGGCTGGCGCGCACGCCGCTCATCGTGCGTACGCGGCATCTGGCATTGCCCATCTCGTCGCTCGCAACTTATACATGGCTTCCGCATCGCGTGATCGCCGTGAGTCATTACGTGCGCCGCTATCTGATTTCGGCGGGTGTTGCGGAGAAGCGCGTGCAGACTATTTACGATGGCATTCCGAAACCTCAGCATGTCTCGCATTCGACTTTGCGCGCGGAACTCGGTCTCGGTGAGGACGCATTCGTTGCGTGCATGGTCGCGATCATGCGCGACAAGAAGGGACATGAAGATCTTATTGCGGCAGTGCGCCCGCTCGTCGACACGCATCCCAACCTGCATGTTGTGATGGCGGGCGATGGTCCTTTGTTCGAACGCATCAAGGGAATCGTCGATAGCTTCGGCCTCGCCGATCGCATTCACCTGCTGGGCTTTCGCACCGATATCCCCAATATCTTTCGCGGTTCCGATCTATTCGTTCTTCCCACGCATCAAGAAGCGCTGGGCCAGGCTTTCATCGAAGCAATGGCGGCGGGCTTGCCGGTCATCGGCACGCATGTCGATGGCGTGCCGGAACTGATCGAAGACAACGTGAATGGACTGCTCGTGCCGCCGCACGATCCCGTTGCATTGCGTGCGGCGATTGTCCGCATGATCGACGATCCGGCGTTGCGCCAGCGTCTGCGCGACGAGAGCCTTCGCATCACCGAACGTGGCTTCACCATAAGCGATATGGCGGACGAAACGGCCAGTTTTTATCAGCGCGCATTGCACGAACGAGGTCATCGCAGATGAGCGCGAAGTATGCACGCGCCGTTCCCGTGCTGATGTACCACCACGTCAGCACATCGCCCGGCATGATCACAGTGACGCCCGATAACTTCGCCGCGCAAATGGACTACCTTGCGCGCGCGGGTTATCGCACCATCGGCGCGGCGCAACTCGCAGGTTTTCTGAGCGGCGAGGACGTGCCCGCGAAATCGTTTGTCATCACTTTCGACGATGGTTATCTCGACAACTGGGTGCACGCGCATCCGGTATTGAAGCGCCATGATTTTACGGCGCTGTGCTTTCTTGTCAGCAGTTGGCCCGGCGAAGGCGGCGTTCGTCCGAATGCATCGGACAACTTGGCAACGATGCCGAGATTGCTCGATCATCGTGCGGGGGAGCGCGCAATCGAAAATGGATACGCCGATGATGTGATCCTGCGCTGGTCCGAAATCGAAGCGATGCGTGAAGCCGGCACGTTCGAATTTCATAGCCATACGCATTCTCATGTGCGCTGGGATCAGGTTGCGGGTTCGCGCGACAAGAAACGCAAGGCGTTGCAGAACGATCTGAGCGCCGCGCGTGGCGCACTGCGCACGCGTCTCGGCGAAGTATCCGATCATCTGTGTTGGCCGCAAGGTTATTACGACGACGACTATCGGGAAGTCGCGTTGAATGCGGGATTCAGGCACTTCTACACATGCCACACCGGAACGAACGTCGGCGCGAATCCGCTGGATCGCGCTGCATCCGACGATACCGAACGCACGATCAAGCGGCTCGAAGTGCGCGACCGGCCGGCTTCGTGGCTGGCATCGCGTTTATGGGTGCATACGCGGCCCGCGATAAGCCGAGCTTATCTGAAGATCAAACGCTGATTCACTGCTGATGCGTTCGCACGAAAGCGGCGATCGCATCGTTCACTGCATCGGTCGCATCGCGATGCGGCGAGTGGCGGCACTGCGGGAGCTTGACGAGCTGCGCGTGCCCGACAGCCGCCGCGATCTTGTCGAGTTGCAGCATCGACGCATATTCGTCGTCCTGGCCTTGAATGGCGAGCAATGGCCGTTTGATCGACGATATTTGTTCCGTGATGTCCCAATGCAAGAACGCGGGATTCAGCCACGCATCGTTCCATCCGTAAAAGGCTGAATCCACATCGTCGTGATAAGCCTCGAGCTTTTCTCGGAACGACGTCGTTTCATACATTTCACGCGCCTTTGTGATGCCTTCCACGGTCATCGGTTCCACGAACAAATGCGGAGCGAGGACGGCGAGACCGGCAAGCGATTCGGGAAATGCTCGGGCGTAGAGCAGGGCGATCGTGCCGCCATCGCTATGCCCGACGAGCCACATGCGCGCACGTTCCCGTGCGTCGATGTGGAGCGCATCGAGCAATGCGGGCAATACTTTTTGCGCTTGCAGATGCAGAAACTCGACCGGCCACTTTTCTTCGGCGCGCCGTGGCGTGGATCGGCCATAACCTGGCCGCGAATAGACGAGTCCCCTGCAGTTCAGGCGATCGCAAAGCATTTGCGGCCAGCCTTTCCATAGCGCGATCGAGCCCAGTCCTTCATGCAGGAACACTGCGATAGGCGCATCGGCGCGCTCCGGATTCAGCCACTGATATTCGATGCGCACCGAGGAAGCGGCGCCATTCAGTTCGACGAAGCGCGTCGTGTCGATGCTTGCTGCAGGGTCGGTCATCTGTTTGCGAATGCTGAGCGTGAAGTACAAAGATTATCAGACGGCGCGCCTGCAGCTTTGAACCCGACTGGCGAATGCATCATTGGTCCTGCGCGATCTTTCAAAAAAAAATAAATTTATTTGTCTGCTTTTTTCTCTGGACAGCGCTGAACTTTTTCTGCGAAAGTTATTCGTAAGAATCTCGCTGCACTGCAACGCAGATGCGGCCCTTATTCGAATACTTGCGTGTGCAACTGTGGCGCGCCCGTTCTGGAGAGATCTGCATGAATCGACCGAAACGAATGCTTCTGGAAAACATTGCCTGGGCACGCGAGACCGCGCACGCTGACGCGCAATTTTTTCCGCGTCTCGCCCAAGGACAGAGCCCTAAAGTGCTGTGGATAGGCTGCGCGGATAGCCGCGTGCCCGCCGAGACTGTGACGAACGCCAATCCTGGCGACCTCTTCGTACATCGCAACATCGCTAACCTTTTTTCTCCATCCGATGACAACACGTTGAGCGTGCTCGAATACGCGGTGCGCGTTTTGAAGGTCGATCACGTAATCGTTTGCGGCCATTACGGATGCGGTGGCGTGCGCGCCTCGCTCCTGCCGAAATCGAGCGACCTGCCGCATGTGAATCGCCGGATCGCGCCGCTGTGCGCGCTGGGCGAACGGCATCGGCACGAACTCGATTCATTCGGCGAGCTCGACGCGCGCGCAAATCGACTCGCCGAACTGAACGTGCTCGAACAAGTGCGGCTTTTGCGAGAACACGCCATCGTGCGAGAGCACGACGTGCCGCCACGCGTTCATGGCTGGATCTTCGGCCTGCACGACGGGCTCATCAAAGTGCTCGCTTCGGGCTATGCCGAAGAGAGCGACAGTCGCGACATTGCGAGCGCGCAGGTCACATCGCTTCGGGCCGCCTAAGCCCGCTCATTTCTAACGATCGCTTATCGATGCGAGGTCGCTTTCGCGACATTCGCAGGACCCAACTCGTTCGAAAAAAACCATGAACTCGAATAACCGTCTAGCCACTTTTCCGCGAGACATGTTCGCGGGCACTGTCGTGTTTCTCGTCGCGATGCCCTTGTGTCTCGGCATCGCCAATGCATCCGGCGTGGAGCCGTTCGCCGGTCTGCTGTCGGGCATTATCGGCGGCCTCGTCGTCGCGTTGCTGAGTGGCTCGCAATTGAGCGTGAGCGGCCCTGCCGCGGGCTTGATCGTCATCGTCGTCGATGGCATCGCCGGGCTTGGCAGCTTCTCCGCGTTTCTGCTCGCGGTGCTGCTTTCAGGCGCGATTCAATTCGGCTTCGGCATGTTGAAAGCGGGGCGCTTCGCGGCCTATGTGCCTTCGTCGGTTATCAAAGGCATGCTCGCGGCTATTGGCCTATTGCTCGTCATCAAGCAGATTCCGCTTGCTGCGGGATTCGCGAATGCAGGCGCGCCTGCAGCGAACGGTCCGGGCATGCTCGACACGCCCTTCGGTCCGATATCCGCAGCGGCGTGCATTGTCGCCGTAGTCTCGCTTGCGATGCTCGCAGGCTGGGAAACACGCTCGATGCGTCGCTTTGCGCTCGTGCGCGCCGTGCCCGCGCCGCTCGCAGTGGTCGCGTTCGGCATCGGTGCGACTCTGCTGCTCGATCTGTTCGCGCCTGGCTTCGCACCGCCCGCGCAACATCGCGTCGCGCTGCCGTCGCTGGAGTCGTTCACCGCGTTCACGAATGCGCTCGAATTGCCGAACTTCTCGCAGTTCGCGAACCCCGATGTATGGCGGCTCGCATTCACGCTTGCTATCGTCGCAAGCCTCGAAACGCTGCTGAGCCTCGAAGCTGTCGAGCAACTCGATCCCAAGAAGCGCGCGGCGCATCCGGATCGCGAGCTGAAAGCGCAGGGCATCGGCAATATGATGGCAGGTGCGATTGGCGCGCTGCCGATAACTTCCGTCATCGTGCGCAGTTCGGCGAACGTGCATGCGGGCGCGCAGAGCCGATGGTCGTCGTTCATGCATGGCGCATTGCTACTCGTGAGCGTGTTCGCGCTGACGAGCGTCATCAACCTGATTCCGCTCGCCTGTCTCGCGGCGATCCTGATCTTCACGGGTCTCAAGCTCGCCAAGCCTTCGTTGTTCGCAGCGGTCGCGAAACAGGGCATCGAGCGCTTCGTGCCGTTCATCGCGACGATTGCCGGCGTGCTGTTGACCGATCTGCTGATGGGCATTTTGCTCGGCATTGCATGCAGTCTTCTGCTTGCCATGCGCGCGAACCTCAGCCGTCCCATTACGATTGCGCAGCACGACGATCACTATCTGGTGTCGTTCAGAAAAGACGTTTCATTTCTTGGCAAGGTCACGCTGAAACATCATCTGCGCACGATACCCGACGGCGCGACGGTGATCTTCGACGCTTCACGCGCGGACTATATCGACCCCGACGTGCGCGAGGAGATCGACAGGTTCGTGGCCGCGGCGGCTTCGCGCGACATGCATGTCGAATGCAGAAAGCTGCCGCATCCTCGCTCGCAAAGTGGTGCGCCCGCATTGCGAGGCAGATGGCTCGGCTTGCGCAGGCAGGAGATGTCGTCGGAGTAAGAAGAAGTCGAACGAGGCGTCTCGATGCACCAACCGTTGCGGGCGCCGTTCACGAGACGATCGAGATCGAGAATCCGTCCCACCCTTTGCTGCCGACCGTTTGAATCGCCGTGGACGTCACGTGGGTATCGGCTGCGAGCATGTCGAAGAACTTGCGCACGCCGATGACGTCCGGGTCGGCGCTGCCGACGTCCGCCACGCGGCCACTGCGGATCACGTTGTCCGCGACGATCACCGTGCCGGGCCGGCTCAGGCGCAACACGAGGCGCAAATAGGCGGGATAACTTTTCTTGTCGGCGTCGAGAAAGATGAAATCGAAAGGCGGAATGCCGTCGCGCACGAATGATTCGAGCGTATCCACAGCGTCGCCGACAATCACCGACGCAACGCCCGACAATCCGGCGCGTTCAATGTTCTTGCGCGCGACGGAAGCATGATGCTCGACGGCTTCGAGCGTGATGAGCGTACCGTCCGCAGGCAGGGCACGCGCGAGCCAGATCGTGCTGTAGCCGCCGAGCGTGCCGAGTTCGAGAATGCGTCGCGCGCCGCGCAACTGCGCGAGCATCTGCAGCAGCTTGCCCTGGTTTGGCGCGACGTTGATCGCAGGCAGCCCTTCGTCCGCGCTGGATTTCAATGCGGCTTCGAGTGCGGCGTCCGGCGTTTGCGTTCGATCGCACAGGTATTCGTCCATCGCCAGCCATTGCTGTTCGTTCATGGCATCTCCTTGCCGTTGCGGTTATCGCGTTCTATCGAACGATACAACACGAATGGAGCCCCGTACAAAACGCGTCTGCGCGATAAACAATTCAGATGACCTTGAAAGCAGTTCGCAATCAAGGTGACACATTTGCGCCGACTGTCTTGACGATACTGCGCGACTCGCGCCGCAACTCATGCCCGAGTTGATCGACGGTCAAGCGGATTGCGTCGATCAATGCACGCGCGGCCGGCGAGGGCGTGCCGCCTGCGCGCATCGTAAGCCCGATCTCGCGGCGCGTGGCTTGCAGCGGAATGTCCATTACGGTTAGCTGACCCGACTCGCATTCGTAGTGCAGTTGTTGTGCGGATACGGCAGCGAGCATGTCGGTATGCATCAGGAGCCCGCGAATGACCGCGAGATCGGCGGTCTCGACGGTCGGCATCGGCGGTTTCAGTTTCCATCGCTTGAACTGCGCTTCGAACATTCCGCGCGCGGGTGCCTGGCTACGCGGCAGAATCCATTGTGCAGCGATCAGGTCCTTGAGCGTCAGGGCACTTCGCGCTGCAAGCGGATGCCCGCGACGCGCAATCACGACGATATCTTCCGACATGAGGCGCTCATTGACGAGTCCGCTCGACGCATCGTTCTGACGCAACGCGCCGAGCACGAAATCGATATCGCCGGCGCGCAGTCCCGCGACCAGCGTTTCATACGAGCTCTCATCCGTCACGACGCGCACGCCCGGATATTGCGCGGCAACGCGCGCGATCGCGCCAGGCAGGATCAACGTTCTGCCGAGCGGCAGCGCGCCGACCGTGACATAACCTTGAATCGTGCCGCGCAGCGCCGCGAGATCATCAGGAATGTGGCGCAGTTCGTTCAGCGCGCGCCGCACATGCAGCACGAAAGTTTCGCCTTCGCTGGTGAGCAGCAACCCGCGCGGACTGCGATAAAACAGTTGCATGCCAGCGCCGGTCTCCATGATGCGGATCGCGCTGCTGACGGCCGGTTGACTGAGCCCCAACGTCTGCGCTGCGCTCGGCATGTGACGATGGCGCGCGAGTGCCGAGAACAACTGAAGCCGCCGTGTATTGAGCAGAAAGGCCGGGAGCGTGCCGCCTGTCGCGGTCCGACGCCGTGACTGGCGCGTGGCGCACCACTGCGCCAGTTCTTCGAGTTCGGCGAAGATGCGCTGGCAGCGCAACAGCACAGCGCGTCCCGCAGGCGTGGGCAACATGCCCGACGGACGACGCTCCAATAAAGTTTCCCCGACCGCCGCTTCGAGTTCCTGCAGCGAGCGTGTGACCGCCGATTGCGCGCGGAACAGTGCCGCTGCGGCGCGCGTGGCGCTGCCCGTTTGCGCGACGAGCCGAAATGCGCGCAGATACGCGAGATTGAGCAGTTCCCGATTGTCCATGTGAAGGTGCCCGATGCCATCAGTTTGATTTATCGCATCGTACAGGTTCGTGCGCTTCGCGCTCATTTTCCCCTAATTGTCGTCGCCGATCATGACGTCATGCATAGAGCGATGGATGTCATCGATTGATCGGAGGGTTGCGCCATGTATCAACATATCCTCGTCGCAGTGGGCCCGAGTTTCAGCGAAGCCGCTCTGTCGACCGCGATTGCGCGGGCGCGCGAAAACAACGCGCGTCTGACCGTGCTGCATGTGATCGAATCGTCGCCGTGGTGGGCGGGATGGCAGATGGAATGTCTATCGGACCTGCCCGCGCTCGTGAATCAGCTCGCGCTCTTGATTCGCGGCAGCAGCGAGAAGATGCTTCGGCGTGCGGGCATCGATGCGGACTGGCAAACGCGCACGTTGCCGCGAGACGGGCGCAGCGTCGGCCGCATCATCGCCGATGAAGCCAATCGCCTCGATGCGGATCTCGTCGTGCTCGGTGCAAGGAAGCGCGGCGTCTTCAGCTTCGGCATGGACCGTGTTCGTAACGTGGTGTGCCGCCATACGAATCGGGAAGTGCTGATCGCAACCGTATGCGTCGCTGATTCGGCGGACGTGATGGAAATTCGCGGCGCGGCGTTGCAAACGCATCACGCCTTATGCGTTTAAGCGACGGTATCGGAAACCGTTTCACCCACGCGTAGAGAAACGCGTGCTGCGATATGTCGCGGTACAACCAGAAGTGGCTGATCGACAACCCCTCGGAGAGCGTTGATAATCGCATCGCTTCAATTTTTGCGACGACTTCGTTCTAAGAGGGATAGGGAGTGCGTAGTTTCTGTTTGGGCCAGCGCCGTTGGAAATGGCTGGCTGTAGGTGTCGTGGCTGTGCTGGCGTTAGGCGCGCTAGCCGCAAGCGTCAATGTCATGCCTTCTGACGCGGCGGCAAATGTATCGATGGAAGCGGTCGCGTCGAGTCCGGTGCTCGCTTCGGATCCCTTGAAAGGGCTGTCTGTAGTCGATGCAATCGAGGTGATTCAGGCTCAGGCCAGTGCATCGTACGCTGCGAATCCCGCGATTGAACCCCACGATGGAAAGACGGCCGGCCCCGTCGTCCCGGATGGTTTCAGCTTCGATAGGGCACCGACACCCGCATCCACGACGGTGCCTTCCATTTGCTCCAAAGCCAAGCACATCATTTGTGTCGATAAGACGACTTTCACTGCAACGGTTTATAAAAATGGCATAGCGCAGTGGTCGTATTATGTGCGTCCCGGCGATGCCCGTGGTGCGCGATATGCCACAGGCGAAGGTCGCGGACGCATAGCTTTCAAGAGCCGCCATCACGTTTCAAAGGCCTATGGAACGCCCATGCCCTATGCGATGTTCATTGCATGGGACAAGGATCAAGACAAGCACTCCGGTCAGGCCTTCCACCTCTCATACGATTTTCAGAACCAAGGATATGAGGGCGCCAGCCATGGCTGCATGGGAGTAGGATCAGAGGCAGTCATGCAGCGACTGTGGGAGACAAGTCCTGTGGGCACGCAAGTGTATGTCTATCGCAGTTCCAAAGATCCTTCGGAAGCCGTGGCTGACGGATCGAGTCCCGGTTGAAAAAAAGGCCACGCTCAAGTGGCCTTTCGAGCCTATCGGCGCGGTATCACCCCGCGGGTCTGCGTAGCTCGAAGAAAGTCGAAGTCGACGCCTTTGTCCGCCTGGGTGACGGTGTCATAGAACAGCTTGCGATAACCGCGATCCGCAGTGGGAATCGTGACCGGCGATCCTTTAGCGCGCGCTGCGAGTTCTTCATCGCTGATGAGCAGACTGATCTCGCGTTTCGATACGCTCAGGCGAATGCGGTCGCCCGTTCGAACATGCGCGAGCGGACCGCCCACCGCCGCTTCAGGCGTCACGTGCAACACGATGGTGCCGAACGCAGTACCGCTCATGCGTCCATCCGAGATGCGGACGATATCCTTGACGCCCTTTACCGCGAGCTTGCGCGGGATAGGGATATAACCCGCTTCGGGCATGCCCGGCGCACCCTTCGGCCCGATGTTCTTAAGCACGAGGATATCGTCGGGCGTGACATCGAGATCATCCGAATCGATGCGTGCCGCGAGATCGGCGCCGTTCTCGAACACGACCGCGCGCCCTTCGTGTTCCATCAACTTCGCATTCGCCGCCGATTGCTTGATGATCGCGCCGCCCGGCGCGAGATTGCCGTCCAGCACCGCGATACCGCCTTGCGGATAGATCGGCTTGTCGAAGGGGCGCACGACATTCTGCGCGAAAGCGGGGCCCGCAGCATCGATCTCTTCGCCGAGCGTGCGGCCCGTCACCGTCAGCGCGTTCAGGTTCAATAGCGGCTTCAATTCGCGCAACAGCGTAGCCATGCCGCCGGCCTTGTGAAAGTCCTCCATGTAATGCGATCCGGACGGCTTCAGATCGACGAGCACGGGAGTCTCGCGTCCCATGCGATCGAGCGCTTGCAGATCGATGTCATAACCCATGCGTCCCGCGATCGCCGTGAGATGCACGATGCCGTTGGTCGAGCCGCCTATCGCGAGCAGCACGCGCATTGCGTTCTCGAATGCTTGAGCCGTGAGGATCCTGTCGATGGTGAGATTCTCGCGCGCCATCTGCACGGCCTGCGTGCCAGTGAGCTCGGCGACGCGCATACGATCCGACGTCACCGCAGGCGGCGAGGCGCCGCCTGGCACGGTCATGCCGAGCGCTTCGGCGATGCACGCCATCGTGCTCGCCGTGCCCATCACGGAACATGTCCCCACGCTCGCGACGAGTTGATTGTTCACCACTGCGATTTCCGCTTCGTCGATCTCCTCCGCGCGAAAGCGGCCCCAATAGCGCCGGCAATCGGTGCATGCGCCGACGCGCTCGCCGCGATGGGCTCCCGTAAGCATCGAGCCGGTGATGAGTTGAATCGCGGGAATGCCCGCCGATGCCGCGCCCATCAACTGCGCGGGCACGGTCTTGTCGCATCCGCCGATCAGCACGACCGCGTCCATCGGTTGCGCGCGGATCATCTCTTCGGTGTCGATCGACATCAGATTGCGCAGATACATGCTCGTCGGTTGCGAGAACGATTCGGCGATCGATATGGTCGGGAAATCCATCGGCAAGCCGCCCGCGAGCATCACGCCGCGTTTGACGGCTTCGATGAGTTGCGGCGCATTGCCATGACACGGGTTATACGCGCTGCCCGTATCGACGATGCCGATGACGGGCCGATCGAGCGCACTATCGGTATAACCCGCGCCCTTGATAAACGCCTTGCGCAGAAAAAGCGAGAAGCCATTGTCGCCATAGCTCGTCAGCGATTTGCGCAGGCCGCTCGGTTGCGCGGGTTCGTCATCGGACTTTTTCTTGAACGTGTCGGTCATGGTCGCCCTGCCGTGTGATAAGCGTTGAACGTCTCCGTGCCTCGATTATCACCGGTTTATCGTCGGGCGATCACGAATCAACCGTCGATCGTTTCGTGCACGCCTTGTTCGCCGCGTTTCCAGTAAGCCGAAGCGCGAATGCGTTTCTTGTCGATGCCGCGTTCGTCGCATAGCAGCTTGCGCACTTCGCGCATGAGCGTGGCTTCGCCCGCCGCCCACACATAGCCTTCGCCATCGGGCACATAGGTTTCGCGAAGGGCGAGCAGCAACGCGCCGCCGGGATGTGAGCTTTCGTTGCGATAACGCCATTGCGCGTACAGATCGGCGCGCGTGTCGAATTCGATACGCGCGGAAGGATCGGCCACTTCGATGAGCGTCGCGACGCGCGTGCCTTCGGGCAGTTCTTCGAGACGACGCGCGATGGCGGGCAGCGCGGTTTCATCGCCGATCATCAGATGCCAGTCGAAGTTAGTTGGGATGACGAACGAACCGCGCGGTCCACCGATACCGAGATGCTGACCGGGCGCGGCCTGCGCGGCCCAGGCCGTTGCGGGACCGGCTTCGTGGAGTGCAAATTCGATATCGAGCTTGCGCGCATCACGGTCGAAACGACGCGGCGTGAAATCGCGCGCAATCGGACGCGGTTTGGCCGGATCGAACTCGGGACCGTTCGGACCCGCTTGCGGCAGCGCGGGCAGGGTCTCGCCCGGCGCGGGGAAAAACAGCTTGACGTGATCGTCGAACGATGCGCTGACGAAATCGTCGAGCGAGTCACCCGTGAAGGTCACGCGCACGAAGTGCGGATTGAGCGCCTGGACGCGCGTGACTTTCAGCAGCCGAAACTTGAGCGCGTGGCGCACACGCGTGACTTCGAGATCGGGCCGGTCTTGCAGGATGGAATCGGTCATCGTCTTTGGCTCCTTACGCCTGCTTCGGCGCCGGGTTTTGTTCGATTTCGGCCGTCGCGCGCGCGAGGATCGCGGCGATGCGGCGTTGTTCTTCCTGCGATGCGTCGGTGCGCAAGAGCAGCGCCTTCTTCAGCGCGCGGCGAGCGGCGATCAGCTCGGGCGCCCAGCCGTTGTCGGCGGCGGCGTCGTCGACTTCTTCGCCCATGTACGCGCGGCGCACGAGATCCATCTTGCGGGCGAAATGCGTGAGCTTCGCGAGCATGATGTCCACGCGTTCGCGATTGGATGCGAGGTATTCGCGGCCCGCGTCGGAAAGGGCATAGCGCTTGCGGTTGCCTTCCAGCTCGACGGTCGTATAACCGAGCTCTTCGAGATAGGTGAGCGCCGGATAGACCATGCCGGGACTCGGCGCGTAGAAGCCGTTGGAGCGGTCTTCGAGCGCCTTGATGAGTTCATAACCATGACGCGGTGCTTCGGCGAGCATTGCGAGCAGCAACAGTTGCAAGTCGTCCGACGAGAACTTGCGGCCGCGCGGCATGCCGTCTTCGCCGCCGAGCCCGCCCATGCCACCCATGCCACCGGGGCCGCCGCCGAAGCGACCGCCGCCGCCATGGCGATGACGGCCGATCATTCCCCAACGTTCGAAAGCGAATCGTTCGTGCCCCTCTGGGGCGTCGAACGCAGAACCATCAAAGCCGAATGCGCGGAAACCGCCGTCACGCGCACGTTGAAAGCAGCGGGATTTCATAGGGAACACTCCAGATATGTCGTAAAACATATCTAAAGATATATATCGTAAGAGTGTCTGTCAAGAAGATCTTCTTAGGATCGATCGGCGGACGCGCGCATTTTGAACGCCGCATACAATGGCCCGCACTGTCTTTTGCACACATAAAACCATGAGCCATTTCCGTCCCGTCAAGCTGGAGCACGCCAGCCGCCTTATCAACCACGGTCCGACCGTTCTCGTCACCAGCGCGCACGGCGCGCGCCGCAACGTGATGGCCGCCGCCTGGTCGATGCCGGTGGAGTTCACGCCGCCGCGCATCGCCGTCGTGATCGACAAGCGCACCTACACGCGCGAGCTCGCCGCCGCGAGCGGCACGTTCGGCATCGTCGTGCCGGGTGCGGCGATGATCGATCTCACGTACGCCGTCGGCTCGACGAGCGGGCGCGAGATCGACAAGTTCGAGGCCTTCGGAATCGACATCGTGGAAGGGCCGGTGCTCGGTCTGCCGCTCATCGAAACGAATTGCGCGGCTTGGCTCGAATGCAGGCTGATCGACGAGAAGCACACGGAAGACGCCTACGACACCTGTTTTGCCGAAGTCGTCGCAGCCGCTGCCGATTCGCGCGTGTTCGTCGACGGCCACTGGATCATCGACGAATCGAATCAGCCGCTACACACGATTCACCATCTCGGCGCGGGGAAGTTCGTGCGCGCGTCGTCGATGGAGCAGGCGAAGCCGCTTGCGCGCTGACGCCGTCGATGCGCCCCTGGACACGGCAAGCAAACCTTGCCGCGCGGCAGAAACGGCATCGAATTATGGTATTAAGCACGTTGCATCCAATATTCAAAACCGTTCCATGCATTCGAGCTCCCAGGCCGCGCTCCTTTTGCTCGGCATCGTCATCATCCTGATCACGCCCGGACCGACCAACACACTGCTCGCGACCGCGGGCTTGCGTCGCGGCGTCAGGCGCGCCACGCCGCTCATGGCCGCCGAGCTCGCCGGCTACCTCATCGCAATTTCCGTCTGGGGCTATCTCGTCACGCACGCGGCCGGCTTTCTCACTTGGCTCCCGACATTTCTGCGCGTCGCGTGCAGCGTCTACATCGCCTATCTCGCCGTCCTGATGTGGCGCACCGCCGTCTCCCTGCCGACGTCCGCGCAAAAGACGGTCGGCATGCGCACCCTCTTCGTCACCACATTGCTCAATCCAAAGGCGATGCTCTTCGCGAGCGCGATCTTTCCGGCCAGCGCCTTCGGCAATGCCGTCGTTTACCTTCAGACGATGTCGATCTTCGCCGCCGCGCTGATTCCGATCGGCTTTCTGTGGATCACCTTCGGCGCGGCGCTCGGCACCGGGCGTCTCGCGTGGCTGAGTCCCGATCGCGTTCAGCGCGGGGCATCGATCGTGCTGGCCACGTTCTCCATCGCGCTTGCGTGGACGGCGCTTCACTGAAGCGATAAAACGAACAGCGAAATCTGGAGACTGAATGACCTCTCATCGGCGCGATCCCCTCGACAAGAAAGCTCCGCACGAGCCGCTCACCTCCTACTACGCCGACGAATCGAAAAGGCGCGTCTGGCTGCGCGGCATCTTCGACCGCACCGCATCCGACTACGACGCGATCGAACGCGTGATGGCGCTCGGTTCCGGTTCGTGGTATCGAAATCGCGCGCTGCGATCGGCGGGACTCGCGCGCGGCATGCGCGTGCTCGATGTCGGCATGGGAACGGGGCTCGTCACGAGGGAAGCGGTCGCGATCACCGGCGATCCGGCGCTCGTGACCGGCGTCGATCCGAGTCCGGGCATGGTCGGCGAGGCGCATCTGCCGATCGGCGTGCAAACGCGCATCGGCACGGCGGAAGATCTGCCGTGCGAGAACGCCGCCTACGACTTTCTGAGCATGGGCTTCGCGCTGCGTCATGTAAGCGATCTTTCGAAGGCCTTCGACGAATACTTCCGCGTGCTCGCGCCCGGCGGACGGCTCTGCGTGCTGGAAATCACGCGGCCCGGGCATGGTATCGGCATCGCTGCGCTGAAGTTCTATATGCGCGGCGTCGTGCCGACGATCGCGCGCATCGTCGGCAAGAAAGGGGAAAGCGTCGAGTTGATGCGCTATTACTGGGACACGATCGAGGCCTGCGTGCCGCCCGCCGATGTGATCGCCGCGATCGAGCGCGCCGGTTTCATCGACGTGCGCCGCGACGTCGAGCTCGGCATCTTTTCCGCTTATTGCGCGACGAAACCGGCGCGCTGAGCGGCGTCGAGAATCACCGCAGCGCGGCCGCTCAGCAGCAGCCGGCCTGCGCAGTGAACGGTGAAGCGGTAGAGCACGGTGTTGTCGTCGCCGCCCATGCGTTGGGCTTCGATATCGAGCGGGGCGTCGAGCGTGTCGAGCCGGTCGATGTGCGTTTGCACGCCACGCACGCTGGTCAGCATCCCGACGCGCGGTCTCGCTTCGTTCGATGCGACGAGCGCGCCATGCGCCGCCATCGCCTGCGCCGCGTATTCGATGCCGCATACCGACGCGAGACGTCCCTTCGAGCGCAAAGGATTATCCGGCGAAACATGACTCGTCGCGGTGCAGCGGATGCGCTTTGCATCCCACGCGACGACGCCATCCAGCAGACACATGGAGCCGCTATGCGGAATGCGCGCGGCGATCCAGTCGCGGCCGAACATCATGACGGCTCGACGCTCACGGCGAGCTGCGTGCCGTCGAGATAATCCAGCACGACGTTCGCCGCCCGCCGATGCGCCAGCGCGTCGAGCAACGGCAGCGCGCGCGCGGCGGGATTCGACAGGCGCAGCGCTTCGAGATCGGCATCGGCGAAAGCGGAAGCGTCCTCGTCCGACAGATGCGCTTCGATGCGCCCGAGCGTCCGCTCGCTCTCATGCGGCGCGAGCACCAGCGCGACGCCGAACGCATCGACGATGGGACGCACTTGGCGCAACGGCTCGGGATAGTCCGTGTCGTAGGCGACGAGCAGCGTCGCGGCGCCATCGACGCTCACTTGCGCGAGGCTTTCCAGCAAGCCGGCCGCGAAGCTGCCGTCGTACGCGCACAGCACATTCGACGCGGCCATCGCGCGCGTCGCGATGCTCCAGTAGCCCGCGGGCGCGTTGTGGACCGAGTTGTGGAAGCGCGTCGGCGAGAGCTGCGGTTCGGCGCTCGCGAGGGTTTCGCAGATCGCGTGGAAATTCCCGCCATCGCCGCCGGATGCCGCGAACACGGCAGCGAGCGTCGCGGCGTCGCGGCCGATCTGCGCGACCGCTTCGTGCGCGGCAGCGAGCGCCGCGCCCACGACCGGCCCGGTGCGGCGGCGTTCGGCCGGCGGCAGACCGGCGGGCGCGGGCAGCACGGTTTGAGCGGCGTCGCGAACGGCGCGCTGCGTCAGCACGTCGGCGGCATGGGGCCAGCCGGCCAGGCCCGGACCAATCACGCCGATGCCTTCGATAAATGCACGCAATGGAGTCATGCCGATGCCGCTCCCTTGCGTCCGAACACGAGACTGCAGTTCGTCCCGCCGAAGCCGAACGAGTTCGACAGCACAGCCCGCAACGGCGCGGCGCGCGTCGTCAGCACGTAGTCGAGGCCGAGCGCCGGGTCCGGCTCGGTGGTATTGGCGCCTGCGGGAATCATCTGGTGCTGCAGCGTCAGCGCGGCGATCACCGCTTCGAGCGCGCCGGCCGCGCCGAGCGTATGCCCCGTCGCGCCCTTGGTCGAGCTGCACGGCACGCGCGCGAACAGGCTCGTAAGAGCGCGGCTTTCGGCGGCGTCGTTGCTGGGCGTCGCCGTGCCGTGCAGATTCACGTAGCCGATGTCGCTCGCATCGAGACCGGCGCTGGCGAGCGCCTGTTCCATCGCGATGCGCGCGCCGAGTCCCTCCGGATGCGGCGACGACATGTGATACGCATCGCTCGATTCGCCGATGCCGAGCAGGCGGATCGCGTCGTCATCGGCGGGATCGGCCAAATCGCGTTCGAGCAGCGCGAACGCCGCCGCCTCCCCGATCGAAATGCCGTCGCGCTTCACGTCGAACGGCTTGCACGGACCCGGCGCGAGCAGTTCCAGCGAATTGAAACCGTAGAGCGTCGTGAGACAGAGCGTATCGACGCCGCCGACGATGGCCACATCGATCACGCCGCTTTCGAGCATGCGCCGCGCCGACCCAAACACCTTCGCGCCCGACGAACACGCCGACGACACCGACGCCGCCGGCCCGCGCAGCCCGAAATAGGCGCGCACGAAAGCGGCGAGCGAATAGGGGTTGTGCGTGTTGGCGTAATTGAAATCGGCGGGCAGCGCGCCCGTCCGGGTGTCGCGACGCCGGTAGGCGAGTTCGGTTTCGAGGATGCCCGCCGTGCTCGTGCCCATGAACACGCCGACGCGCTCCAAGCCGTAACGCGCGATCGCTTCGCGGACGCGGTCGTCGAACCCGTCCTGCGTCATCGCGAGTTGCGCGAGCCGGTTGTTGCGGCAGTCGAACGCGGCGAGATCCGCGGGCACCGGCGCATCCTCGATGCCCGCGACGCGGCCCGTATAAGTGGCAAGCGCGGCGCCCTCGAAGTCGCACGGCGCGAGTCCGCTGCGTGCGTCCGAGAGCGCGGCGAGCGTCGCGTCGAGCCCGCGGCCCGCGCAACTCGTCGCGGTGAAATGCGTAAGCAGAAGAGGATTCACTACGGGCTCGTTTCCCTTGAGTCGGGAGCGTTCGAAAACGATGAATTGTAACAAACGAGGCCTTTCGGACGATCCCGCCAATCAGCCGACGGGACGCGCAATCAACAGACGATTGGCGTCGTGCGCGCCGTGGCCCATCTGACGGATGGAGACCGCGAATCGCAGATCGCCGAGCAGCGCGAGCCATTGCGCCTCGCTGCGGACCGTCAGACCGTTCGCGCGCCCCGAACGCGCGATCTGCATGCCGAAATCGATGGCGCGATCGAGGCGCGCGTGCCAGCCCGCGGCGGCATCGCTGACGCGCAGCAGGAGCACGCCGTTCGCCGCGAGGCTGGCGCGCGCGCGGCGGAGGATCGACACCTGCGCGTCGGCATCGACGTAATGGAGCACATCGCAGGCGACGACGACATCGGCATCGGGAAACGGCGCCGCGCGAATGTCGTCGCACACGAATCGGATGCGCGCCTCGTGCGCCTGCAACGCGATGCGCGCCCAGGCGACGTCGCGCGGCGTCAGATCGATGCCGTGAATCGAGCGCGGCACGGGCGGCGCGGGCCAGCGCGCGGGCCACGCACGCTGGGCGTGTTCGCGATGCCACGCGTGCGCGCCGACGAGGCACGCGGCGAGCAAGCCCTGGCCGCTGCCGAGATCCAGGATGCGCGCGCCATCCGGAATCAGGCCGTGCGCGAGGATATGGGCGAAGAACGGATCGCGACGCAGCTTGGCCGATGCGAAGTGCCACGCGAACCGGCCCGCCGCGCGGTAGGGGCGGCTGGCGGTTTCGATGAGCGCGGCGGGCAGCATTCGGGCGAGGGTGAGTTCACGTATGCAACGGCCCCTGACGGGTCAGCCCTCGACTATAGATTCAATCTTTCGAAAGCGCCGGAGATCGTTGAACATGTTCGAGTCTGAACACGTTGTTTTTTTCCGCATCGCGACGAAGCACATCCGCGCGCGGATCGATCGTTGCGCGAAGATTTCGGCCCTCACAGACCGTCTGCGCTCGCGGGATTCTCGAAGTGATCGACGCAAAAGAACCTGACGTTTATTCCGTTTCGCGACGCGTCAAGTGCAAGTTGCACGCGGTTTTCGACGGTCCTGCTAACGGCGGTCGTTGCTTGCTCGACTGCCGCGTCTATATCCGCTTGCGCGGCCCGTTTTTGCGTGGCCAGCATCCTGAGCGAGCTTCGCAGATGCAAGAGATCCGCCTCGGCTCTTGCGAGATATCCGTGACTTTGATGCAAGCGTTCAATGATGCTGTCGAGCTCAGGCGTCGCTTCAAGTATGGCGACGGCTTTTGCGTCGAGCAAAGACCACAGCCTCGCTTCGGCGACGGCATCCGGATTCTGAACCACGTTGCCTCGAGTGCGAAGGGGCACTGGAAATCGTGATGCTTCTTGCGCTGGCACCTTTCATTCTCCTGTTTCGGTTTTGGCTTCGAAAAATTCGCTGACTGAAGGTCTTCGCTCAAATAGGACGTTGTCTATCGATCGTTCTTGGATGTTTAGAATTGCGAAGATTTAACAAAGCGAAGCGTGACACGCTACGGCACACAAATTGGTATCTCATACATCAGATACTTCGGGTTGACGGAGAAAACGCTGCTGGATACCGTGTTGTCAATATTAAATAGGTATGTTGACGATTCGATATTCGGGAGGCATTTTTGGAGCGTCAGGAATTTGGGCCGCAGGTCATTCGAACGGTGATGTGGAAGATCGTGCCGTTCGCGTTCATTCTTTACTTCTTCAACTATCTCGACCGGGTGAATGTCGGTTTCGCGGCCCTGCAAATGAATCGGGAGTTGGACATTTCCCCGACCCAGTTCGGCACGATCGCATCGATGTTTTTTGCGTCGTATCTGCTGTGCCAGATTCCGGCCAACTTCGCGCTTCAGCGCATGGGCGCGCGCCGCTGGATCAGCTTCATCGTCATAGTGTGGGGCGCGGTTACAGCACTGACATTCTTTGCCCAGACTGCGACCCACGTCGCGATCGCGCGCCTGCTGCTCGGCGTGTTCGAAGCGGGTTTCTTCCCCGGCATGATCTTCTATCTCGCCTGCTGGTTCCCTGCTCGCGAGCGAGCCAAGGTCACGTCGTTTTTCATGATGGCGATTGCCTTTTCCTCGGTCGTCGCGGGGCCGATGTCCGGCTGGATCGTCGAGCACGTCCACATGGCCGGGTATGGCGGCTGGCGCTGGCTATTCGCGATCGAAGGCGTGCCGACCATTCTGCTGGGCGGTCTGGCTTTCTTCATTCTGGTCGACGCGCCTGCGGATGCCAAATGGCTGAACAAGGATCAAAGAGCGTGGCTCGTAGCGGAGTTGCAGCGGGAAAGAAGCGCGCAGGGCGCCGACGAACAGCCGACGCTGAAGATGGTGTTGGGCAATTCGACGATCTGGAAACTGGCGCTCTCATACATGCTGATTCAAGCGGCCTCGCAAGCATCGAATTACTGGCTTCCGGGGCAGGTGAAGGGATTCGCGGCGTCCCTGACCGATACGCAAACCGGGCTCATCATGGCGCTGCCGTATGTCTGCGCGATGATATCGATGCCGCTTTGGGGCGCGCACTCGGACCGCACGGGCGAGCGCAAATGGCACGCCGCGCTACCGATGCTGCTTGCGGGTGTCGGCTTCTTCGTCATCGCGAGCGTTCCGTCCATGTCGCTTCGCATGGCTGGCATGGCGTTGTTTGGCGTTGGCATTCTGAGTTTCTACGGCCCGTATTGGGCCATTCCCCCTGCAATGCTGTCCCCGGCCGGTCTCGCGTTGAGCATCGCTTTTATCAACTCGTGTTCCAGTCTCGGCGGCTTTCTCGCGAACCAGGCGCTCGGACATGTCTCTCAGGCTTACGGATCATATGGCGTGTTCATGGTCGAGGCGGCTTTGTGCGTCGCCGCGTTCTGTGTGCTGGTCACGATGAGCATTCCTCGCCAGACACCGAAGGTCGGTCCGTCGGCGCAAACCGCGAACGCCTGACATCGTCGCATCGGGCTCCATCGAAGTCTCTCTGGAATATTGATCAATGAAAATAACGAACGTCGAAATATTCGATTGTGAAGTCAGCCGAACCGATCCGCGCATGGCGCGCTTCAATCCGGTCCTTATCCGTATCAATACCGATGAAGGAATCAGCGGCATCGGCGAAGTCGGCCTGGCCTATGGTGCGGGCGCAAAGGCGGGCGTCGGCATCGTGCGCGACCTGGCCCCGCGCATCATCGGCAAAGATCCGATGAAGGTCGAAGCGATCTGGGAAAACCTGTTCCGCGCAACGTTTTGGGGCATGGGCGGCGGAAACGTCTTCTACGCGGGCATGAGCGCGATCGATATCGCGCTGTGGGACATTCGCGGCAAAGCCCTGCGCGCGCCGGTCTATCAGTTGCTCGGCGGCAAGACAAACGAGCGGTTGCGCGCCTATGCCAGTCAACTTCAGTTCGGTTGGAGCGACACGCATCAAATGCTCACACGCCCCGAGCAGTACGCCGACGCAGCACGCAAAGCCGTCTCGCAGGGTTATACGGCGATCAAGGTCGACCCGTTGCAAGTCGACCGCAACGGCGGCCCGCCGCTCGATTGGGAAGTCAACCAGAACTACTTCGGGCTGTTACGAGCGGACCAGTTGCGCATGGGTGAGGAACGGATCGCGGCCATGCGCGAAGCTGTCGGGCCGGACGTCGACATCATCATCGAAGCGCATGCGCTGCTTGGGGTCAACGCAGCAATCCAGTTCGCGCGGACTGTCGAGCCGTACAACATCCTGTTCTATGAAGAGCCGGTTCATCCGCTCAACATGGACAACATGGCGATGGTCGCGCGCAATACGTCAATCCCGATCGCAACCGGCGAACGCTGCTATACGCGTTGGGGTTATCGCGATCTGTTCGAAAAACAGGCTGTGGCCGTGATACAGCCGGACATTTGCCTTTGCGGCGGACTGACGGAGGCGAAGAAAATCTGTGACTATGCAAACCTGTACGACGCGACGATGCAGGCGCATATCTGCGGCGGGCCGGTCTCGACTGCGGCAGCGCTCCACCTCGAAGCCGCGGTACCGAACTTCATCATTCACGAGCATCACACGCACAGCCTGAAGGATTGCGTGCGCGAGTTGTGCATTCACGACTATCAACCCGAGCGCGGCGACTTCTCAGTCCCGGATTTGCCGGGGCTTGGGCAAGAACTGAACGATGACGTCGTGAAGCGGTATCACGCCTTCACGATCGAATAAGCGCACCACGCGCCCGGCTTTACTGCATTCGCGCGATGTCTGTCAACAGACGTCGCGTGCGCTCCGTGAAGCCACAGTTGATGTGTTCTGCAAGAATGATGCAGGCTCCGTCGACATCATTTTCGACCAGCGCGCGGGTGACTGCACGATGCTCGTCAATCGATTTATTGATGTACTCGCGCGAGAACGTCAGGCGATTGCGCATCGCCAATACCTTCGTGCTTATCGTCGAGTAGCAATCGATCAGATAAGGGTTGTCCGAATGCCTGACGAGAATCTGATGAAACTCATGATCGAGCGCGCGATACGTTGCCAACTCGAACGTTGCGTGCAAGGCGCGTGCAGCGTCGAGGTTCCGGTTCAGTTCTTCCATGAGGCGGGCAGCGTTCTCGCGCATGGCGGAGCGAATGGCGGCCTGTTCGAGCGTAATGCGTAGCGTACTGATGTCGCAGATGTTCTTGTCCGTCAGCGAGAACACATACGTTCCCGACCGCGCTTTTATCTCGACGAGGCCGGCAATGCTCAATCGAAGGAGCGCTTCACGGACGGGCGTTTTGCTCAAGCCAAAAAGGTCGGACAGCCTGGATTCCGTGACTTGTTCCCCAAACTCCAGTTCTCCATTGACGATCAACTGTCGTAGCCGCTCCTCGGTGATCTCCGCCAGTGACTTCGGTGCATCAAAAGCAATTCGTTCAAGCCCTCTCACAGTCACCCCTTATCTTCGTCATCCGACATATTGTTTACGGAAAAAGACACATCGCTTCGGATCCAAGCATACTTTGCGACTGTGGCTTTTCTCTTCCGGAAGATTCTTATTTGCAATCCGAAACAATAGTGTGCGCGGAGTGAATGGGGTGCTCACCAGAATCGAGCGGAGGGGCCGCGCCGTCTATCCGACGATCGCCTCGCGCAATGTGACGGTGACAAGCCCGCGATCCGCCGCCGCGCGCAACACGGTGTCGAGCGCGGCGAGCACGATGGGCGCGCCGTTTGCGTCCCTTGCGGCGTGGCCATCGTGGACGAGCAGAATGTCGCGCGCAGCGAATCCGTTCAGCAAACGTCGCGAAACGAGCGATGCGTCGCCGGTGCGCGTATCGAAACCGCGCCGCGTCCAGCTGGCGAGCTGCAGGCCGAGCGCGCACAGCACCGGTTCGAGAAACGGATTGCGCAAGCCCGCTGGCGCGCGAAAGAAAAGGGGCCGCGTGCCTACGATTTCCTCGAACGTGGCTTGCGCAGCGTCGATCTCGCGCCGCAACGCGCCCGGTCCCATCAGCGAAAAATTATGCCGATGCCGCTGGCTGTGATTCTCGACGGCATGTCCACGCGCGACGATTTCCCGAACGATGTTCGGATAGGCGCGCGCCCGCTCGCCGATGCAGAAGAACGTCGCCCGTGCCCGATGCGCGTCGAGCAGATCGAGCACGCGCGGCGTCACGTCGGGATCGGGGCCATCGTCGATGGTGATGGCGATGCACGCACCCGCCGATTCGGGGAGCGTCGTCCAGTTGTGGCCGAGCAGGGCGCTTCGCGGCCAGAGTCCCGCCGCCGTCAGCGCGAGATGCGACGCGATCACGCCGCCCGCCGCCCACGGCCACGTCGCGGGCGCGACGATCAGCGATGCCAGCGCGCCCGCGTGCACAGCCGCCGCGCCGCCGATCAAGGGCGTCGGCGTCCAGCGGCGCGGCTCGCCGGGCGCGTTCATCGCGACAATCCCGAACGCGGCGCGAGAATCGCCGAGAACAGCAGCGCCAGAATCGCGCCGGGACCGACCGTCAACCCGAAGGTCTTGAGCATCGGCACGTTCGACAGCGCGAGCAGCCCGAAGCCGAGCACGGTCGCGAGATTCGCGATCACGAGCGAGACGAGCGTCTGCGGCGAAACCGCGTCGTTTTCGGCGTACGCGCGATAGTTGAAGAAGAGCGCGTAATTCGAGCCGACCGCGACAATCAGCAGCATGCCGATCAGATGCAGGATCGTCAGCGACTTGCCCGCGAGCGCGAGGCTCGCGATCACGACGATCACCGCCGCGACGAGCGGCGCCAGCGTGCGCGCCGCGCGCACCGGTGAGCGCAGCGCGAGCACCAGCAGCACGACGATCGCGGCGAATCCGCCGAGCGACAGGCGAATGTCCTCGTGCACGTAGTTCCGGTAGAGGCGATCGGCTTCCGCTTTCATGTCGACGAAAAGCGCGTCCGGCACGCGCGCCGCCGCGACCGCCGCGCGAATTTGGTGCACCTGCACGTCCGAGCCTTCGGCCGCGCGCAAAGGCAGCATCGCGGTCCAGCGGCCGTCGCGTTCGGTGAGAAGCGAATCGACGGCGAGCGCCATCGACGTGCCGCGCAGATCGGCGCGTCGCAAGAGCGGCTGCGCGCGCGCGGCTTCGACATCGGCGATGAAAGGCTCGAAAACCTCGGGCTTCACCTGGATCGTCTGATTGCGCAAAGCGGGCGCGAGACGCGCGCGCAAGGTATCGGCATCCGGCAGGCTCGCGATGCGCGCGCGCTGCGCGGCGTCGCTCGGCAGATACGTCGCCGGGCTTTCGAAACCGGCGATCACGCGGGCATCGACGAGCGGCTGCAATTGCCGCGCGACGGCTTCCGCGCGCTCGAGCGCGGCCTGCTCGCTCGCCGCCGACACCACGACGAGATAGCGCACGTCCGGCGCGCCGACATCCGCGCGCAGGCGTTCGTCGAGATCCTGGCTCGCCTTCGGAACCGGGCTGAGCGACGACAACTCCTGGCTCCACAAGCCGTGCCGCTGCATGAGCAGCGTCGCGAGCGCGGCGAAAAGCAGCACCGCGAGCGCCACGCGCAAGTGCGACGCGCGCGCGGCGAAACGCGCGAGCACATTGCCGAGGCGCGAGACATCGCGAATCGCGAAGCCTTGCGGCAGCAGATGCGGCAGCACGAAGCGCGTGACGATGCCCGCCGTCGACAAACCGACGATCGAATACAGCCCAAGCTGCACGAGGCCCGGAAAGCCGGAGAAGAGCATCGAGGCGAAGCCGCAGATCGACGTCAGCACGCCGAGACGGATCGTCGGCCAGAAGCCCGCGACCCAGTCCTTCAGCGATTCGCGCCGTTGAACGCCCGCCGATTGCACGAAGAGATAGATCGAATAGTCGACCGCCTCGCCGATGAGCGTCGTGCCGAAACCGAGCGTCAGACCGTGGACCGTGCCGAACGCGAGGCTCACGGCGGCCACGCCCGCCGCGACGCCGGAAAGCACCGGCATCAGGCCGAGCAAGAGCGTCGGCACCGACCGATACACCGCGAGCAGCAGCACGACGATCAGCACGATGCTCGCCGCCGACAGCCAGCGCACGTCGCGCATGATCGTGTCGCGCGATTCGACGGCGATGACGCCCGGCCCCGTCAGCAGCAGGCGAAAAGGCGTCGCGCCCGGCGCGGCCTTGTCGAACGCGGCGCGGATCGCGGCCATCGCGCTCGCTTGCTCGTCGGTGTCGGAACCGGGGCTCGCGGTCTGCGCCAGCAACACGGCGCGCTGGCCGTCGCGCGATGCCCACACGCCGCCGTGCATCGCGGGCTGCGCGCCGCTGTCGAGACGGCTGACGAGCGCGGTGACTTCGCCGGTCGGATCGTGCGGCAGCAAGTCCTTCGTCATCATGCCCGCGGAAGAGGCGAGCAGGTCGAGACTGTCGGCGAGCGCGTCTTTCAGGCGGGATTCGCTGAAGCGCTCGGGCGTAACCGATGGACTCAGCCGATAGCGATGCTCGAACACGAAGCGCTCGTCGCGCGCCTGTCCGACCGGCTCGCCGTTGTTGATCGCCGAAAAGCGCTTGTCCTCGCGCAGCGTCGCCGCGATTTTGCGCGAGAGTTCGGCGCGCGCATTAGCATCGCCGCCCTCGATGCCGACGAGAATCAGGCGCGACACGAGCCCGTCGCGCAACTGCTCGACGAGCACGCGCTGCTGCTCGCTCGGCGTGCGCGGAAGGAAAGCGGAGAGATCGGCGGAAAAGCTCGCGCGCGCGATGATCGCCGCGCACGCCGCGAGAAAGCACAGCCAGACGATGACCGCCGGCTGACGCAAGGACCGCGAGACCGCGCGCATGCCGCGGTCAGTGCGCCGACGCGTCTTGCAGGCGCATCAGCGAGCGGTCGCCGTCGGCCTGGCGAATCTCGACGCGCGCGAGCGCCGCGCCCGTGCCTGCGAGCGTGATCGAGCTGACTTTCTGCTGCATGCGCGAATCGATCGGCACGAGCGTCATCGTCCAGTCGTTGCCTTTGCCGTCGATGGAAACCTTGTACGCATTTTCGAGCGCGAAGCGGTTGCCCGCGAGCGTCGCGCGAATGCTTTCGATGAACGCGCCCAGTTCCGGATAGTTGCGCAGCGGGATCGTGATTGTGCGGCCGTTGCGGTCGACGGTCAGCATGTCGCCATCGACGACGAGATTCTCCGGCTTCGGACTCGTCGTGTGCTTTTCCAGATGATCGGGCGCGACGAACACGAGCTCGCCCGACGATTCCAGCGGCGCCTGCGCGATCTTCAGATAACGCGTCTCGGTGAAATGCGCGCGGCCCGATTTCTTCGCGCCGAGCGTGTTCATCAGGCGATCGAGCGTCCAGGGGGCGTCGGCGGCGACACTGATCGTCGATGCAGCCGACAGCAAGGCGGCCGTCAGAACGGCGGCGAAAATTCGCATGAGTTCAGGAATCCCTCGTCGCTTCCCGCAGCGGCGCCGCGCTCGCGGGCGCGTGGTCCTGCGCGGCGCTCGTCTGCCAGAAATCGAAATAGTTGAACCAGTTGTACGGCGCGGCGCGGCAATACTTGTCGAGCAGCGCGACATAGCGCGTGAGCGCGGCATCGACGGCGGCGGCGCGCTCGCCGCGCTCGATCGTCGAGAAATCGGCGAGCGTTTCGAAATGGATGTCGTAGCGATTGCCGCCGAGATACAGCCCCGTCATGAAGACGACCGGACGGCGCAGCACCGCCGCCATATGCAGCGGCCCGAGCGGAAACGCGGCGGGCGCGCCGAGAAAGTCGCGTTCCCTGAGCGCGTCGCCGGCCTGGGGCAGCGTGCGGTCCGCGAGAATGCCGACGAGGCTGCCTGCATCGAGCCGCTCGCGCACCTTGAGCATCGCATCGACTTTGCCGAGACCGATCACATCGTGATGCGCGGCTGGATTCACGGCAGCGAGAATCGCGTTGATCTTGCGCGCGTTCTCTTCATACATCGTGATCGCGATGCGGATATGCGGCTGCGCCCGCCCGATCGCGCGCACCACTTCGAAGCTGCCGAGATGCGCGCCCATCAAGAACGCGCCGTGTCCGCCGGCGAGCGCCGCTTCGACATCCTCGACGCCGTGCGTGCGGATATCGAACAGATCGAAGCGCTCGTTGAGCAGATAGATGCGGTCGTGAATCGTCGATGCGAACGAAAACACATGCCGATACCCGTCGCGCCAGCCCGCATGCCGCCCGAGCGCGCGATTCAGATAGCCGCGCGACGCACGCCGCGCGCGCGGCGCGAACACGACGAAATACGCGGTGATGATCCGCAGCAGCACGCGCCCGATGCGCCGTCCGAAGCGCAGCGATATCCACGTCATGAAGCGCAGCAACGCGAGGTTGCTGCGTTCCTGGCGGTCGGCCCAGTCGTCGCGGTTGCGCGGCTTGTTCACGATGCTCGAGCGTCCCCGGCGGACGGCGCCGCGAGCGCGCCGCTCGCCACCGCGCGTGCGCCCGCGCGAATCGTGAAGCGGATCGCGCCGCTCGCCGCCGTTTCGTAGGCGATATCGAGCGCCTCGCCCGGTTTCGCCGGACTCAGGAATTTCGCCGATTCGATCCTGCACGCGTCAGCGCTCGTGCCGAGCGCGGCGCCGATCGCGTCGAGCGCGTAATCGAGCAGGACGACGCCCGGCACGATCGGATGGCCGGGGAAATGTCCGGCGAGCGCGGGATGATCCGGCGGCACGGTGAAGCTCAACGCCGCGCGCCGCTTGCGTTCCTGCTCGATCAGTTGCGTGAGCACGTCGCGCGGCAGCTTGCCGGTCGCGTTGCGCGGCAGCGTCTCGACGAACAGCAGCGGACGCGGCATGAACGCGGCGTCGATGCGCTCGCGCAACGCGCGCTGCAAGTCCGCCACGGCAAGCCTCGGCGCGACGACGAGCGCCATCAGACGGCGCACGGGTTCGCTGTCGGCTTCCGTTTCGTCAGGCATGTAGAACACGCCGTCGACCACGCCCGGCACCGCGTTCAGCTGATGATTCAAATACGCGAGCGACGTGCGCTTGCCCGCGATGTTGATGAGATCCGCCTTGCGCCCGTGCAGCAGAAAATGCGTCTCGTCGATGAGTTCGAGCGCGTCGCCCATCGGCACCGGCGTTTCGACGTGTCCGCCCGACGCCCACATGGTCGGTTCGCCGGCATCGTCGGCATCGTCGGCGCGTGGCGTCAGCGCGATGTCGGGAAACAATTCCCAGGCGGCGGTGCGCGCAGTGCGGCGCGTCGCGATCTGGCCCGTTTCGGTGCTGCCGTAGATTTCCATCAGCGGCGCGTCGAGGCGCGCTTCGGCGTCGAGCGCGAGTTTTTCCGAAAGCGGCGCGGTCGCCGACAGCACGAGCGATGCGCGCGGCAACGCTTCGTCGTTGGCAAAGAGCGCGCGCAGATGGATCGGCGAGCTGACGAGCACGCGCGGTTCCGGCACGGCGTCGAGTTCCGCGCGGATATCGACGGGATAGAACGGCTGACGGTTGCTGAACGCGAGGCCGCCGATGAGCGCGAGCAGCACCGTCGATTCGAAGCCGTACATGTGCTGCGGCGGCACCGTGCCGATGAGCGTCGCGCGGGCTTGCCCGAGCAGGCCGAGCCGGTCGGCGGCGGCGCGCACGTTCTTCACGAGAAAGCCCCACGTCTTGCGATGCGGCACCGGCACACCGGTCGAGCCGGACGTGAACACGTACGCGACGACGCGCGCCCCGTCGATATGCGGAACCTGCGCTTCGCCGGAAACGTCCACGTGCGCAACCTCCGGATAGCGAAAGCGCGGCAGATCGATCGCGCAATCGTCGCTGTCGTGCAGGCAAAACGCGTCGGGCGCGAACGAGGCGAGGGCGCGCACCATTTCCGGCGTGTGTGTCGAAGGCAGCAGGCTCGTCTTGCCCGCGACGAGCGTCGCGCACAGGCTCACCGTGAAGCGATACCGGTCCGTACACACGTTGAACACATGCCCGCCTTCGGGAAGCGCATCGGCGAGCGCGCGGACATCGGCGAGAAAGTCGCGCACGGAGACGCTCGCGCCGTCGCGCCAGGCGATGGTCTGATCCGGCGATGTATGGAAAACCAGCGGAAAAGTCTGCATGTGCGATGAATTCGACGGCATCACTGCGCTCCGCTGCGACGCATCTGCATCGAATGCGCGTAGGCGCGAACGGCGTCCATGATGCTCGACGGCTCCATGTCCGGCAGCGCGATGCGCCGGCACGCGTATTCGGCGACGAACATGAGCCCGACGAGCGGCAGCGCGAGATAGTTGGCGAACGTGGACCACGTGACGATCGATGCGAACGCGAACAGCATCGTCGATACGAACGCCGTCGCGACGAAGAAGAGCGTCCATGCCAAGGTGACACGCCGCGTGTAGCCCGCGACGCGCGGCTCCAGCTTGCCGTGGACCATCGTCGCGAACTGCGTGCAGAGCGGCTCGCGGCCCGGTCCCAGCGTGCGGCCGAACATCCACGCGAGCGCGAGATTGAAGCTCGCGTGTTCGATCCACAGCCCCCAGCCGAAATGCGCGGTGAGCGGCGCACGCGCGAGCCAAAGCGCCATGCAGCCGAGCGCCCAGAGCGGCAAGAGCCACGCGCGCGCGTTCGAGCGCACGGCGGCGTTCAGCGCGATCAACAAAAGGGGTGCGAGCACGAGCGCGAGGCCGAGTCCGTGCGCGCCGGGCGTGGACGCGGCATGGTGCGCGCCAAGCTGATACGCGACGATCGCGGCAACGACGCCCGCCGCGCGCAGAAAGCGGGTGGCGTTCATCGGCACGCTCCCGCGGGACGCGACGGGCGCTCGAAAACCGCTGGTCGATGAAAAAAGGTACGCAACATGGGATGCGGCTGCGGCGCTCTTTAGTGAACGCTCGGTTGTTGAAGAAAACTCGGCAGTCGCCCGCCTGACGATCATTTTCCCGCGCCGGTGCGCGGGCGGTCTGTAACCGATTGTTCGATGATCTTACATTCGTCAGACGCGCGAATTTTACCCTACCGACGCAGGGGTCCCGTCACGCGGCGAACTCCCTGATTTTTCTCAAAATTACACCGGTGCCGGATGCCATGCGGCCAGTTACCTTTCCTACTAGGCGTCCCAAGGGGCATCGTCTAGAATTTCGCCACTGCAATTATCTCGATAACAGGCAGCCGACGACGTGCGGATAAGCGGGGCGCACGTTTTCCGAGCCGCCCTTGGCGCCTCCCTGCGCTGGCCTGTACACACGATGAATGAACTGGAAAGAGAGCTCGCCGAGCTGATCGTCGCCGAACTGAATCTCGAGGACGTCGATCCCAAGGCCGTCTCGGCCGATACGCGGTTGTATGAAGAAGGTTTCGGGCTCGATTCCATCGATATTCTGGAGATCGCGCTCCTGATCTCGAAGAAGTACGGCTTCGAACTGCGCTCGGACAATCCGGACAATCAGAAGATTTTCGCGAGCCTCGGCGCGCTCGCGGCGCACGTCGCCGCGCATCGCACGCGATAAGGCCATGCGCGCGCTCGTGACAGGCGGCAGCGGCGCGATCGGACAAGCCATCGGCCGGTCGCTCGGCGCGGCCGGACACGAAGTCTGGATTCACGCGAACGGCGGCATCGAGCGTGCTGAAAGCTGCGTGCAAGCCATTCGCGCGGCGGGCGGCACGGCGCACGCCATCGGTTTCGACGTGACCGATCCCGACGCCACCGACGCCGCGCTCGCGCGCATTCTCGCGGACGGCCCGGTGCAGATTCTCGTGAACAACGCGGGCATCCACGACGACGCGCCGATGGCCGGCATGACGCGTGAGCAATGGAAACGCGTGCTCGACGTCACGCTCGACGGTTTTTTCAACGTCACGCAGCCGCTTCTGATGCCGATGATCCGCACGCGCTGGGGACGCATCGTCAACATGTCGTCGCTGTCGGGTTTAATGGGCAATCGCGGGCAGGTGAACTATGCCGCCGCGAAGGCCGGGCTGATCGGCGCGACGCGTGCGCTGGCGCAGGAACTCGCGTCGCGCGGCATCACCGTGAACGCGGTGGCGCCCGGCGTCATCGATTCGCCGATGCTCGGCAGCGCCTTTCCGCCCGAGCGCATCAAGCAACTGGTGCCGGCGCAGCGCGCGGGCACGGCGGAAGAAATCGCGGGCATGGTCGCGTATCTGGTGTCGGATGCGGCGGCTTATGTCACCGGGCAGGTCCTGTCGATCAACGGCGGGATCGCCTGAACAGCACACCGAGGGACGCAGATGAGTGAAACGACGCAAACCTGGGATGTCGTCGTGATCGGCGGCGGACCGGCCGGATCGACCGCCGCGACCCTGCTCGCGGACCGCGGCTATCGCGTGCGCGTGCTGGAGAAGGCGCGGCATCCGCGTTTTCATATCGGCGAATCGCTGTTGCCGGCGAACTTGCGGCTGTTCGAAAAGCTCGGCATCGCGGATGAAGTGCGCGCGATCGGCATGGTCAAGCTCGCGGCCGAGTTCGTATCGCCGCAGCACGACAATCGCATGCAGCGTTTCCTTTTCGCCGATGCGTGGGACAAGTCGATGCCGAGCGCGTATCAGGTGCGCCGCTCCGAGCTCGACGACATCCTCTTGCGCAACGCCGCGAAGCACGGCGCGCAGGTGAGCGAAGGCTGCCGCGCGCGCGATGTCGCGTTCGCGCCGGATGGTTCGAGCGCGACGATCGACGCCGAACACGACGATGGCCGCATCGAGCACGTGCGGGCGCGTTTCGTCGTCGATGCTTCGGGGCGCGACACGCTGCTCGCGAATCACTTCAAGACGAAGCGCCGCAACGAACGGCACAACTCGTCGGCGCTGTACGGCCATTTCCGCAACGCGCGCCGCAACGAAGGCGAAAACGAAGGCAACATCACCGTGTTCTGGTTCGAGCACGGCTGGTTCTGGTTCATTCCGCTCGCGGACGGCGCGACGAGCGTCGGCGCGGTCGTGTGGCCTGCGTATCTGAAGCAGCGTCCGAAGGGCACGTCGGTCGAGACGTTCTTTCGCGAGACCATCGCGATGTGCCAGCCGCTCGCCGCGCGCCTGAAGGATGCCGAACTGATCAGCGAAGTCCACGCGACCGGCAACTACTCGTACACCGGCGACATGACGCACGGACGCAACTTCCTCTTGCTCGGCGATGCGTTCGCGTTCATCGATCCGGTGTTCTCGTCCGGCGTGATGCTTGCGATGCAGAGCGCGTTCGCGGGCGCGGATGCGATCGACGCCGCGCTGACGAATCCCGCGAACGCGCAAGCCGCGCTCGCGAAGTTCGACCGCGACGTGCGTCACGGTCCGCGCGAGTTCTCGTGGTTCATCTATCGCATGACCTCGCCGACGATGCGCAATCTCTTCATGGGCCCGAGAAATCCGCTGCGCATGAAGGAAGCGCTGCTGTCGCTGCTCGCGGGCGATATCTTCGGCTCGACGCCGATCTGGCATTCGCTGCGTGCATTCAAGGGCATCTATTACATCTCGGCCGCGCTCGACTGGCGCAATTCGCTGCGCGCGTATCGTCAGCGCCGCCGCAATCTGCGCGATGCGCAACGCGCGGAGCTATCGGCCAATTGATGATGCTCGATCGGGTGGCGCGATGAGTGACGCTCATCGGAAATTCGGCGCGGCGGACGGCAAGGGTTCGCTTGCCGGCGCGCTCGAATCCGCATGGCAATGCGTGGCGTTCTATTTCGCGCTCGTCGTGCTCGCGCTCGTCTGTCTCGCGTGGTTTCCGTTCGCGTGGATTCTGCGCCGCGTGTTGAGCGTCGATGCGGGCCGGCGCGTCGGACGAGCCGTCGTGCAGCGCGTGTGGCACGGCTATTTCGTGCTGCTGCGCACGCTCGGCGTATGCCGCTTCGATCTCTCCGGACTCGACGCGCTCGCGGGCCAGCCCGCGATGATCCTCGCGCCGAATCATCCGTGCCTGCTCGATGCGCTGCTGATCGCGTCGCGCGTGCCCGACACCTGCTGCGTCATGAAGGGCGATGTCGCCGGCAACGTGTTTCTCGGGCCGGGCGCGCTGCTCGCGGGTTATATCGTCAACGATACGTCCGTCGGGCTGATTCGCGCCGCCGTCGCCGAACTCCAGCGTGGCAGTCCGCTGTTGCTTTTTCCCGAAGGCACGCGCACCGAAAGCGCGGCGGTGAATCCGCTGAAGGGCGGCATCGCACTGATCGCGGCGCGCGCGCAGGCGCCGGTCCAGACGTTGATTATCGAAACGGATTCCGGTTTTCTCGGCAAGGGCTGGCAGATCTTCAGGAAGCCCGCGCTGCCGATCACCTATCGCGTGACGCTCGGCCGCCGCTTCGCGCCGCCGGGACGCGATCACGCTGCGCTGCAGGCGTTCATCGCCGAATTGCAGCGCTTTTATGCGGGCGAACTCGATGCGCATCGCATCCGCGACTGAAAGCATCGGCATCGGCAGACTTTAAAATTCGTCGCAACTCATTCCGCTTTTTTTTGCAATGCCTTCCACACGCGCATCGTCCACGCACTTCGTCCTCATTCCGAGCTACAACCCCGGCGAGAAAGTCGATGAAACCGTGCGCGGGGCGCGCGAGCAGTGGAATCCGGTGTGGGTGGTCGTCGACGGCAGTACCGACGGCAGCGCCGAACGCCTCGTCAAAATGGCCGAAGCCGACGACGGGCTGCGCGTGATCGTGCTGCCACAGAATCGCGGCAAGGGCGCGGCAATTCTCGCGGGCATCGACGAAGCGGCGAAGCTCGGCTTCACGCACGTCCTCACGATGGACTCGGACGGACAACATCCCGCCGCGCTGATCCGCACGTTCATGGAAACGTCGATGAAGGCGCCCGATGCGATGATCCTCGGCCGCCCGAAATTCGATGCGAGCGCGCCGCAACTGCGCGTGCAGGGACGGCGCATCTCGAACGGCTGGGCGAATCTCGAAACGCTGTGGATGGGCATCGGCGATTCGCTCTACGGCTTTCGCGTCTATCCGATCGCGCCGCTCGCCGCGCTCATGCATGCGCAGACTTTCATGCGCCGCTTCGACTTCGATCCGGAAGCGGTCGTGCGCCTGTGCTGGCGCGGCGTGCGCCCGATCAACGTCGACGCGCCCGTGCGCTACTTCACGGCCGAGGAAGGCGGCGTCTCGCACTTCCACTACGGCCGCGACAACGCGCTGCTGACATGGATGCACATGCGGCTTTTCCTCGGCTTCCTCGCGCGCCTGCCCTGGCTTGCGTGGCGTCGTTTCAGCGCGCGTCGCTGACTGTCGAGTTCATCGCGACGCCCGCGATCAGCGTGTTCGCAAGCACGATGTCGTGAACGTTGTACGCGTAGATCGGGCCGGGCGTCGTCGCCGTTGCGGGTCCGGCCGCGACCGGTGTGCCGAAATCGCAATCCGTGATCGTGACGCCGGTGATCGCCGGAATCGCGGGCGTCGGCGCGGGGCCGTTGTAATCGAACGCGACCGGGCCTTGCGCGACGATTGCCTGAAAACACGATCCGCTCACGCCGTTCAGCGACACGTTGCTCGCCTTCAGGTTCGAGATGTTCACGTTCTGCACGAGCGCGGGCCGCGTGCGGATCGCGTCTTTCGACGGCTGATAGTCGCAATCGAACGTGATGATGCCGCCCTGCGCCGCCGATGGATTCGCCGCCGTCGCCGTCGCCACGCCGAGCGGCACCGTCGCGTTGATCGGGCTGCCCGCGAGCAGACTGCTGCCGTAACCGGAAGGCGTGAGGCTCACGCCGTTGGGCAGCGTCACGTTGTCGACGTAAAAGTCCTTCACGAAGCCGCCGCGATTCATGTTCGTCTTGATGCGGATCGCGATGTTCAGCGAATTCGTCGCCCAGAACTTGTTGAGCATCTGCAGGTTGCGCGCGTAAATTTTCTGCACGCCGCCGCCCATTTCGCTGCCGAGCGTGATGCCGCCGTGGCCGCTGTTCATCGTGCAGTTCTGGATGACGTGGTTCTGCGCCGGGCCGTACTGCGTGTCGAGATCCTTGCCCGACTTGATCGCAATGCAGTCGTCGCCGGTGTTGAACGTCACGTTCTCGCAGAGGACCGTGTCGCAGGCGTCGGGATCGAAGCCGTCATTGTTCGGGCCGATGCTGTCCACCGTCACGCTGCGCATCACGACGTTGCGGCAATCGGTCGGATGATGCTGCCAGAACGGCGTGTTGTTCGTGCGATAGCTTTCCATCAGCACGTTCGTGCAGCCGATGAATTCCACCATGCACGGCCGCAGATAATGGCCGATGCCGAAGATGCGCTTTTCGATGGTGACGCCCGCTTCCGATAGCGCCGGCAGATAGTTCTGGTCCTGCTGCCACGGCGTGGCCGGATCTGTGAGCTTGGTGTAGAGCGCATCGGCGATGCCGGGCACGGCGGTCTTCAGATCGACGTTGTTCGCATTGACCGATGCCTGCGATGGCGTCGACGAATTCACGCAGCCGTAGACGCCGCTATTGCCCTTCCACGTCCACCAGCACGTCGCGGTGTTGCCGCTGCCGGCGAATGGCGTCATCGCCTGGCCGTTGAGCACGGAGCTGTCGCCTTCGCCCGTCACCGCGATGTTCGTCTGATTGCGCGCGTAGACCGGCGGGCCGTAGTTGAGGCAGTCGTTCGCCTGCCAGCGGCTGTAGTAGAGCTTGCCGTTCGCGCCGCAATCGACCGGGCCATCCTTCGCGTAGTCGGCGGGATTCGGGCTGAAGTAGATCGTGCAGTTCGCGGACAGATGAAAGTCGACGTTCGACAGCAGCACGATCGGTCCCGCGCAATACCACGTTCCCGACGGCACGACGACGTGTCCGCCGCCCGCCGCGTTGCAGGCCGCGATGGCCGCGAGAAACGCGGGGCGCGAATCGAAGGAGCCGGGCGCGTGGGTCTGGTCCGCGCCGGTGCTCAATGGCGACTTCGCCGGATCGGTGTATGGATTCGCCGCCGCGACGACCGCGCACGTTTTCGCGCCGTAATCGGTGACGAGGAACTGGCGGCTCGGAAACATCGACGTCGAGACGCTCTGCAGCGCGTTGACGATCTGCGTCGCGGAGCCGGACGGGCCCCAGATCGGGTCTTGCGCGGCGGGCGGCGTCGGCGAGCCGGAGGCGGAATCGGAGTCGTCGTGGCCGCCGCAACCGGCGAGCGCGCCGAACGTGCTCATCGCGCCGAGCAGCGGGGCGCCCGCCGACAGCCCCGCGAACTTCACGAACGCGCGGCGCGCGCGGTTTTGTGGGTGCTTCATCGATCGTCTCCTGATCGTTTATTTATCGGATGTCGTATCAGTTTGCGTACAAGGCAAACGTTATCCAAGACGCAGGAGACGCGTCAACTCGGTGCAAACGCGTAAGGAAATATAAGACGTCGTATGTGACGGATCGGAAAAAATGTCTCAAGCAGTCTTCTTGAGCGCGAGCCGCGCTTCTAGCCCGCCGCCTTCCCGATGATGCAGCGTGAGCGACGCATCCATCGCGAGCGTGAGCTGGCGCGCGATCGCGAGCCCCAGTCCGGTGCCGCCCGTTTGCCGGTTGCGCGAATCTTCGAGCCGCACGAAGGGCTCGAACACCGCGTCCAGCGATTCTTCCGGAATGCCCGGCCCGCGATCGAGCACGGAGATGACGGCGCGTCCGTCGTCGCGCGTCGAGACTTCGATTTCCGCCTCGCCGGCATACTTGATCGCGTTATCGACGAGATTGCCGATAACGCGCTTCAAGGCCTGCGGCGGCGCCATCAGTGCACCGCCGATGTTGCCCGACAACCTCACCGATTGTCCTGCATCGAGATAATCGTCGACCATGGTTTCGATGAGCGCGTCGGCATCGATGCGGCGCGGCGCTTCGTTCGTGCCGTGCAGCGTGCGCGCGTAGGTCACGCCTTCCTTCACGAGCGATTCCATCTCCTTCAGATCCTGCTGCAGCTTCGCGCCGGTCGATTCGTCGTCCATCACGTCGACGCGCAGCCGCATACGCGTGATCGGCGTCTGCAAATCGTGCGTGATCGCCGCGAGGATCTGCATGCGTTGGGCCATGTACATCGAAACGCGGTCCTGCATCGCGTTGAACGCTTTGGCGGCGCGCGCGACTTCCTCCGGTCCCGATTCCGGCAGACGCTCGGCCTTGAGATCCGGGCCGAGCGTATCGGCGGCTTTGGCGAGGCGCTTGAGCGGGCCGGTTGCGAGGCGCACCGCGAGCCAGCAGCACGCGCCGAGCACGATCAACTGCAACGTGAGCACGAGCGGGAGCCAGCCGGACATCGGCATGCCGGCGACCGGACGCATGTCGATGGTGAGCGGCGAGCCATCCGACAGCTTCAGATGCACCTGAAAACGCTCTCTGGGACCGGGAACGGCATTGACCGTCATCGGATAACGATTGGCGATGCCCGCGCCGATCGAGTTCGCGAAGCGTTCCGACAACTCTGCATCCGGCTTCGCGCCGGTCTGATCGCCCGGTCCGAGGATGAACTCGTAGCTGCGACGCGCGAGACGCGGCAGCCACTGCGCACGCTCCTCCGGCGGCAGATGATCGAGCAGCGCGACCGAGCTCGCGACCTCGCGCTCGACGTAACCGACCATCATGTTGGTCATCGATTCGTCGCGCTCGCGCATGGTCAGAAGAAACGAGAATGTCTGGGCGAGCGCGAGCCCGACGACGAGTATCAGCGCGAGGCGCGCGAACAGCGTGCGCGGCCAGTGCAGCGGTGAACTGGAGGAAACGGTGCTCATTGAGAAGACTCGACCGGTTTGACTTCGGCGGAGAAGACGTAGCCTTCGCTGCGCAAGGTCTTGATGTAACGCGGCTCGCGCGCGGTGTCGCGCAGCCGTTGACGCAAGCGCGACACGAGCAGATCGATGGAGCGGTCGAATGCATCGGCCTGGCGGCCTTGCGTCAGGTTCAGCAACTGATCGCGCGTGAGCACGCGCTGGGCATTGTCGAGAAACACGCGCAGCAGACGGTATTCCGCGCCCGAGAGCGCGACCATCGTGCCTTCCGCGTCGAGGAGATGGCGCGCGGTCGTGTCGAGACGCCAGTCGCCGAATCCCAGCATCTGCGAGGTTTCGGTGACTTCCATGCCCGGCGGCAGCATGCGCGTGCGGCGCAATACGGATTTGATGCGCGCGAGCAATTCGCGCACGGCGAAGGGCTTGGGAAGGTAATCGTCGGCGCCCATTTCGAGGCCGAGAATGCGGTCGGCTTCCTCGTTGCGCGCGGTGAGCATCAGCACCGGCACATGGCGGAACTTGCCCGCGCGCAGCTCGCGGCACAGCACGAGGCCATCCTCGCCGGGCAGCATCAGATCGAGCACGATCAGATCCGGCGCGCCTTGCTGCTCCAGCACGGCGCGCATCTGCCGGCCGTTCGCGGCGAGCGATACACGCATTCCGTTTTTTTCGAGGTATTCGGCGAGCAGTTCGCGGATGCCGCGATCGTCGTCGACGATCAAAACGTGATCAGTGGTTTCCATCGATGGATCGTTGTCGTTGACGCTTGAGTTGCATCCGGCTCGGGCTGACCAGCAGACACTGAACCGGATGGGCCATTTCCGTCGCGATCCCGCCGATGAGAAAGGCGAAGACCGCCAGCATGCGTTTCATCCGAAGCTCCCGCCGATTGCGATGACTGCGTTATAGCGCGCTTCGGCGGACGTTTTGTATCGCAGTGTATCCCGCATGTCGTGCGATACATAACATTGCGCAGCGCGCCTTTATCCGACACAAGCGGGATACGCGCGCGCAGTCCAATGCGGTCATGCCGATGCGAACGTCGGCCTGCCGGAGCGATGTGGCGATCTCACCAGCCATCTCACGCCGCTCCGATATTCACCGCATTCAAGAGGACTTCGTCATGCTCGACGCCATCAGAAACGCCGCCGTGTGCGCCGGAATCGCCGCGTGTGCGGCCATCGCGCCCGCGCAGGCCGCCGCACCCGCAAGCGCTCACACGAGCGACAACGTCGCGCCGGACTTCGCCGGCATCGACAAGTGGATCAACAGCGAGCCGCTCTCGCTCGCGCAATTGCGCGGCAAGGTCGTGCTCGTCGATTTCTGGACTTTCGCGTGCGGCAATTGCCTCAACACGCTGCCGGCCGTGAAATCGTGGAATCAGAAGTACAAGGACAAAGGACTCGTGGTCGTCGGCGTGCATACGCCCGAGTTTCCGTTCGAGCGCGATACGAACAACGTCAAGCGCGCGATCGAACGCAACGGGATCACGTATCCCGTCGCGCTGGACAACCGCTACGCGACGTGGGCCGCGTACGGCAATCAGTACTGGCCGGCGTTCTATCTGATCGACAAGCACGGGCGCGTGGCCTACACGCATTTCGGCGAAGGCGATTACGCGCAGACCGAAGCCGCGATCGGCAAGCTGCTGGCCGAGCGCTAGGCGGGGTTCTGTATCGCAATGTATCTGCAACGTGCGCGATACAAAACATTGCACAAGACCCGCATCGCCGACACAAGCCAGATACGTGCGGGCCTTCAAATACACACAACGACGGCTCACGAGTGACACGCAAGACCGACACCCGCGATGCCCGATCGCCGTAACTCACTCAACCGACCGAATCATCCGCATTCAAGGAGAAACACCATGAAATCCACGATCGTTGCTTTCGCTCTCGTCGCCGGCGCCATGACCGGTGTTGCTCACGCCGCCGTGAAGAACGTGCCGCTGAACGTGCAGTCCCAACAGGCCGTCGCGAACCACGCGTATGCCGGCAAGACGCGCGCCGAAGTGAAGGCCGAGCTGGCACAGGCACAACGCGATGGCGAGATCGCGGCGTTGCGCAGTCTCTATCAAGGCAGCTAATCCATTTCCTGAATCACGCAAACGAGGTTCGAATCATGATCAAGCAATTCGTCACCGCCGCAGTCATCGCCGTCAGCGCCGTCGCCGCCGGTTCCGCCTTCGCCAGCAGCGGCTACGGCCCCGCGCCGCACTACGATCCGCTTGCCGGCGCGCCTTCGTCGCAGCGCGGCGTGAGCGCGCAGACCATCGCCAGCGAAAGCGCCGCCGCGCCGATGCAGGCATACGGCGGCATGAGCGACACGGTTTCGCAATCGGGCGCGCGCGGCGTGGCCACGAACGACGTCGCCCGGCTCTTCGCGCATCACTAAGCCAGTCAACTTTTCGAATCCAAAGAGGAACGCATCATGACCCAGATCGACACCGTCCTGTACACGGGCAAAACGCGCGTCGTCGGAGGCCGCGAAGGCCATGCGAAGAGCACCGACGGCCGTCTGGACGTCAAACTCTCGCCGCCCGGATCGGCCGGCGCGGGCACCAATCCCGAGCAGATGCTCGCGGCGGGCTGGTCGGCGTGTTTCATCGGCGCGATGGGCAAGGCCGCGGCGAAGCTGAAGACGCGTCTGCCGGCCGACACCGCCGTCGATGCGGAAGTGGACCTCGGCATGAACGGCGATGCGTATCTGCTGCGTGCGCGCCTGAACGTGAGCCTGCCGGGAATCGAGCGCGCGGTGGCGCAAGAGATCGCGCAGATGGCGCATCAAACGTGTCCGTACTCGAAGGCGCTGAAGAGCAATATCGATGTGACGATCACGGTGGTCTGACGCGTTCATCCACGCGATGCGGCCCGGTCGACCGGTGCTTGATCGATCGATCGAAAGCACGGGGCCGACACGGGCCGAATCGTTGCGGCTGTCAGCCTCGCGTGTCGATCCATTCGCGCGCCCATCGGCGCGAGAATTCGACCGCCTCGCTTTCCTTCGCGAAATAGTCGAGCGAGTAGAAGCGATACTGCGCATCCGTCGGATGTTCGCTCGAACGCTCGAGCATCAGATTGGCTGAAAACGTCTTGTCGCGGAGCCGATGCGCGGACGCGTGCACCGTATAACCACGGTAGTGATTGAGTGATGTCATTTTAGTTTTAGATGTAAATGCTTTGCGGCCAGATGCCGAAAGCGCAGGAGCGATGCGCGCTGATAACGCGATCGTCGAAAGGCTGTCAGAGCCTGGGAGAGAAAAGGCGGGAAACGGAGGCGGACAACAAGAGCGCGGGAACCGGCGTTGCGGTTCCCGGCGTGATGCGGATCTACAGCGCTACAGCGGCAGATTTACAGCGGCTTGATGTTCGAAGCCTGCATGCCCTTCGGGCCGCGCTTCGTTTCGAAGCTGACCTTCTGGCCTTCGGCCAGCGTCTTGAAACCGTCCGAACGAATTTCCGAGAAGTGCGCGAAAAGATCGTCGCCGCCATTATCCGGGCTGATGAAGCCAAAACCCTTGGTGTCGTTAAACCATTTAACCGTACCGGTGTCCATAAAAATCCTGAAATGAATAGATAAGTTGCTCGATCGAGCGGGATGAAGCGGCAAGGAGGGGAATGGACAACGAATACCGGGGAAAATCGGACTATTGATGAGCAGCAATCGACTTCTTGTACTTCAACGACCATTATGCCAATTCCAAGAGAAATGGTCAACTATTCGTTTAGAAGCGAAGGCGAGCGGAACGATTCGTGCATCGCGTGTGCATCTCGTCATCGAGTTGGCACATGCGTTTTCGTCAGAAGAAGACAGCGCTCGACGTCCGCATGTCCGGCGCCGCGCGGCCCGCGCATTCATGGGCGGCGGACGTCGGACCGGGCCTCGTCACGATTGCATCGGATAACGATCCGAGCGGCCTCGCCACCTATACGCTCGCCGGCGCGTGGTACGGATTCGACCTATTGTGGGTGTGCGTGCTCTCGTACCCGTCGACCGTCGCGCTTCAATTGATCGCCGCTCGCGTCGCCGCCATCACGCGACGAGGCCTGACGACGAACATGCGCGAACACTATTCGCGGCTGTTCTTCTACTTTGCGGTCGTGCGTTTCGTGATCGCCAACACGTTCAATATCGCGGTCGATGTTCTCGCCATGGGCATCGCGCTCAGTTCGCTCGTCGGCGGTTCGCTCCTGTGGCTCACGCTTGCTTCGGGATGCGCTTCGCTCGTGTTGCAATGGAGCGTCGCTTATGCGCGATACGCGTGCGTCCTCAAGTGGCTGACGCTCGCGATGTTCGCGTACGTCGGCGTGATCCTGCTCGTCGACGTGCCGTGGCGACTGGTTGCCATCCGCTCGGTGATTCCACGCGTCGAGTGGACGGAGGGCTACATGTCGATGCTGATCGCGGTGCTCGGCACGACCGTCAGCCCTTACTTGCTGTTTGCGCAAGCGGAGCAGGAGGTCCGCGACGCACGAGAGAGCGGCGATCGTGGAGAAGCGTTGGGGCGGACGATGCGCGGCGTGCGTCGCGACACGCTCTGGCGAACGGCGTGCTCGAACGCGATTGCGATCTGCGTGATGATCGCCGCGGCCGCGACGCTCCATCTGCTCGACCATGCATCCGCCGGCGATACGGTCTCGATGTCGCGTGTACTCGAGCCGCTCGCGCACGGTTACGCGCGGCAGGTTCTCGCACTTGCGCTTCTCGGATCGGCCTTGCTGGCGCTGCCGCCGCTCGCGGGCTCGGCGGCTCAGGCCGTAGCCAGTTCGTTCCGCTGGAAACGCGGCGAACGGCGAGACCGGCGGATCGCGTATGTGCTCGTCGCCACGATCGCGCTCGGCACTATCGCAGCAGTGGTCCTCACGCACTATCACGTCGACCCGGTGCGCGCGCTCTACTGGAGCGCGGTGGTCAACGGCATGACCGTGACGCGGTCCTCGTGCTGCTCGTGCTGCTCAGTTCGAAGCGCGAAGCCGTGGGCGACCTCGCCGCGCATTGGGCGCTTCGCGCGCTGAGTTGGCTCGCCACGATAGCGACCGCGGCGGCGGTGATCGCCCACTTCATACTCGAAGTGCAGTGACGGCATTCGCGTAAATCTCCGCCCCTACCATCCGAAAAAGTCATGCGAAGGGCGTCGCTTAGGGGCATTCCCTAGCGTCGCTTTCGAGCGGTCTCGCGGCAAACGGCGGCCACGCGCGCGCCCGTCGCCTGCAAAGCCGCGCCCGTGCTGGCTCTACGGCATTCACGCTGCGTTCCGTTTTTTTCAGGCATCGAATGCGACGGGCACATGCATTACCAGAAGTATCGAAAAGGGCTCAGAAAATGTCGGTGGATGATCGAAATTGGCCATGTACGCTTCATTCAACGCAAAGAACGCCGGGTTGTTTCCGGCAGCGACAAACTCCTTTTTGAACCTGCTAGGTGGAATGACCCGATGATTCCCAACCTGACGCTCGCACCGAACGAAGTCACGAGCACGGCTTCCGCGCAGTCCGGCACCGTATCGCCGGCGCGTCCTGTCGCGGCATCCACGACCGAGATTCTCACGGTCAAGAACCTTTCGAAGATTTTCGGCGCGAAGCCCGAGCGCGCCCAGGAGCTCTTGAAACAAGGCCTCGGCCGAAACGAAATCTTCGCGCAGACAGGCAATATGGTCGCCGTCGACGATGTCAGCCTTGCCGTCAACGCGGGCGAGATCTTCGTCATCATGGGCCTCTCCGGTTCCGGAAAATCGACGCTCGTGCGTCTGCTCAATCGCCTGATCGAGCCGACTTCGGGGCAAGTGATTCTCGAAGGCCGCGACATCGCGCCGATGAGCACGCCCGAACTGCGCGCCGTGCGCCGCGAAAAAATGGCGATGGTGTTCCAGTCTTTCGCGCTGCTGCCGAACCGCTCGGTCATCGACAACATTGCTTACGGGCTCGAAGTCGCGGGCAAGAAAAAATCGGAACGTTATGACATCGCACGCGCCGCATTGACGCGCGTCGGTCTCGCTTCTTACGAGAAGCTGCTGCCGAGCGAGTTGTCGGGCGGCATGCAGCAGCGCGTGGGTCTCGCGCGCGCCCTGGCGGTGAATCCCTCGGTGCTCTTGATGGACGAAGCGTTTTCCGCGCTCGATCCGCTCATCCGCTTCGAAATGCAGAACGAGTTGTTGCGTTTGCAGAAGGAAGAGCGGCGCACGATCGTCTTCATTTCGCACGACATCGAGGAAGCGGTGAAGATCGGCGGGCGCATCGGCATCATGAAGGACGGCCGTCTGATTCAGGTGGGCACGCCGGCAGAACTCATCCAGTCACCCGCCGACGCCTACGTGCGCGATTTCTTCCGCAACGTCGACGTGTCGCGCTTCCTCGAAGCATCGAGCCTGATGACGAAGGTCGAGCGCGGTCTCATCGCGTGCAATACCAGCGCGCCTTCCGAGCGCTATCTGAACAGCCTCATCGACAGCGGCGCGGAGTGCGGATACGTCTGCGATGAAGCAGGGCGCTATCAGGGTTGCGTGACGCCTGCATCGCTGCACAAGAGCGGCAACCGGCCGATCAGCGATGCATTGCTTCGCGATGTCGCGGCGGTTCCGCTGACAGCCGATCTGCATCAGCTCGCATCCATTGCACTGGGACAGGAGCACGACGTGCCGGTCACGGATGAACAAGGCAGGCTCGCGGGCGTGGTGTCCTGCCGCACGATTCTCAAGCAGGTCATGGAGCGGAGAGCAGCATGAATTCCTCGATTTTTGGACGATTCGCCGAAGACGCGGTCAACTTCCTTTTCTCGCACTTTCGCGGCGGCTTCGATGCCTTCTCGGCTGCTCTTGGCGCGGTCATCAAGCTCCTCGAAGACGGTCTCGGCGCGGTGCCGTTCATCGCGATGCTCGTGATCCTCATGGTGCTCGCGCTGTGGAGAAAGGGCGTCGTGTTCGCGGTGTTCGTCGGCGCGGCGCTCTATGTCATCAACTACATGGGCCTGTGGGCGCAGACGGTATCGACGCTCGCGCTCGTTGTCGCGGCGACGTTCTTCAGTCTCGTGATCGGCGTGCCGCTCGGCATCTGGGGCGCGCGCAACAGGCGTGTCGAAGTCGTGCTGCGTTCGCTGCTCGACTTCATGCAGACGATGCCCGCGTTCGTGTATCTCATTCCCGCGGTCATTCTCTTCGGCCTCGGCCGCGTGCCCGCGGTGATCGCCACGATCGTGTTCGCGATGCCGCCCGTCGTTCGATTGACGACGCTCGGCATCCGCCAGGTGCGCGAGGAATTGCTCGAAGCCGGCCGCTCGTTCGGCAGCACCGATGCGCAACTGCTCTGGAAAATTCAGTTGCCCAACGCGCTGCCTTCGATCATGGCGGGCGTGAACCAGACCATCATGATGGCGCTGTCGATGGTGGTGGTCGCTTCGATGATCGGCGCGGGCGGCCTTGGCGAGTACGTGCTGAGCGGCATTCAGCGGCTCGATATCGGCATCGGTTTCGAGGGCGGTCTCGGCGTGGTGCTGCTTGCGATCATTCTCGATCGCCTGACGGAAAGCTTCGGCGTGAAAGCGAAGAAAAAGAAGAAGGTCATCTCCACGCCGGCGAAGCCCGCCGCGGCGCAAGCGAACGCGCAGACCTGAGCGATACGAGCATCGATTACTCAACCACAATGCTATGAAAGATACGGAGTCCGTAATGAAAAACAACCTGATCAAATCCTTGATCGTCAAGATAGTGACGCCGGCCATTGTGGCGTTCGGGGTCGGCGCGAGCCCGGCGATGTCCGCCGAGCCGATCAAAGTGGCGGTCACGAACTGGGCCGACGTGCTCGCGGTCGCCAATGTCGCGAAGTACGTGCTGGAGACGAAGCTTCAGCAGCCGGTGCAATTCGTTCAGGCGGATATCGGCATCCAGTATCAGGGCGTATCGCGCGGCGATCTCGACATCATGGTCGGCGGCTGGCTGCCGGTGACGCACGGTCAGTATGTCGCGCGCTACAAGGACACGCTCGACGACGTCGGCATCATCTATACGGGCGGCAAGAACGGCTGGGCGGTGCCCGCGTATGTGCCCGAGTCGCAGGTTTCTTCGATCGAGGATCTGAAGAAGCCTGAAGTGCAGAAGCAGCTCAACGGCGTGATCCAGGGCATCGAGCCGGGTGGCGGTCTCATGCAGGCGTCGGAGAAAACCATCAAGGCGTATGACCTGTCGGGCTACAAGCTGCAATCGGCGAGCGAGGCCGGCATGCTCGCGGCAATCCAGCGCGCATACGGATCGAAGCAATGGATCGTCGCGACCGTTTGGAGCCCGCACTGGTTGTTCCAGAAGTGGCAGATGCGCTATCTGAAGGACCCGAAGGGCACGCTCGGCGGCGAAGAGCAGGTCCATGCATTCGCCTCGAAGCAGTTCGCGGGCAAGTTCCCCCGCGCAGACGTGTTCTTCAAGCATTTCAAGCTGACGCTCGCGGACGTGGAATCGATCGAATTCGAAGGCAATTCGACCAACGACTACGCGACGGCCGCGAAGAAATTTGTCGACGCGCATCCGGACAAGGTCAAGGCGTGGCTGACACAGTGAAGGCGTACTGCAGGACGCTTGCAAAGCGCACGTTCGACGTGCGCCGCGCATGACTTCGCACGATCCATCCATCAGAGAGACAAACATGAGCTTCGAAGGCGTACATACACCGCTCGTCACCCCGTTCAAGGCCGACGGCGAAATCGATCACGACATGCTCGGCAAGCATGCTCAGAGTCTCGTTGGCCGCGTTACGGGCATGGGCGTCGGCGGCACGACCGGCGAATACTATGCGCTCAGTTTCGAAGAGCGTGTGAAGACGCTCGAGACGGTAGCGTCGGCGGTCGGCGGCAAGACCTATCTCACCGCCGGCATCAACGCGACGACGACGAAGGAAGTCGTGCGTCTCGGTAACGAAGCGAAGCGCGCGGGCTACGACGCATTGCTGGTCGCGGCGCCTTACTACGTGCAGCCGACGCAAGACGAGCTGCTCGATCACTTGCTGAAGGTCGACGACGCGCTCGACATGCCGATCATGCTCTACAACTTTCCGGCGCGCACCGGCACGGCCATCGGCGATGAAGTGCTCGACAAGCTGCTGCAACGCCCGAACTTCGCCGCGATGAAAGAGAGCACGGGCGACATCGCGCATCTGCATCATCTGGCGACGCAACTGCCGGAGCGCTTCGTTCTCAGTTGCGGCATGGACGATCAGGCGCTCGAATTCTTCGCATGGGGCGCGCGTAGCTGGGTCGCGGGCGCGTCGAACTTTCTGCCGGAAGCGCATACGGATTTGCTCGAAGCATGCGTTAAACGCGGGGATTTCGGCACCGGCCGCAAGCTGATGACGCAGTTGCTTCCGGTGCTCGAATTGCTGGAGCGCAGCGGCAAGTTCATCCAGTACGTGCGCTATGGCTGCGAGCTCGCGGGCACGAAAGTCGGCATCGCGCGTGCGCCGCTCGGCACGTTGAACGACAAAGAACGCAGCGCCTTCGCGAGGCTCGTTCAACCCTTGCTGCGCAACGCTCAGTAACGCGATACGTGAATGGCCTCGAAACTGGATTTCATGCGGCTTCCCGCACCTGATGGCGTCAACGGATGGTGGGAAAGCCTGCCGCCCGCCGCGCCCGCGAACTGCGTGACGGGCGAGCTGCGCTTCGACTACGTAGTGGTGGGCGGCGGCATCACCGGTTTGTGCGCGGCGCGGCGGCTCGCCGAGCTTGCGCCGGATGCATCGATCGCGCTCGTCGAGGCCGATCGCATCGGGCGCTCGACGGCGGGCCGCAATTCCGGCTTCTTCGTCGATCTGCCGCACGACATCAGCAGCGAAAGCTATTCGCGCAGTGTCGAGGCAGACAAGGCGGACGTGCGCTTGCAACGGCACGGCATCGGCTATGTGCGCGATACGGTGAAGCGGCACGGCATCGATTGCGACTGGCGCGATGATGGCAAGTATCACGCGTCGGTCAACAAGAAAGGCCACACGGCGCTGACGCATTTCGCGGACGGACTCGCGCGTATCGATGAGCCGTGCGAATGGCTCGACGAAGCCGCGATCGCGAAGGTGACGGGTACGCGCTTCTATCAAAGCGCGCTCTTCACGCCGGGATGCAGCACGGTTCAGCCGGCGGCACTCATGCGCGGTCTCGCGGCCACGCAGCCGTCGAACGTGACGGTCTTCGAACTGAGCGCGGTGAAGAACATCGAAGCGCGCGGCCAGACGAAGCTGCTGACGTTCGCGAACGGCAGCATCGAAGCGAAGCGCGTCGTGCTCTGCACCAACGCGTATGCGGCGACGTTCGGCGGCCATCCGAATGGCTTGCTGCCGGTCTACACGTTCGCGTCGATGTCGCGCGTGATGACCGACGATGAAATCGCGCGGCTCGGCGGAACGGATTCATGGGCGCTCATTCCCGCGGACCCGATGGGTACGACCGTGCGACGTCTCGCGACCAACCGTATTTGCGTACGCAACCATTTCGCGTTCCGGCCGAATCTGTCGGTCTCGGAACATGATCTGACGAAGGCGAAGCATCTGCATCGACGTTCGTTCGATCGACGTTTTCCGATGCTCGAGGATGTCGAGCTGCAATACACGTGGGGCGGCGCGTTGTGCCTCTCGGCGAACAATGGCGCGCTCTTCGGCCAGCGCGACGACGGCGTGTACGAAGCAGTCGGCTGCAACGGACTTGGTTTGAGCCGCGGATCGGCGGCGGGCAAGCTCATCGCCGAACATGTGCTCGGGCGCTCGAACGAGCTGATCGATCAACTGCTGAAACAACCGCATCCGCGTTCTCTGCCGATGCGGCCGATCGCGGACGTGGCGGTATCGGCGGCAATCTGGATGAAGGAATTCTCGGCGGGCGCCGAGCTTTGAATCTTTGAGGACATGACATGACGACGCATCAGGAATGGAAACGTCAGGCCGAACATCTGTCGCTCGATGGCCGCGCGTTCATCGCGGGCGCACGCTGCAACGCGGCATCGAATGAAACGTTCGATACGTTGAATCCGTCGACGGGCAAGGTGCTCGCGCAGATCGCCAGGTGCGAAGCGAAGGACGTCGATCGCGCGGTCGTCGCGGCGCGCGAGGCGTTCGAATCGGGCGTGTGGTCGAAGGCCGGGCCATCGCAGAGAAAGGCCGTCTTGCAGCGTCTCGCGCAACTCATCGACGACAACGCCGAAGAACTCGCGCTGCTCGAAGCGCTCGAAGCGGGGAAGCCGATCAGCGAATGCATGGGTCTCGACATTCCGGAATCGGCGGCGTGCGTTCGCTGGCATGCCGAGGTCACGGACAAGCGTTACGACGCGCTGTCGCCATCGGGGTCGAGCGTCGTGAGCATGATCACGCGCGAGCCGATTGGCGTCGTCGGTGCGGTGCTGCCGTGGAATTTCCCCGCGCTGATGCTCGCGTGGAAGATCGGGCCGGCGCTGTCCGTGGGCAATAGCGTCATCGTGAAGCCCGCGGAGCAGACGTCGCTATCGACGCTGCGTATTGCCGATCTCGCGCTCGAAGCCGGCGTCCCGCCCGGCGTGTTCAGCGTCGTGACGGGCTTCGGCGAAAGCGCAGGGCAGGCGCTCGGCACGCACGCCGATGTCGATCTCATCGCGTTCACGGGTTCCACTGAAACGGGCAAGCGCTTCCTGCGCTATTCCGCCGAAACGAACATGAAGCGCGTCGTGCTCGAATGCGGCGGCAAGAATCCGCAAGTCGTGTTGCCCGATGTCGCCAATCTCGATGCCGTCGCGGAGCAGGCCGTCGCCGCCGCGTTCTGGAACATGGGCGAGAACTGCAGCGCGGGATCGCGCATTCTGGTGCATTCGAGCCACAAGGCCGAACTGCTGCAAAAGATGCAGGCCGTGCTCGAAGGCTGGAAGACGGGCGATCCGCTCGATCCCGATGTCAAGCTCGGCTCGCTCATCGAGGAAGCGCATTACCGCAAGGTGCTCGGCCACATCGAAAAGGCGAAGGCAGAAGGCGCGCGCGTCGCTTGCGGCGGCAACGCGACGCTCGCGGAAACGGGCGGCTGGTTCGTCGAGCCGACCATCTTCGATAACGTCACGCCGGACATGAGCATCGCGCGCGACGAGGTCTTCGGCCCGGTCGTGTGCTTTATCGAATATGCTGACGTCGACGAGGCCGTGCGGATCGCAAACGATACGTGCTACGGACTCGCGGCTTCGCTGTGGACCGACAACGTGAACCAGGCGCACAAAGTGGCGGCGCGCATCCGTGCGGGCACCGTGACCGTCAACTGCTTCGGCGAGGGCGATCTGTCGACGCCGTTCGGCGGCTTCAAGCAGTCCGGTTTCGGCGGACGCGACAAGTCGATCTACGCGCACGACCAATATTGCGAGCTGAAGACGACCTGGCTGAAGCTCGACTGATTATCGGACGAGGCAACATGCGTATTGGCTTTATCGGCACGGGCACGATCACGGAGGCGGTCGTGACCGGCATGATTCGTTTCGATGTTCCCTTCGAGCGGGTCGCGCTGTCTCCGCGCAACGCGCAGACCGCCGCGCGTCTTGCGAAACTCGACGCGCGCATCGAGGTTTGCGCCAGCAATCAGGGCGTGCTCGATGCATCGGATGTCGTGTGTCTCGCGGTCTTGCCGCAAATCGCGGCAGACGTGCTGGGCGAACTCACGTTCGATGCGCGGCATCACGTCATCAGCTTCATCGCGGCCAAGTCGCTCGATGAGATGCGCGCCCTCGTGCGCCGCGCCGCCAAGGTCGTGCGCGCGATACCGCTACCCGCTGTTGCGGCGGGCAAGGGCAGCACGGCGCTCTGTCCGCGCGATGACATCGCACGCGCGCTCTTCGCGCCGCTCGGCGAAGCGGTCGAAGTGGACGACGAACACCAGTTCAATGCGTTATCGGCCGCCACCGCGACGATGGCGGCGTTTTTCGCGGTGCTCGAAGAGCAGGCGTCGTGGCTCGCGCGGCAAGGCGTGCCGTATGCGTCCGCGCGTTCGTTTTTGTCGGGCTATCATGTGGGCCTCGCTCATGAAACGACGCTCGATACGCAACCCTTCTCGTCGATGATCGGGCGTGTCAGCACGCCAGGCGGCCTCAACGAGCAGCTCAATCGCGAACTGTCGGAGCGGGGCACCTACGCGCACTACTCGAAGGCGCTCGACGCGATCATGCGCCGCGTGCAAGGGCGCGAGTGAACACGAAGAACAAGCGCTGATCGCGAGCCCTCGAAGGTGAGTCACATGCAGAAGAAACAGCAGTTCGCGGACAGGCTTCTCGCCCAGATGCCGTCGCTGCGCGCGCTTCGGTGCTTCGTCACCGCGGCGCGTTACGAGAGCTTCACGCAAGCCGCCGAAGTGCTGTGCGTCACGCAGGCGGCCGTCAGCCGGCAGATCAAGGAGCTGGAGGACACGCTGGAGGTCGCGCTCTTCGAGCGCACCGGCAGGCACATCGCGCTGACCGATGCCGGCCGCATTCTCTACAACGCGTCGTATCTGTCGATCATGAACATCGCGGAGGCGGCGCAGGCGGTGCGGCGCGTCGACCGGCATGCGCTCACGCTCTGCATCTCTCATACGTTTTCGGCGCTCTGGCTCTCGTTCCGATTACCCGCGTTTCGCCAGCGTTTTCCGAACATCCGCCTGCATGTGATGGTGACCGAGCACTTCATGGAGCTCGACGATCTGATGGAGCCGGATGTCATCATCACGAAGAATCCGCCGCGCGAAGCGGAGTACGAAGTCGAGCCGCTTTTTCACGACATCGTTTATCCGGTATGTAGCGTTCCGTTTTTCGAGCGCTATTTTCATGGCCGTGCGCTAAAGCCGCTCGATCTGCTCGCGCATCCGACGCTGAGCCTGTCGCTGCTCGGGCGCGCGCAGGTGTGCGAGCACGTCGACTGGCGCGTGTGGAAAAACTGGTATCAGCAAGGCGACGGTTCCGAGCGGCTCGATCAGCACGACGATTTCGAAAGCAACGACTATCGCCTGCTTGTGGCTCAGGCCGAAGCGGGCGAGGGCACCTTGCTCGGCTGGCATCACCTCGTGCATCGTCAGGTGGAGCAGAAAAAGCTGGTGCGTCCCGTCGACGATGCGCTCGTGTTCCACGATCGTCATCACTACATCATCACGCATCGCAACGCGAAAGCACGCCCGGAATACATTCAGTTTCGCCAATGGCTCGACGAGGAAATCGGCACGATGATGCAGGGATGGCCCGCCGCCGAATCGAAGGCCGTTCTATGAGCGCCGCATGAAACCGGCAACCGAAAAAACGAAGGGTTATCGGCGGCTCATTCCGTCGGTGACGGCGCTGGTGGAGTTCGAGGCCGTCGCGCGGCTCGGCAGCTTCACGCTCGCGGCGCATGAACTGGGCGTTACGCAGGCCGCCGTGAGCCGGCAGGTGCGCTTTCTCGAGGAGACGCTCGGCACGCGGCTATTTCGCCGTCTGCATCGCGCGATCGAACTGACCGACGAAGGCGAGGCGCTGTATCGCGTCGTCGCGGAATCGATGCAGAAGATCGCGAGCGTGTTCGATCGCCTCGCGCGCGGGCCCGTTCAGCAGGAACTCGTGCTCGCGGCGACATCCGCGTTTTCGCATTTTCGACTGCTGCCGCGGCTTGCGTCGCTCAAGGCGTTGCAGCCCGACCTGCAGCTGCGGCTGTCGACGCAGATGTTCACGGCCGACTTGCGGCACAAGGAAATCGACGTCGCCGTGCGCTTCGGCAACGGGCTGTGGCCGGACGGCACGGCGACTTTGCTGTTCGACGAGGAGGTGTTTCCGGTCTGCGCGCCTTCATGGCTCCAAAAGCAGCCCGCGCCCGCGACGCTCGACGAACTGGCTGGCGCGGTGCTCGTCGAGTCGGATTCGACGACCGAAGGCTGGATGGGCTGGGAAGAGTGGTTCCACGCGCTCGGATGCCGGCCGATGCGCCTGAACTTCGCGCTGCGTTGCAGCCTCTATACCGATGCGATTCAGGCCGCGCGCTACGGCCAGGGCGTCGCGCTCGGATGGGGCCGGCTCGTTCAGGATTTTATCGAGAGCGGGGATCTCGTCAGGCTGGAAGTGGCATCGTTCAGGCCGACGGATTCGTACTTCGCCGTGGTGCCGCATCGCCGCGCTTTCACGCCTGCCATCGGCGGTCTGATCGAATGGCTGCGCGACGGCGCGCTCGCATAAACCAAAGTCATGCGACACCGAAAATAAAGCGCATTGACGCTATTTTTCAGCGATCCAATACTCGGAATATGGCGGGACCATTCGAAGTCCCGATACCCTGAACGTTGGAGAGCGACGATGTCCGAAGTGCAAATGAAGACGCATGGCGAACTGATCCGCAGCCGCGAGCCCGGGCATGGCTTGCCCGGCGAGCTGTTCGGACGGCAGGACGTGTTCGAGACGGACGTCGAGGTCTTCTTCCAGAAGCACTGGATTCTGGTCGGCGTGACGGCCGACGTGCCCGAGCCGGGCGATGTGTCGACCGTCGATATCGGCCGGGCTTCGATCATCATCGTTCGGGATGACGACGAGAACATCCGCACTTATCGGAACGTCTGCCGGCATCGCGGCGCGCGCCTGAAGGAACCGGGGAAATCGACCGTCGGCATGCTGGTCTGCCCGTATCACCAATGGACTTACGATCTCGACGGCAGCCTGCGCCACGCCGCGCACATGGGCAAGGATTTCGACGCGAAGTGCCGCAGTTTGTTGCCGGTGCATACGCGGATCGTCGGGACACATATTTTCGTGTGCCTCGCCGACGAGCCGCCGGCGGACATCGCGAAGCTCGAAGACACGATGGCGCCGCGCTTCGCGCCCTACGACCTCACGAACACGAAGATCGCGTTCGAATCGGAGATCATCGAAAACGGCAACTGGAAGCTCGTGATCGAGAACAATCGCGAGTGCTATCACTGCGCCGCGACGCATCCGGAACTCACTGCCTCGTTTTTGCCGGAAGATTTCGGTTTCTGTCCGGAGAATCTCAGCGAAGAATCGCTGCTCGAAATCGAAGCCTATAAAAAACGGAACGCGGCGTGTCAGGCGAGCTGGGAGAACGACGGCTTCACGAGCGCGACCGTCGAATGGCTGGACGAAGATGCGGTCACGCAATTCCGGACGCAACAACTCGTGATCGCGGGCTACGGCGAATCGCAGACGATCAGCACGAAGGTCGCGAGCCAGAAGCTGCTCGGCAATCTGCAGCGCCGCGATCTCGGCGACACGCATCTCTGGACGCACAACTCATGGACGCACGTCATGAGCGATCATGCGGTGATTTCGTACATCATCCCGCTCGCGCCGGATAAAACGCTCGTGCGTTCGAAATGGCTCGTGCACGCGGATGCCGTCGAAGGCGTCGATTATCAGCTTCAGGATCTGACGGAAGTGTGGGTCGCGACGAACGCGCAGGACAAGCATCTCGTCGAAATCACGCACGAAGGCACGCAGGATCCGGCGTATCGGCCAGCGGTGTTCTCGCCGTTCACGGAAAGCTACGTGGAGCAGTTTTCGCGCTGGTATTCGGCGCGCCTGAGCGCGCACGGCGTTTGAACATCAGTGATCCGTGACGAAGGTCGGGTGGCGCGTGCGGATCTCGTCGACCTGACTGAGCGTGCCGGAAAGATGCTTGCGCAACGCGGCATCGGCGGCATCGGCATCGCCTTTTTCGATGGCATCGACGATTTCCGTGTGGTCGCGCACCACGGCCATCGTCTTGCCTTCGACCGGCAGATGCAGCCGCCGCAACCGGTCGATATGCCCGCTGAGTCTGCGCACGAGATCCCACAACTGCGGCACGCCCGCGGCTTCATACATCTGCCGATGAAACGCCTGATCGAGCGCTGAGAACTGCTCGACGTCCTGCGGCTCCATCCATTCCATCTGTTCCGCGATCGTCGCGCGCAGCCGCGCGATCAGCGACGCCTTATGCTCCCGCGCGAGCGTGCGCACGATTTCCAGTTCGATCGAGCGACGCAGAAAGTGCGCCTGCATCGCCGATGCCACGCTGATCTGGCTTACGACCGTCGCGTGCTGCGGAAAAATATCGACCAGTCCTTCTTCGCCGAGCTTCATCAGCGCGTCGCGCACCGGCGTCTGGCTCAGGCCGTAGCGCGTCGCGAGTTCGGTGCGCGACAGCACCGTGCCCGGTTCCAGTTCGAGCGACAGGATCATGTCGCGCAGCCGCTCGAACACCTGCGGCGCGGCATGACGAGAACGGTCCAGGCGATGCACGGAAGCGGAATTATTCATTTCGGATTGGAAGGAAGGCGACTGAAACATTAGTACTATAGCCGCGCCCATGCCCGATGAGTAAGCCGTTGGCGGGTCGGCGTTTACCCGACTGACACACTAATATATTAGTGCTTTACCATTCGGCCATTCCATTAATTTTCGGAACGCCCGACATGACCCGCGATATCGCCATCACCCAGATTCGAATCACGCCGATCGCATTCCGCGACGGCCCGTTGCTCAACGCCGCGGGCATCCACGAACCGTGGGCGTTGCGCGCGATCGTCGAACTGGAGACGAGCGACGGACGCGTCGGCATCTCGGAGACTTACGGCGACGAGCCGATGCTGCGGGTGCTCGATCAGGCGAAGGAGCTCGTCATCGGCCTGTCTCCTTTCGATCTGAATGTGATGGAAGAACGCGTGCGCGCGACGATCACCGCGACGCCCGGCGCGGTCGAATTCGAACTCGCGCCCGGCTCGCACGCCGCGAAAAACGCGCCCAAGGTCATCAGCACGCTCGAAGTGGCGATGCTCGATCTGCAAGGCCAGATCGTCGGCGCGCCGGTCGTGGACTTGCTCGGCGGCAAGGTGCGCGACGCCGTGCCCTACAGCGCGTATCTGTTTTTCAAGTACGCCGAGCACATCGACAAGCCGTATGCGCCCGATGCGTGGGGCGAGGGCATCAGCCCGGAGCAGATCGTCGCGCAGGCGCAGCGCATGATCGACCTCTACGGCTTCCAGAGCATCAAGCTGAAGGGCGGCGTGTTCGAGCCGGCGCATGAAATTGCGTGCATGCAGGCGCTCGCGAAGGCGTTCCCGGGCATGCCGCTGCGTCTCGATCCGAACGCGAACTGGACGCTCGAAACCAGCATCGAGGCCGCGCCGCAGCTCGATGAAATTCTCGAATACTACGAGGATCCGTGCCCCGGCCTCGAAGGCATGGCCGAACTGCAGAAGCACACGAAACTGCCGCTCGCGACCAACATGGTCATCACGACGATGGACGACTTCCGCCGCGGCTGCAACATGGGCTCGATCAAGGTGCTGCTTTCGGATCATCACTACTGGGGCGGCCTGCGCGCCACGCAGACACTCGCGCGCATGGCGAAGCTCTGGGGCTTCGGCATGTCGATGCATTCGAACTCGCACCTCGGCATCAGCCTCATGGCGATGACGCATGTCGCCGCGAGTGTGCCGAACCTCACCTACGCATGCGACACGCATTACCCGTGGCAGGAAGAGGAAGTCATCAAGGGCGGCCGCGTGAAGTTCGATAACGGCGCGGTGCGCGTGCCGACGACGCCCGGTCTCGGTGTCGAGCTCGATCGCGGGAAGCTCGCCGAATTGCACGAGCAGTACAAGACGTGCGGCGTGCGCAATCGCGACGACCTTTCGCAGATGCGCAAATATCAGCCGGAATTCTCGGGCAAGAATCCGCGCTTCTGAGCCATAGAACAACAACACAAGGCATTCAAGGAGACACCCTCATGAGCAGTTCCAGCGCGCTGTCGAGCGCCGTTCGCAAGATCAAGTGGCATGTGCTGCCGCTTTTCGTCGTGATGTTCATCGTCAATTACATCGACCGGGTGAACATCGGATTCGTGCGTCAGCATTTGAGCGCGGACCTCGGCATCGGCGCGGCCGCTTATGGCCTCGGCGCGGGCCTGTTCTTCGTGAGCTATGCCGTGTTCGAAGTGCCGTCGAACATGCTGATGCAGCGCTTCGGCGCGAAAGCGTGGCTCACGCGCATCATGATTACGTGGGGACTCGCGGCCGTGGGCATGGCCTTCGTGCAGGGCGAGACCTCGTTCTATGCGATGCGTCTCTTGCTCGGCGCGGCCGAAGCGGGCTTCTTTCCGGGCGTCGTGTTCTATTTCACGCAATGGCTGCCGCGCGATGAACGCGGCAAGGCGATGGCCGTCTTCCTGAGCGGTTCCGCGCTCGCTTCTGTGTTCTCCGGCCCGATCTCGGGCGGTCTGATGCTGATCGAAGGCGCGGGCCTGCGCGGCTGGCAGTGGATGTTCATCATCGAAGGCATGGCGTCGGTCCTGCTCGCCGGCTTCGTCTGGTTCTGGCTCGATTCGAAGCCGCGCGATGCAAAGTGGCTCACGCGCGCCGAGCAGGACGCGATCGTCACGGAGATCGAAGACGAGCAGCGCCGCCGCGACGCCGCGCATGTGAAGACGCCGTCGTCGTGGAGCCTGATGCGCGATCCGCAGATCCTGATCTTCTGCCTGATCTATTTCTCGGTGTCGCTGACGATCTATGGCGCGACGTTCTGGTTGCCGAGCATCATCCGCAAGATGGGGCATCTGAACGATTTTCAGGTCGGATTGTTCAACTCGATTCCGTGGCTCATTTCCATCGTCGCGATGTATCTGTTCGCGGCGCTCGCGGCGCGCTTCAAGTTTCAGCAGGCATGGGTCGCGTGCGTGTTGCTCATCGCGGCCGCCGGCATGTACGCAGCGGGCCAGGGCAGTCCGGTGTTCTCGTTCGTTGCAATCTGCTTTGCCGCTATCGGGTTCAAGGCTGCATCGTCGCTGTTCTGGCCGATTCCGCAAGGCTATCTCGATGCGCGCATCGCCGCGCCCGTGCTTGCGCTGATCAATTCGATCGGCAATCTCGGCGGCTTCGTCGCGCCGGCCACCTTCGGCTTTCTCGAGCAAAAGACGGGTTCGATTCAGGGCGGCCTGACAGGCCTCGCCGTGATGTCGATTCTCGCTGCGGGCGTCGTGTTCCTCGCTCGCATGACGCCTCGCGAAGGGCGCGACGTCGCGGCGCTGCGGCCGGGCGTGCAGAAGTAAGGGAGGCATACAAACTGCTGGCCGTCTTCGATCGGTACATCGATCGGAGACGACAATGGCGACGAACCAGCGCCAGAGACTGGGCGAATGGCTCCCGCGCGAAGAGCAGGCGATCGCGCGCTTTCGCGAGACATTCGCCGAGTACGCCCGGCAGCGCGCGGGCAGAACGAAACGCAACAGCGTCATCGAAGAGATGGCGGCTTTCATCCACGACGATCCGGTCGTGCGCATGGACTTCACGCGCGCGATCCGTCAGGCGCATGAAGCCGGATTCAAGCTCGGTTATGCGAGCATCGACGAATTCATCGTATTGCTCGATGCGATGCTGACGTACGCGCCGCCGTTCAGCGAATCGAGCCTGATCCATTGCCCCATCAACGCATTGCTCGACTGGCCGATGGTCATGCCGTCGGGCTATGCGCTCTTTCGCGATCCCGCATTCAACGCGCATCTGAAGCGCGTGCTGAACGTGTGGTCCGGCTTTCTCAGCGGACCGTATTCGCGCACGCATCTGAACACCGACGCGCCCGATGGCTGGTTCAGCAAAGAGGCCGATAGCAAGATCGGACTGCACCAGTTTCTCTGCGATCCGCATAAGCCGTATTGGGGCTTCGCGTCGTGGAATCATTTCTTCACGCGCGAATTCAAGCCTGGCGCGCGGCCTGTTGCAGAGCCGGATAACGCCAAGATCATCGTCAGTGCGTGCGAGGCTTCGCCCTATAACGTCCAGGACGATGTGCAACTGGAAGACTCGTTCTGGATCAAGTCGCAGCCTTATTCGCTGATGGACATGTTCACGGCGAAAGAAGCGGAACTCGCGAAGCGATTCGTCGGTGGCACGGTGTATCAGGCCTTTCTAAGCGCGTTTTTCTATCATCGCTGGCATGCGCCGGTGAGCGGCACGATCGTGAAGGCATATCTCGTCGACGGCACCTACTTCTCGGATGCCGACTCGGAAGGCGAAGATCCCGGCAGCCTCAACGATTCGCAAGGCTATATCACTGCGGTCGCGGCGCGCGCGGTCATCGTCATCGATTGCGACGATCCGGACATCGGCGAGGTTGCGTGCGTGTTCGTCGGCATGGCGGAAGTGTCGTCATGCATGATCGAGGCGTTGCCGGGCCAGCGCGTGCGCAAGGGCGAAGAGCTCGGCTACTTCCAATACGGAGGTTCCACATATTGCCTCGTCTTCAGGCCCGGCGTGATCGAAAGCTTCGAGCGCCAGAAGCCATTCGATGACGATGCGCCGCCCGTGCAGGTCAACGCGCATCTTTGCACGGCGCGCTGAATTGCGGCCAGGGAACTGCGTTCGCTTAAGCAATCAGAAAGGAACGGCAATTGCTCGCGCATCAGGCAAATACATGCAGATAAACGCACAACGCGCGAGGCAAAGACATGGCCGAATCAGACAATGCCGTTCGCAAGAACGACGCTTATCCCTATTCGTCGGGCGGTTGGGGTTCGCTCAAAGCCGTCACCGGCGCGCTCGTTCACGAGAAGGTGCCGCTCAAGGCGAGCACCGTGCTCATGAAGCAGAACAAGCCCGAAGGCTTCGCGTGCGTGAGCTGTTCGTGGGCCAAGCCCGCCGATCCGCACACCTTCGAGTTCTGTGAAAGCGGCGCGAAAGCAACCGCATGGGATCTGACGGCGAAGCGCATGACGCCGCAGTTCTTCGAGCTTCATACGGTGACGCAGCTATGCGCGTGGCATGACCACGATCTCGAGGACGCGGGACGTCTCACCGCGCCGCTGCGTTACGACGCGGCCACCGACAAGTACGTGAGCGTCTCGTGGCAGGAAGCCTTCGAGGACATCGGCCGCGAACTGCGCGCGCTCGATCCGAAAAGCGTCGTGTTCTATGCATCGGGCAGAGCATCGCTGGAAACGTCGTACATGTATCAGCTTTTCGCGCGCATGTACGGCACCAACAATCTGCCCGACAGTTCGAACATGTGCCATGAAAGCACGAGCGTCGGACTGAAGGAAGCGATCGGCGTGGGCGTCGGCACCGTCAGGCTCGAGGACTTCGAGAAGACCGACCTCATGTTCTTCCTCGGACAGAACGTCGGGACCAACAGCCCGCGCATGCTGCATCAGCTGCAGGAAGCAAGAAAGCGCGGCGTGCCGATCATCACGTTCAATCCGCTGCGCGAGCCGGGACTGCTGAAGTTCGCCAACCCGCAGTCGCCCGTCGAGATGATGACGCCCGCGCATACGCTCATCAGCACGCAATATCATCAGCTGAAAACGGGCGGCGATACCGCTGCGTTGCTCGGCATCTGCAAGGCCGTCATTCACGCCGACGACCGCGCGAAGGAAGCGAACGAACCGCGCGTGCTCGATGTCGATTTCATCGAAACGCATACCGTGGGCTTCGAAGCCTTCGCGAATTACGTGCGCGCTGCATCGTGGGACGATATCGAGCGCGTGGCGGGACTGCCGCGCGCTGACATGGAAGCCGCCGCCGACGAATACATGCGCGCGAACGCAGTGATGGCCCACTACGGCATGGGCATCACGCAGCACAGGCAGGGCGTGCAGAACGTACGCATGCTGTGCAATCTGCTCTTTCTGCGCGGCAATGTCGGCAAGCCGGGCGCGGGACCGTCGCCGGTGCGCGGGCATTCGAACGTGCAGGGGCAGCGCACTGTCGGCATCACCGAGAAGCCGGAGCTCGCGCCGCTCGACAAGCTCGCGAGCCAGTTCGGTTTCGAGCCGCCGCGCGAGAAGGGCATGAATATCGTCGAAGCGTTCGAAGCCATGCTCGATGGCAAGGTCAGCGCGGTCATCAATCTTGGCGGCAACCTCGTGCGTTCGGTGCCCGACCGCATGCGCATCGAACCGGCGTGGCGCGGTCTGAAGCTCACCGTCAATGTCGCGACAAAGCTCAATCGCAGTCATCTCGTGCATGGCGAGAAGTCGTACATTCTGCCGTGTCTGAGCCGCATCGAGATCGATACGCAAGCGAGCGGCGCGCAGGCTGTCACGATGGAAGACAGCACCGGCTGCATTCACGGTTCGCGCGGCGTCGCGGAGCCCGCGTCGCCGGATGCGCGCTCGGAGCCGTATATCGTCGCGGAACTGGCGAAGCATACGCTCGGCGAGCGATCGACCATCGACTGGGATCGCTGGCGCAACGACTATGCGCTGGTACGCGATGAAATCGCGAAGACGTATCCCGAGAGCTTTCACGACTTCAACGAAAGAATGTGGACGCCCGGCGGTTTTCCTCGCGCTCTGCCCGCGCGCGAACGCAAGTGGCAGACGAAGAGCGGCAAGGCGGAATTCTTCGTGCCGGAAACGCTCGGCGAAGACCCGGACATGCCCGAACGCGAACCCGATTCGCTGCGCCTCATGACGCTGCGCAGCGACAGTCAGTTCAACACGACGATCTATAGCCACGACGATCGCTTTCGCGGCGTCAAGGGCGATCGCATGGTGATCTTCATGTGCGAAGCCGACATGGCGCGACACGGCCTCAAGAAAGATGACCGCATCACGCTGCGCACCATTGCCGATGATGGTTTCGATCGGCGTGTGGCGGGCCTGCGCATACATCCGTATGACATACCGGAAGGATGCATCGCGGGTTATTACCCCGAGTGCAATCCGTTGCTCCCGCTATGGCATTGCGCGAAGGAGAGCAAGGTGCCCGGCGCGAAGTCGATTCCGGTGTTCATCGTCGAAGTCAACGGCGCGCCGCGCGAACACTGAATCATGCAGATCGACGGATGCGGCGCGCGGAAGCGGGCCGCAAGCAATGCGCGATCGCAAGCGCGCCAAGGGACATCACGGCGAGCGATGCGAGCGGAAACGTTCCGAACGTATTCGCCGCAATCGCAGACGGACGACTCTGTGCGACGAGTTGCATGCGGCGCTTTGTCATGCGCGCACCAAGTTCCGACAACTGTGAAGCGAGCGCGCGTTCGGCAGTGGGCAGCAAGACGGTTTCCTCATCGGCGACGTGATGCATCACTTCACGCATGAGCTGCATGAAACGCGCGTCGTAGGCGGCGTCCTGCGGACCCATCGCGCGCAGCTTCGCGATGTCTTCGCGCATCTGGTCGTGCTCGGGCTTGCTTTTGGCGAGACGCTCGTCGCCTGCCATTGCCTCGCTCAACGCGGGATAAAAGATTTCTTCCTCCAGTTGCGCGTGAATTTCAAGTGCAGTACACGCAAGCTCGACGATCGCGCGCTTTCTCCACCACGATGTCTCCGCGTGATAGCGATGAAACGCCGCCATGACATGCGTGTGATCCATGCGGATCATCGTCGTGATGGAAGGGGAACAGGAAGGCATATCCACGGTGACTCCTTGGCGGCTTTGCAGCTCTGCTGTGGTGGTGGGGAAAGACGCGTTATCGTGCTCGCTCCGGCACGACATGCGATCAGCAAGCGTTATTCCGCATCGCATGCGCGGCGGTAGCGGCACGGGACTTGCATCGTTCGTGAACTCACTTCTGAAGGAGGGGCCATGAGTATTTTTTCCAATATCCTGAACAAGATCTTCCACCACGACAGCGCACCGGCGAGCACCGGCACGGGCACGGCTGCGGGTCAGGCGGCAGCGCCGGCCGGAGGCGCTGCGGCCGCGCCGACGACGTCCACCGCCGCGTCCACGCCCGCACAACCGGCCGCACAAGCCGCCGCGCCGATGCAGGAAGTGGACGTCGAGGCCGTGCTGACGAAGATGCAGGCGAATCACGGCGAGCAGCTCAACTGGCGCACGTCGATCGTCGATCTGATGAAGCTGCTCGGTCTGGACAGCAGCCTGTCCGCGCGCAAGGAACTGGCTGCGGAACTGCACTACTCGGGCAACACGGAAGATTCCGCTGCAATGAATATCTGGCTTCATAAACAGGTCATGCAGAAGCTCGCGGAAAACGGCGGCAAGGTGCCCGACGAACTCAAGTAAGCGACGCTTTTCATCAGACGGAAGACGCGCGCGATGGCAGGTCGAAGCGTGCGTCGTCCGCCAGACGGTCGAAACAACAAGAAAAAAACGATACGGACGACGCATTTCCGGGAAGGCACGACGCGTCCATCGAAAGGCACGGTAGCTCGAACCTTTCTTTTGCAGTATGCAGGGGAGAAACATGAACGACAGAGACCAGATTTCCGACGCGGCGCCGCTGGACACGGTGCCCAACACGTCCAGCCCGGCCTATGCGAACGCACATCCCGTCACTCGCGCGTTCGATGCTTTCGCAAGCGCAGTCACGCGATGGGCCGGCTCGCCGGTCGCCTTCGGGCTGGCGGTCATTTGCATCGTGGTCTGGCTGATATCCGGACCGCTATTCAAGTTTTCGGACGGGTGGCAACTCGTCATCAACACGGGCACGACCATCATCACGTTTCTGATGGTGTTCCTGATTCAGCAGAGCGCGAACAAGGACAGCGTGGCGATGCATCTGAAGCTCAACGAGTTGCTCGCGTCGCATCGCACGGCGAGCAATCAGCTGATCGGTATCGAAGATGCAACGGAGGAAGAACTGCGCAAGCTGGCCGCCGCTTATTTGCAACTCGCATCGGAAAAGCAGGGCGGCGAAGCTCCGGCGCGGACCGACGACGGCGCGGCCGCCGACATCGCGCGGCGTCTCGCGCGCGCTCACGCCAAGACCGCGGCCAAGCGGACACGATGAAGTTGCGTTGCGCTGGCATGCACACTGCTGTTGGTCATCCGTAACACTCCGTTTCGACAAAAACTCGCCGGAGAAGTAACGATGACAATTCAGAGAAAAATCGCCAACTGGCGCAGGGTCGGCCATTTCTGCACGAGACGCCTCGTCGACTACGGCGAGTTGATCCCGATCGAACTCGCTGAAACCAAGAAGCGCGTGCTGCATGAAGTCGTCGCACTCGTCGCGCTCGCGATCGGCGCGCTGTTCACGCTGTCGTTCGTATCGATCGCGGTGATCGTGACGGCTGTCGGCACGCCGCATCTCGTGCTGACGGCGTGGTGCGTCGCGGCTGCGTGGCTCGCGGTCGCGGTGATCGCGGTCATCGTGATGATGTCGCGCAAGCCGGCCGAGCCGTTCCAGTTGCTGCGCAGCGAGTTGCGCCGCGACGTCGATGCCATCAAGGAGGCGACGCAATGAAGCACGCCGAAGCTCAGAGCGTCGTGCTCGCGCGCATGGCGGAATCGCGCGCGGAGCTGATCGCCGCGCATATGGCCGACGAACCGATGCGAATCGCGCGTGCGCCGCGCCGCGCACTGCCGGCGAGTGCCCGTCCCGCGCCATGGTTTCTGCGCACGCCCAATGCGGAACTCGTCGCGCTCGCGCTGGTGGGTGTCGCGATTCTCGGCTTGCGTCGCACGGTGCAGACGGCGGTCGGCGCGGGATTGAGCGCGTCGACTCACCGGGCGTTCGGCGATCTGCTCAACGCGCTGCGCGAATGATCGTTCGCGGATGGATCGTGTTCAACGCCGCGCGCGCCGCTTCTTCGGCTTGCGCGGCGGCGTGAGCGCGGCCGTCAAAAGAGTCGACGCTTGCCGTTTCGCTTGCGTAGTCGCGCGGCCGCGCGTCGCCCCGATGACCGCGTTCGCACCGGAAAGCCACATGCTGAGGAAAGGGTTCTTCTTCGCCCAGGGGTTTTTCATGATTCGGCTCCGGTGCGCGCTCAAGAGCGTCAATGCAGGCGCATCGTGTTATCGCCTGCGTCCTTCGGGATTTTCGCTTCGAGCTGTTCCTTGCGCTGCATCAGCTTGCTGCCGAGCGCCTCCAGATCGGCTCCGGACTTGCGCAATTTCGGAAACAGTTCCGATTCTTCTTCTTCGATATGGTGATTCACCATTTCGGACAGCACCTTGAACGTGGCGTCGAAACCCTTGTCGGACGGCTTCAGCTGCGTGAACTTCTCGATCAGCACCTTGACGAGATAGTGCTCGACGTAAGCCTCTTCGACATCGGGCCGGTCGTCTTCGTCCAGCGCTTCCTGCGCGGCCGGGTACAACAACTCTTCTTCGATCATCGCGTGAACCGTCAGTTCTTCGCAGGCGCGGCGCACGAGCGTGGCTTTCGCGTCGAGATCGTCTTTCTCCGCTTTCTCGAACGCGTCGAACAGCTTTTGCACGGCGCGATGATCGTCGGTCAGCACCTGAATCGCGTCCTGGCTGCGGGCGGCGCCGGACGGGGCGGTGGTCGTCGGCTGGGTGGAGGGTTGGCGCGGCATCGTGAACTCCTTTTCGGAATGTGGGGTGTCACGATGACGAGCAAAGAGCGGGCCTACGACGCATCGCGGGCGATGAAACCAAAAATCGGAACGATGCGTTCAGGCCGCGGGTTTGGCCAGCGTGCCGCGTTCCACGACGGGCGCATCGAGCACGAGCTCGTTGTCGCCGTCCTTGCCGTCGATCAGCGCCATGAGATGCCGCGCGGCGCGCGTGCCGATCTCCAGCGACGGAACGCGTACCGTCGTGAGCGGCGGCTGGGTGAGCCGCGCCTGTTCGATATCGTCGAAGCCCGTTACCGAAAGATCGTCGGGAACCCGAATGCCCTTCGCGCGGCATTCGTCCAGCAGACCGATTGCCTGTAGATCCGTGCCGCATATGACCACGCTGGGCCGCGCTTCGCCGTCCCACAGTTCGCGCAGCGCCTGCCTGCCGCCTTCAAAGGTGAACGGCGCTTCGACGATCCATTCGGGTCTCAGATCCAATCCCGCTTCCCTGAGCGCGGCGCGCGTGCCGGCCTGCCGTGCGCGCACGCGTTCGTTGCCGAAGGTCGAGCCGCCGCACATCGCGACATGCCGATGCCCGAATCCGACGATGCGTTTCGCCAGCCGGTAAGCCGCGTCGAAATTGGAAAAGCCCACGCAATGCGGATACTGCGTTTCATCCACCGACCACGTCAGAACATAAGGCAACGCGTACAGGCGCGTGAGTTCGAAAACTTCAGGCGGATGATCGGTGCCGACGAGCACGAGCCCGTCGACGCCGCGTTCCAGAATCGCACGGAGCAATTCGAGTTCGCGCGCCGGTTTGTATTCGTGACTCGCGATCAGCAACTGATACCCATAACCCCAAAGCGTCTGCTGAAGCGCCTGAATCGAATCGGCGTAAATGGGATTGTTGAGCGTGGGATAGATGGCCGCGACCGTGCGCGTCTTGCGCGAGGCAAGCGCCTGCGCCGCGCCGTTGCGCACGTAGCCGAGCTGTTCGACCGCGCGCTGCACATTGGCGAGCGTTTGCGGCTTGACCTGATCCGGCACGGACAAGGCGCGTGACGCGCTGCCGAGCGAGACGCCCGCCAGCCGCGCGACATCCGCGAGCGTAGCGCGCGTGGGTTTCATGATGGGCTGCGCGCGCGTCCATAGGCATCGGCGCGGGCGATGCCTTCGATCAGCCGCGCAGCCGTCAGCGGCGGCGACATGTGCCGGCTATAGCGCGTGGCGAGCGTGGCGTTTGCGATGAGCGTTTGCTGTGCCGATGTAAGCGGGGCGTGCTGCCCCAGTTGTGCGAGCGTGAGCGGCAATCCGGTTGCGGTCATGAGCGTGGCCAACGGTTCGATCTCTTCGGGCGATGTATCTTCGACGAACAATTGTACAAGCGTGCCGAAGGCGACCAGTTCGCCGTGCATCATCGAGGCCATCGCGGGAATCGCCGTGAGTCCGCGGATCAGCGCATGCGCGAGCGACAGGCCGCCGCTCTCGAAGCCGACGCCGCTCAACAGCACGGTCGCTTCGATCACGCGTTCGACGGCATCGGTGAGTTCGCCGCGCCGGATGTCGGCGTAGGCGCGCGCGCCGTCTTCGAGCAGGATCGAGAGCGTCGCGCGCGTGAGCAGCAGCGCGCCCGGCAGCGGCGGCGTGCCGTACGAGTTCAGGCCATCGGCGCGTTGGCATTGCGCGGCTTCGTACTTCTTGCTGAGCGCATCGCCGATGCCGGCCGCGAAGAGACGCGCGGGCGCGGCGGCGATCAGCGCGGTATCGACGATCACCGCGTCCGGATTGCGCGGCAACATGTCGATGCCCGCGACGCGATGCGCGTCGTCGTACAGGATGATGAGGCGGCTCGTCGGCGCATCGCTCGAAGCGGCGGACGGCGCGATCACGATCGGCACGTTCAGCGCCCGGGCGACGCCTTTCGCCGAGTCGATCGTCTTGCCGCCGCCGATGGCCACGACGGCATCCGCGTTGAGTTCGCGCGCATCGTCGCTCAGCTTCGCGATGACCGCGGCCGTGCATTCGCCGGGAAACGTGACGATGTGCGCGTCTTCGATCGATCGCGTGACTTGCGCCGACACGCGATCGATGACCGCGCCATCGACGAGCACGAACGCGCGTCGCGCGCCGAGTTCCGCGAGCGTCGATCCGAGCGCGGACAACGCGCCCGGACCTTGCGTGTATCGCCCCGGAAAGCCGATGGTTCTCAACGGCGCGTGCGTCGTCATGTCATCAGCCATCCGCCGGCCACGTCGATCACCTGGCCGGTGACGAACGCGGCTTCATCGGATGTGAGGAACAGGCACGTCGATGCCACTTCGTCGGGCGCGCCGAGCCGCCGCAACGGCGTTTCTTGCGCGACCTTTTCGTTGGCCTCCCGCGCGACGCCGCGAACGAGCGGCGTATCGATGCGCCCCGGCGCGATCGCGTTCACCGTGATGCCGTGCGGCCCGAGCTCCCCCGCGAGATGCCGCGTCATGCCGATCAGCGCGGCTTTCGTCGTGCTGTAATGCGCGGCGACGATGTCGAGGTACGCCTTGCCCGCCACCGACGACATCGACACGATGCGTCCGAAGCGCCGCTCCACCATGCCCGGCGCAAGAATGCGGCAGAAGTTGAAGACGCTGTTCACGTTCACGTCCATCACGCGGCGCCATTCGTCGGGCGACATCTGCCAGACGGGCATCGGCTTGCCCGCGTGTTTCGGCGAAATGCCCGCGTTGTTGACGAGCGTATCGACCGGACCGAGCGCGGCCTCGATCGCACGGCACGCGGCTTCGCACGCGGCGAAATCGCCGACGTCGGCATGGGCGAAATGCACGCGCAGGCCCGCATCGGCGAGACGTCTTGCGAGCGCCGCGCCTGTTTCTTCGTTGACATCGACGATGCCGACGGCCGCGCCATCGCGCGCATAGCGCTCGACGAGCGCCTCGCCGATGCCGCCGCTGCCACCCGTCACCAGGACCACACGCTTGTCGTGCCGCACGTTATTGGTCTCCCACTTTTAGCATGATTTTGCCGATATGCCTGCTCGATTCCATCAGCGCGTGCGCGGCCGCGACGTCGGCGAGCGGCAGCACGCGATGAATCACGGGCAGCGCGCGGCCCGCTTCGAGCAGCGGCCAGACGTGCGCGTGCAGCGCTTTCGCGATCGCCGCTTTCTGTTCGATGCTGCGCGCGCGCAGAGTCGATCCGGTAAAGGTGAGACGGCGCAGCATGATCGGCATGGCATCCAGTTCGATGCGGCTGCCTTCGAGAAACGCGATCTGCACGAGCCGGCCTTCGAGCGCGAGCGCGCGGATATTGCGCGCGATGTAATCGCCGCCGACCATGTCGAGGATGATGTCGACGCCTTTTCCATCGGTGAGCTTCGCGATGGCATCGACGAAATCTTCGTCGCGGTAGTTGATCGTATGATCCGCGCCCGCTTCGCGACAGGCCTGCGCTTTTTCCGCATTGCCGACGGTCGTGACGACGCGCGCGCCGAATGCGTGCGCGAGCTGGATCGCCGTCAGTCCGATGCCGCTCGATCCGCCGTGCACGAGAAACGTTTCGCCCGCCTGCAGGCGGCCGCGCTCGAACACGTTGGTCCAGACGGTGAAGTACGTTTCGGGCAAGGCCGCGGCCTGCAGCAGCGTGAAACCTTTCGGCAGCGGCAGACAATGCGATGCATCCGTGATGCAGTATTGCGCGTAGCCGCCGCCGGGCACGAGCGCGCAGACTTCATCGCCGGCGCGCCATTGCGTGACCTCCGCGCCCGTCGCGACGATGCGCCCCGACACCTCGAGTCCCAGATGCGGCGATGCGCCCGGCGGCGGCGGATACGAACCCGAGCGTTGCAGCACGTCGGGTCGGTTCACGCCTGCGTAGGCGACTTCGATCAGCACGTCGTTCGGGCCGGGCGAGGGCAGCGGTCCCTGCGCGAGCCGCATGCAGTCGGGCGCGCCGCCCGCGCCGTGATCGACGTATTGCATCGATGCGGGAAGAGTGGATGTCATGGCGTTCATCGGATGATGGATTCGATGTAATCGGCGGGCAGACCGATCGACGTATAGTGCCGGCGCGCCGCCTCGATCTTCGTGAAGACGTCTTCGTAACCCTGCGCGACGCCTTGCGGATCGACATAGGTATAGCCGCCCGTGACATGGAACCAGGTAATCATCTCGGGCACGTCTTCGGGCACGAAGAGCGTGTGCGTTTCGCCCGCGGGCTCGAACGCATAGCCGCCTTGCTCCGCGACCCAGTCGTGTTCGAGGTAGTACCAGCGGCCCTTGAGCACCATCGCATGAACGGCGCCGCTATGACGATGCCGCGAGATCACGCCGCTGCGGCGCACGCGCAGCAGATTCACGTAATAGCCCTGGCTCGCGTTGAGAATGAGCGGCTTGAACGACACGGTTTCGGTCGCGGGCACCCACAGGTTGTCGTCTTCGAGCCAGTCGGTCATGACGCCGCCGTGCACGAGATCCTTCGACATGTACGGCACTTGCGGCAACTGATAGGCGATGACTTGTTCGTCGGGTTTCACTTCGGTTTGCATGAGTTTTTATCTCCGTGGTTTCTGGATGCGATGCGCCGGTTCGCTGAATCAATGACCGAGATAGGCGCGCCGCACGTGGGGACTATCGAGCAATTCTGCGCCCGTTCCGGAAAGCGCGATGGCGCCGTTTTCGAGCACGTATCCGCGGTTCGCGAGCTTGAGCGTATGGAACACGTTCTGTTCGACGAGCAGCACCGTCACACCGCGCGCCGCGACCGTGCCGACGACTTCGAACATCTGCTCGACGAGCAAGGGCGAAAGACCGAGCGACGGTTCGTCGAAGATCAGGAGCTTCGGCGCGGACATCATGCCGCGCGCGATGGCGACCATCTGCTGCTCGCCGCCCGACAGCGATCCGGCAAGTTGCGTGAGACGCTCGCGCACGCGCGGAAAGAGTTCGAGCACTTCGTCCATGCGTTCGCGCCGCGCGCTTCGTGCGGCGTGACGAAACGCGCCCATCAGCAGGTTCTCTTCGACGCTCAGGAACGGGAAGAGTTGACGGCCTTCGGGAATCATCGTGACGCCCATCGCGACGATGTCGTGCGAGGACTTGCCAACGAGTTCCTGTCCCTGAAACGTGATGCTGCCGCCGCGCGCCGCGACGATTCCGCATAGCGTCTTCAGCGTCGTGGTCTTGCCCGCGCCGTTCGCGCCGACGAGCGTGACGATCTCGCCTTCCTGCACATCGAGCGAGACGCCGCGCAGAACTTCGCTCTTGCCGTAGCCGGCCGAGACGTTATGCAGCTTGAGCATCGAGATACCCCTTGCCGAGATAGGCCTGAATCACCTCAGGATCGTTGACGACATCGGACGGCTTGCCTTCCTTCAGCATGCGCCCGGCATTGATGACGATGATGCGGTCCGACAGCGCCATCGTCGCCTGCATCATGTGCTCGATCATCAGCACGGCGATTCCTGAATCGCGGATGCGCCGCACCATGTTGATCGCGCGCGCGATGTCGGCGGGATTGAGACCGGCCATCACTTCGTCGAGCAGAAGCGCGCGCGGCCGCGTGGCGAGCGCGCGCGCCACTTCGAGACGCTTCATGCCGCCGACCGTGAGGCTGCGCGCTTCGGTATCGAGCAAGGACGTGAGATCGGTGATCTCCGCGACTTCGCGTGCGATCGACTCCGCTTCGACGCGGACCCGCGTATGCATGAACGCGCCGAGCATGATGTTCTCCAGCACCGAGAGACCCGCGAACGGCTGCGCGATCTGGAACGTACGGCCGACGCCGTCCTTCGCGAACGCATCGGGCGTGCGCGGTTCGGCCCAGGTGCCATCGGCGAGGCGAATCTTCACGATGCCTTCGTTCGGCCGGATGAAGCCCGAAAGCTGATTGAAGACCGTCGTCTTGCCCGCGCCGTTCGGGCCGATCACACCGAGAATCTCGCCGGCGTGCAGCGTGAGGGAAACATCGTCGGTCGCGACGAGTCCGCCGAAGCGCTTCTTCAGATGCTCCGCGACGAGCAGCGGCGTGCCGAGCGGCAACGCATCGGCGGGCGCGATCGACTTCGCCCGTGCGGGCGGCGGCGTGCGCGCGCCGGGCAGACGGTCGATGAAGCGCAGCACGAAGCCGCCCAGATGCCCGACGAGTCCGCGCGGAATGAACAGCACGACGAGCACCAACACGACACCGTAGACGAAGCCGTGCGTGCCGCTGCCGAACGAGCTGAGCCAGCCGCGCGCAAGCTCGGCGATCGGCAGCACGAGGACGGTGCCCGCGAGCGGCCCGGCGACGCTGCCGAGTCCGCCGATCAGCGCGAACATCGCGATCTGCACCGACAGTTCCAGCGAGAACGCCGCGGACGGATCGATGAAGGTGAGATACATCGCGTGGAAAGAGCCGATGAGACTCGTCAGCACCGCCGAGATCACCGCCGCGCCGATCTTCACCTTCACCGCGTTCACGCCGACCGCGCGCGCCGCATCTTCACGTTCGCGCACGGCGATCAGGTAGAAGCCGAAGCGCGAGCGGCGGATGAGCCACGCGGCCCACAACGTCACCAGAAGAAAGCCGAACGCGATCAGCAGATACGCCCACTTTTCGCGGAACACCATCCATTGCAGGCCGATGTTGAGCGGCACGTTCAGGCCCGCCGAGCCGCCCGTCCAGCTTTCCTCGTGCACCGTGAGCAGGCGGCACACTTCGAGGAACGCGATCGTGGCGAGCGCGAAGAACGGTCCGCGCAGACGCAGCGTCGGATACGCGATGACGATCGCCGCCATCGCCGAGATCACCGCGCCCGCGAACATGCCGAGCCACGGCGTGATGCCGAAGTTGATGACGAGCAGCGTCGCCGCGTACGAGCCGATGCCGTAGAACACCGCGTGTCCGAGCGACAACTGCCCGGCGAATCCGCCGACGATATTCCACGCCGTCGCGAGCGCGCCGAAGATGCACACGAGCACGGCCAGGTGAAACGCGAACGGCGATTGCAGCGCGAACGGCACGGCGAGCAGCGCGACGAGCGCCAGCGCGCCCATGTAGCCGCGCGGATGCAGGAGATTGGGAAACATCGAATGCCTCGCTGAACGTTATTCGGAGCCGCGTCCGAGACCGAAGAGACCGGTCGGGCGCACCACGAGAATCACGAGGAAGATCGCGAAGTAGACGACTTCCTTCATGTCGGGCGAGATGTAGTAGCCCGCGAGACTGTCGATGAGCCCGATCACGATCGAGCCGACGAGCGCGCCCGGCAAGCTGCCGAGACCGCCCAGCACGACGATGACGAACGCGGTCAGCACGAAGTACTGGCCGACGGTCGGGAACACCGGATACTGCGCGACCAGCAAGCCCGACGCGAGCCCGACCAGCGCCGCGCCGATGCCGAACGCGAGCACGTACGTCGTCTTCACGTTGACGCCCATCAGCGAGGCCGCGTAGCGATGTTGCGCCACCGCGCGAAACGCGCGACCGGTGTAGGTGCGTTGCAGGAACAGATGCAGCCCGCCCGCGACCGCGAGCGCGGCGGCAAACGTGATCAGTTGCCCGCTCACGATGTTGATGTCGCCGAACTGCAGATGCTCGGTGCCGAAGCTCACATCGACGGGATGCACGTCCGCGCCGAAGATCATCAGCGCGAGATTCACGAGCGCGGTCGACACGCCGACGGTCGCGAAAATCTGAATGTGCGCGTCGGCGGAAAGCAGCGGCTGGATGATGAAGCGCTGGATCAGCACGCCGAATGCGAAGAGCAGCAGCGCGACCGGCACCGCCGACACATACGGATGCCAGCCGAGCTTCGCGGCGAGCAGCCAGACGGCGTACATGCCGACCATCAGCAGCTCGCCGTGCGCGAAGTTGACCACGCGCACGACGCCGAAGATCAGCGTGAGGCCGATGCTGATGATCGCGTACGCGCCGCCCAGCAACAGGCCGTTGACCAGAAGTTGCAGAAGAATGGACATGCTCGTTTCCTGGACACCGCGCAGCGCGTGTCACGCGCCGCACGGTTCGAGTGAAAGAGAAATGCGGGTCGACAGCGGCGGTTTTACTGCGCCGCGACGGGCTTCGCGATCGCGACCGCTTCCGGATAGACGGTGACGAGCTTGCCGCCTTGCCACTGCATCACGTTGGTGGTCGCGAGCTGGTTCTGGCCGTTGTCGGCGAACTGGAAGCCCCAGCCAGCGGCGGTCGTGCCCGTCGGCTTCTTGTAGGCGAGCACGGCGGCGCGGATCTTGTCCTTGTCGGTGGATTTCGCGTTGGCGAGCACATCGAGGAACGCTTTCGCGCCGACATAGTTCACGAGGCTATGGCCCGAGCGCGGCGCCATGCCGAAGTGCTTCTGATATTCGGCGGTGAATGTTTCGAGGCCGGGTGCGCCTTTCTCGTTCATCGCGACTTGCGGGAAGTCGATGTCGTACACGCCGTTCATTTGCGCGCCGACGGCCTTGGCCGTATCCGAGAGCGAATAGCCGCCGCCCGCGCCGATGACCGCCTTCGGCTTGAAGCCGGCCTGCGCGGCCTGGCGGAAGAACAGGATCGAGTCGTTCTGATACGAGGTCTGCAGCACGATATCGACGTCCGCGCCCTTCAGACGCAGAATCAGCGACGACAGATCGACGCTCTTCGCCGAATACGGCAGCACCTGCACGACGTTCAGACCGAGCTTCTTCGCGCCTTCCTTCTGAAAGCCGGAGACGAGCGTGCCGTACGGCCCGTCTTCCGCGATGATCGCGATCTTCAGCGTCTTCGGATCCGCCTTGAGTTGCGGCGCGACGACCTTGGTCAGCGCTTCGAGCGTGCCGTCCGCGAAGGTCTTCGTGGTCGAGTTGCTGCGATACAGATACTTGAAGCCGCGGCTCGTGATGGTGTCCGCCGTCGCGCCGAGTTCGAAGAACGGCACGCCCGCGAGCTCAGTCACTTGCGTCGCCGCCGACGACACCGCCGACGAATAACTTCCGAACACCGCCGACACGTTTTCCACCGACGTCAGACGCCGCGCTTCGCCGACGGCCTGATTGGCATCGACGGCATCGGCCTTGACGAGCACCACTTTCTCGCCGTTGATGCCGCCCGCCGCGTTGCGCTCGTCGACGGCGAGCTGCACGCCGCGATAGCTTTCGTCGCCGAGCAGCGCGAGTCCGCCGCTGAAGGGGAAGAGCGCGCCGATCTTGATGTCGGCGGCGTGCGCGGCAGTGAGACTCGATGCTGCGACGCACGCGGCGGCGAGCGCGCGCAGGACAGTGCGGGGAAAGTGCGAGGACATGCGGTGTCTCCTTGTATCGTTCGAAATTGAAGCGCTTCAAATCGAAAGCAAGAAAGTTCGGTCGCGTTGCCGAATTTGCTCTGTTTGGGTTGATCGATTGGATTTGAAGCGCTTCAAGTTTGCGTCGATGAACGCAAAGACGTCAACCGAGGGTTTGCACGGAAGAGTGAGACTCGGCCCGGTCGTCTCCGAACTTTCCCTATGTCACGATCCTAACAAGAATGCTATAAACTGAGATCAATCTATCAAAAACTGTTGTGCGTCGCACAAGACGCCGGCATACCGATCTCATGCTGGAAACTGCATCGAAGTCCATCGTCGCGTGGCCCGGCAAGGCCCAGGTTCACGCCAGCGCGCGCAATCCCGGCATGCCGTTCGATCTCGCCTGGCTCGACGGCCTGCGCGTGAATCAGTCGGCGGTGACGCGCCGCGCGTCGACGCTCGGCACGCGCCGCGCGGTCAAGAAAGACGCGCAGGCGGCGTGGCTGCTCAAGGCCATCACCTGCATCGATCTCACGACGCTTTCCGGCGACGACACGCATGGCCGCGTCGAACGTCTCTGTGCGAAGGCGCGCCGTCCATTGCGCGACGATCTGCTCGACGCGCTCGGCATGCCGCCTCTGTCGATCAAGACCGGCGCGGTGTGCGTCTATCACCGTTACGTCAGGACGGCAGTGAACGCGCTCGAGGGCAGCGGCATTCCGGTCGCGGCCGTATCGACGGGCTTCCCCGCTGGCCTCAATCCGCACGAACTGAAGTTGCGCGAGATCGAAGCATCGGTGAGAGATGGCGCGTCCGAGATCGATATCGTCGTCACGCGCGAGCATGTGCTGACGGGTAACTGGAAAGCGCTCTACGACGAGATGCGCGATTTCCGCGCGGCATGCGGCGACGCGCACGTCAAGGCGATTCTCGCGACCGGCGATATCCGCACGCTGTCGAATGTCGCGAAGGCATCGATGATCTGCATGATGGCCGGCGCCGATTTCATCAAGACATCGACGGGCAAGGAAAGCGTCAACGCGACGCTCGACGTGTCGCTCGTGATGGTGCGGATGATCCGCGACTATCTCGCGCGCACGGGCGTCATGATCGGCTTCAAGCCGGCGGGCGGCGTGTCGACTGCGAAGTCGGTGCTCGAGTATCAGATCCTCATGAAGGAAGAGCTCGGGCGCGAATGGCTCGAAGCGGATCTGTTTCGCATCGGCGCATCGAGCCTGCTCGCGGATATCGAACGCCAGCTCGAACATCATGTGAGCGGACGTTATTCGTCGTTCAATCGCCATCCCGTCGCCTGATCCAACAGACTTCACTAAACAGCCTCATGAGCGTTGCCGAATACTTCTCTTCGATGGAATACGGACCCGCACCGGAAGACGATCGCGCCGCGCGCGCATGGCTCGATCAGCATGACGGGCGCTTCGGTCACTTCATCAACGGCGCATGGCGCGACAGCGACGACGCCGCGCGCTTCGACTCACGAGAACCCGCGACCGGCCGCGTGCTCGCATCGATCGCGCAAGGCACGGGAGCGGATGTCGATGCCGCTGTGCAAGCCGCGCACGATGCGCTCGAAGGCTGGCAAGCCATCGGCGGAGCGGGGCGCGCGCGTCATCTCTATGCGCTTTCGCGCATGGTGCAGCGGCACAGCCGTCTCTTCGCCGTGCTCGAATCGCTCGACAACGGCAAGCCGATCCGCGAGTCGCGCGATATCGATATACCCCTTGTAGCAAGGCATTTTCTGCATCACGCGGGATGGGCGCAACTGCAGGACAAGGAGTTCGCGGACTGGGCGCCGCTCGGCGTGATCGGCCAGATCGTGCCGTGGAATTTCCCGCTGCTGATGCTCGCGTGGAAGATCGCGCCGGCGCTCGCGCTCGGCAATACCGTCGTGCTGAAGCCCGCGGAATTCACGTCGTTGACGGCGTTGCTGTTCGCTGAATTGGCGCATCGCGCGGGCTTGCCGAAGGGCGTGCTCAACATCGTCACCGGCGATGGCAGCACGGGCGCGGCGCTCGTCGAACATCAACGCGTCGCGAAGATCGCATTCACGGGATCGACCGAAGTGGGCCGTCAGATTCGCGCGAGCACGGCGGGTTCGGGCAAGTCGCTCACGCTCGAACTCGGCGGCAAGTCGCCGTTCATCGTGTTCGACGATGCCGATATCGACAGCGCCGTCGAAGGCGTTGTCGATGCGATCTGGTTCAATCAGGGACAAGTGTGTTGCGCGGGCTCGCGTCTGCTCGTGCAGGAAGGCATCGAAGCGCGCTTCGTCGAGAAGCTGAAGCGCCGCATGGATACGCTGCGCGTCGGCACGTCGCTGGATAAGGGCATCGACATGAGCGCGGTCGTCGACGACATTCAGCTCGAACGCATTCGCGCGCTCGTCGACAAGGGCGAGCGCGAAGGCTGCGAAGTCTATCGATCGCCGCGTGCCACGTTGCCCGAGAGCGGTGCATTCTTTCCGCCGACGCTCGTCACCAACGTCGCGCCCGCATCGACGCTCGCGCAGGAAGAGATCTTCGGGCCCGTGCTCGTGACGATGAGCTTCCGCACGCCGGAAGAAGCCGTTGCGCTCGCAAATAACACGCGCTACGGCCTTGCCGCGAGCGTGTGGAGCGAGAACATCAGCCGCGCGCTCGACGTCGCGCCGCGCCTGCAATGCGGCGTCGTGTGGATCAACGCGACCAATCTCTTCGATGCGGCCGTCGGCTTCGGCGGATATCGCGAGTCGGGCTTCGGACGCGAAGGCGGACGCGAGGGCATCTACGAATACCTGAAGCCGCGCGCATGGGCCAAGCTTCCGGTGCGCGGCGAAACGAAATCGTTGCAGGCGCAACCGGATTCGCTCGTCGATGCGGGCAATGTGAGTGCGCTCGATCGCACGGCGAAGCTCTTCATCGCCGGCAAGCAGGCGCGGCCCGACAGCGGTTATTCGCGGCTCGTGCATTCGCCCGCCGGTGAGATCGTCGGCGAAGTGGGCGAAGGCAATCGCAAGGACATACGCAATGCGGTCGCGGCCGCGCGCGGCATGACGAAATGGTCGTCGGCGAGCGCGCACAACCGCGCGCAAGTGCTGTACTACCTCGCGGAAAACCTGAGCGCACGCGCCGATGAATTCGCGAAGCAGCTCGTCACGCGCGCCGGTTCGAGCGAGCGCGATGCGAAGCGCGAAGTCGATGCATCGATCGCGCGGTTCTTCACGTATGCCGCTTGGGCCGACAAGTACGACGGCGCCGTGCATGCGCCCCCGCTGCATGGCGTCGCGCTGGCGATGCACGAAGCGCTGGGCGTGATCGGCATCGTGTGTCCCGATGAAGCGCCGTTGCTCGGGTTCGTGTCGCTCGTCGCGCCCGCGCTCGCGCTGGGCAATCGCGTGGTCGTCGTGCCGAGCGAGACGTGTCCGCTGATGGCGACGGACTTCTATCAGGTCGTCGAGACATCGGATGTGCCGGGCGGCGCGCTGAACATCGTCACCGGCGATGCGCGTTCGCTGGCTCAAACGCTCGCGCAACACGATGACGTCGATGCGCTCTGGTGCTTCCACGGCGCGGCGCTATCGGCGATGGTGGAGCGCGAGTCGATCGGCAATCTGAAGCGCACGTTCGTCGATCAGGGCCGCGTGTTCGACTGGCACGATGCCGCAAGCGAAGGGCTGCCTTTCCTTCGACAGGCGGTGCAAGTGAAGAACATCTGGGTGCCGTACGGAGACTGATCAAGGAATTGACTCGGCGCGATTCCGATACGGAACGCGCTCATGCATGGAGGAGACGCTGTGCTGAAGAACATCGATCCGCTCTTGAACGCCGATATCCTGTACGCGCTTGCCGCGATGGGCCACGGCGACGAAGTGGTGATCTGCGATGCCCATTTCCCCGCTGACTCTGTCGCGCGCAAAACGGTGCTCGGCCGCGTGCTGCGCATGGACGGCGCGAGCGCGCCGCGTGCGGTGCGCGCCGTGTTGTCGGTGCTGCCGCTCGATACGTTCGTCGACGATCCCGCGGGCCGCATGGAGATAGTTGGCGATGCAACTACCTTGCCCGCCGTGCAACGGGAAGCGCAACGCGAAGTGGACGATGCCGAAGGCCGCGCGCTGCCCTTCGCGCCGGTCGAACGCTTCGCGTTCTACGAGCGCGCGAAGAACGCATATTGCGTGATCGCGACGGGCGAAGCGCGCGGCTATGGCTGCTTCATCTTCAAGAAGGGCGTGCAACTCGCGCCGGATGCGCCCGAAGCCGCGCACGGAGGCACGCGATGAAAAGCGTCGTCATTCTCGGCATCTATGTGACGGACCTCGCGTTTCGCGCGCAACGCATGCCGCTGCTCGGCGAAACGGTCGCGGGTTCCGCGTTCCAGATGGGACCGGGCGGCAAGGGCTCGAATCAGGCGGTGGCCGCCGCACGCGCGGGCGCGGACGTGATCTTCTGCACCCGCATCGGCGCGGATGCGTTCGGCGATATCGCGCAGGCGACATGGAGCGCCGAAGGCATCACATCGCGCGCAACGGTAATGAACGATGTCGCGACGGGTGCCGCGCATATCTATGTCGATGAGAACACGGGCGGCAATGCGATCATCGTCGCGGCGGGCGCTGCGGGCACGCTCGCGCCCGAAGACGTCGATGCGATCGAAGACGATATCGCGCGTGCCGGCGTCTTCGTCACGCAGCTCGAACAACCGATTCCGGCCGCGCGCCGTGGACTCGAACTCGCGCGCAAACATGGCGTGACGACGGTGTTCAATCCCGCGCCCGCCTTGCCGCTGACGGACGATATCTATCCGCTGTGCGACTACATCACGCCGAACGAAACCGAAGCGCAGGCGCTCACCGGCATCGAGATCGCTTCGGCGGACGACGCACGCCGCGCCGCGAACGTACTGCTCCAAAAAGGCGCACGCGCCGTGATCGTCACGCTCGGCGAAGCGGGCGCGCTCTTGCATACGTCGAACGAATCGACGCTCGTGCCTGCTTTCGAATGCGGCCGCGTCGTCGAGACGGCGGGCGCGGGCGATGGCTTCACCGGCGGCTTCGCGGCGGCCCTCGCACGCGGCGAAAGCCCTGTGGATGCAGTGCGCTTCGGCTGCGCGCTCGCGAGCATTTCGGTGACGCGTCCGGGCACCGCGCCGTCGATGCCGCGTCTCGACGAAATCAACGCGCTGCTAGCGGAAAGGAGCGTCACGCAATGAAAGCGTCGAAGTGGCTCGCGGATCGCCAGTTCAACTTTCTGATCGGCGTGAACGTGCTCGTGGTGATCGTCGCAACGTGGATGTCCCACGGCCAGTTCCTCGACATCGACAATCTTCAGTCGATGGGCGGCCAGTTGCCCGAGCTCGGCCTGCTTGCGCTCGGCATCATGCTGTCGATGGTGTCGGGCAACGGCGGCATCGATCTGTCGGGCGTGGGCCTTGCGAATCTCTCCGGCATGGTCGCCGCGATGATGCTGCCGCATATGGTCTCCGCCGACGATTCGCCCGCGCTCTATACCGCGGTATTCGTATGCATCGTCATGGTGATGGGTGCGCTCGGCGGCTTGCTCAATGGCGTCGTCATCGCGAAGCTGAAGCTCACGCCGATTCTCTGCACGCTCGGCACGCAGTTGCTCTTCACCGGCATCGCGGTGGTGTTGAGCAACGGCGCATCCGTGCGCGTGGAATACGTCGATCCGCTGTCGAACATCGGCAACGGCACCTTCCTGCAAGTGCCCATTTCACTGTGGATCTTCATCGCCGCGGTTCTGCTGCTCGGCTGGATTCTGAAGCGTACGCCGTTCGGCCTGCGTCTCTATCTGATGGGCACGAACCCGAAGGCCGCGTTCTACGCGGGCATTCCGCGCGCGCGCATGCTGATTCTCACGTATGGGATGTGCGGCGTGCTCGCCTCGCTCGCGGGTCTCATCAGCGCGACGCATACGTCGAGCGCGAAGTGGGACTACGGCAATTCGTATCTGCTGATCGCGATCCTGATCGCGGTGATGGGCGGCGTGAATCCGGCGGGCGGTTATGGACGCATCGTCTGCGTGTTTCTCGCCGCGACCGTGTTGCAATTTCTGTCGAGCCTCTTCAATCTGCTCGGCGTATCGCAGTTTTTCGGCGATTGCGCGTGGGGCTTCCTGCTGCTCGCATCGCTTGCATTCGCGGGCGGCGATCGCGTGCGCGCGATCTTCGGCATCGGCGGAGCCGCGCCCAAGAGCAATGTTCCACCGCCGCCCGCATCGACCGGACGTTAGTGTTGCGTGTGATGTTCAAAGAGACCAATGGATAGATAAAGGAGACAACGCAATGAAGCTGAACAAACTGGGCACCGCACTCACCGCGATCGCACTAGCGGCGGGCGCGATCGCAGCGGCGCAGGCCGCGACCAACGAAACCATCGTGACGGTCGTGAAAGTGACCGGCATCAACTGGTTCAATCGCATGGACGAAGGCGTGAAGGAGTTCGGCAAGGAGAATCCGAACATCAACGCATATCAGACGGGTCCGGGCCGCGCCGACGCCGCGCAGCAACTCAAGATCATCGAGGATCTGATCGCGAAGAAGGTCACGGCAATTGCGGTAGTGCCCTACGATCCGCCGACGCTCGAACCCGCGCTCAAGAAAGCGATGGATCGCGGCATCAAGGTCGTCACGCATGAAGCGGACAACGCGAAGAACACGATGGTCGACATCGAAGCCTTCGACAACACCGCATACGGCGCGGGCCTGAACGAGCGCCTCGCGAAGTGCATGAATAATCAGGGCAAGTGGGCCGTGCTGGTCGGCTCGCTCGGCTCGCGCTCGCAGGTGCAATGGGCCGATGGCGGCATCGGCAATGCGAAGGCCAAGTATCCGAAGATGGATCTGGTCGAACCGAAGCTCGAAACGAATAACGATGGCGAGCGCGCGTATCAGGTCGCGAAGGAAGTGCTGCGCAAGCATCCGGATCTGACGGGCTTCCAGGGTTCGTCGTCGCTCGACGTCATCGGTATCGGCCGCGCGGTCGAAGAGGCCGGCAAGGTCGGGAAGATCTGCGTGTACGGCACCGGCTTGCCGACGGAAGCGGCCAAGTTCCTCGAAAGCGGCGCGATCAACGGCATCGCGTTCTGGGATCCGAAGCTCGCCGGTCTCGCGATGAACAAGGTCGCGCAGATGCTCGTCGACGGCAAGGAAGTGCAGAACGGCGCAGACCTCGGCATCACCGGCTATAACAAGGTGACGGTCACGAAGGGCCCGGGCAAGGGCGTGATCGTGCGCGGCACCGGCTGGGTCGATGTCGACAAGTCGAACTACAAGCAATACAACTTCTGATGCCATTCGCGAGGCGCACTGCGGTGTGCCTCGCTCGACTACACGATATGACACCGCTCCTCGAAGTCGTCGATATCCATAAACGTTTCACCGGCGTCTATGCGCTGCGTGGCGTAAGCCTCTCGTTCGAGCGCGGCCAGATCTATCACTTGCTCGGCGAGAACGGTTGCGGCAAGAGCACGCTCATCAAGATCATCTCGGGCGCGCAACCGCCCGATGAAGGCGAGCTCGTGATCGAAGGCGCGCGTCACAAGAAGCTTTCGCCGCTCGAATCGCTTTCGGCGGGCATCGAAACCGTTTATCAGGACTTGTCGCTGCTGCCGAACATGAGCGTCGCGGAGAACGTCGCGCTGACATCCGAACTCGCGGAACATGCGGGCAAGCTCGCGCGCACGTTCGATCGCAAAGCGCTCGCACAAACCGCCGCGCGTGCGCTAGAAGCCGTCGGACTGCCGGGCGACGCGGATTTCCAGAAGACGCTCATCGAGCAACTGCCGCTCGCGACGCGCCAGCTCGTTGCGATCGCGCGCGCCATTGCGAGCGAAGCGAAGTTCGTCATCATGGACGAGCCGACGACATCGCTCACGCAGAAAGAAGTCGATAACCTCATCGCCGTGCTTGCGCGTTTGCGCGCGGATGGCGTCGCCGTGCTGTTCGTGAGTCACAAGCTCGACGAGTGCTATGCGATCGGCGGGGAAGTGATCGTGCTGCGCGACGGCCAGAAGATGGCGCAAGGTCCGATCGAAAACTATACGAAGGCGCAGATCAGCGAGCTCATGACGGGCAAGCATCTGTCGACGGAACGCTATCGCGCGGAAGATGACGGAGGCGCGTCGCAGATCGTGCTCGACGTGCAAGGTCTCGGCCGCAAGGGCCAGTTCGCCGATGTGTCGTTCAAGCTGCACAAGGGCGAGATTCTCGGCGTGACGGGGCTGCTCGATTCGGGCCGCAACGAACTTGCGCGTGCGCTTGCGGGCGTCGCGCCTGCGGATACGGGCACGGTGACGCTCGACGGTATGCGCGTGCGTCTGCATTCGCCCGCGGATGCGAAGGCGCAACGTATCGGCTATGTGCCCGAAGACCGCCTGAACGAAGGGCTTTTTCTCGACAAGCCGATTCGCGACAACGTCGTCACCGCGATGATCGCGAGCCTGCGCGACCGCTTCGGTCAGATCGATCGCAAGCGTGCGCAAGAGCTTGCCGAGCGCACCGTGAAGGACTTGCAGATCGCGACGCCCGATGTCGACAAGCCCGTGCAATCGCTTTCGGGCGGCAACCAGCAGCGCGTGCTGATCGGCCGCTGGCTCGCGATCGATCCGCGCGTGCTGATCCTGCATGGTCCGACCGTGGGCGTCGATGTGGGATCGAAGGACATCATTTATCGCATCATGCAGCGGCTGTCGAAGGAGGGCATCGGCATCATATTGATCAGCGACGACCTGCCCGAACTGCTGCAGAACTGCGACCGTATTCTGATGATGAAGAAAGGCCGCGTCGCGAACGAATATCGCGCGGATCGCTTGAACGAGGCCGATCTTTATCACGCGCTACTTTCAGAGGCAGCATGAGCATGAGCGAATCCATCCGCCGCACGGGAAGCGAGACGATGCCGCAACACGCGGCCCAGGTCGCGCCGCGCGTGCGCAAGGGCAATCTGTATGCGCAACTGATGCGCAATCCGGAGTGGTTCACGGTCGGGCTGATCGTGGTGACGTGTCTCGTCGTGGGCAGCATCAATCCGCGCTTCTTCCAGTTCGCGACACTGTTCGACATGCTCCATTCCGCGACGACGGTCTCGCTCTTCGCGCTCGGCACGCTCGTCGTGCTGGCGTCGGGCGGCATCGACGTGTCGTTCACGGCAATCGCCGCGTTGACGATGTATTCGATCACGAAGGCTGTCTTCGCTTGGTGGCCGGAGTGCCCGTTCGTGCTGATTCTGCTTGCGGGCGCAATCGGCGGCGTGATTCTCGGCGTCATCAACGGCATGCTCGTGCATCGATTGAAAGCGCCTTCGCTGATCGTCACCATCGGCACGCAATATTTGTATCGCGGATTGTTGCTGACGTTCGTCGGCACGCAGTTCTTCATGAACATTCCGCACAGCATGGATACGTTCGGGCGCCTGCCGCTGTTTTTCTATCACACGCCGGATGGCTTGCGCGCGGTTTTGCCGGTGTCCGTGCTCGCGCTCGTGATCGCGGCGATCGTGACCTGGTGGCTGCTCAATCGCACGATGATGGGCCGCGGCGTCTATGCGATGGGCGGCTCGCTCGCCATTGCAGAACGTCTCGGTTATAACTTGCGCGCCATTCATCTTTTCGTGTTCGGCTATACCGGCTTGCTGGCGGGCGTGGCGGGCATCCTGCACGTGTCGACGAACCGGCTTGCGAACCCGTTCGATCTCGTCGGCACGGAACTCGATGTGATCGCGGCGGTGATTCTCGGCGGTGCCCGCATCACGGGCGGTACGGGAACGGTGGTGGGTACGCTTTTGGGCGTCGTGCTGGTGACGCTCATCAATAGCGTGCTGATTCTCATCGGCGTGCCGAGCACCTGGCAGAAGGTCATCATCGGCGCGTTCATTCTCGTTGCGGGGACGTTGTTCGCGCTGGGACGCAGACAGTAACGCCCTTCGAAAAGCGGAACAAAAAAGGCTCGTTCGAAACCTGAACGAGCCTTTCTGATTTTTATCGGAACGATTCAGACGCGTTTGCGGAGCTTCTGACCTTCCTCGGTAATCACCGAATCGAACTCGGAAAGCTGCGAGAAGCGCACGGCCTTGACCTTGCCGAACTTGCTCGCGTCGACGACGAGATGACGTTCCACCGAACTCGCCATCGCGGCTTGCTTGATGGCGACTTCATGAAAGTTCCAGCACGTCACGCCGCGCGCTTCATCGACGCCGCCCGCCGACATGAACGCCTTGTTGATGCCCATGCGCCGCAAGGTTTCGACGCTCTCGTCGCTGGCGAACGATTCCGATGACGGCACATAGACGCCGCCGAGCAGGATCATCCGCACGTTGGGCTTGCGCCGCAAAATTTCCGCGACATTGAGCGAATAGCACACGACAGTGAGATGCATCTCCGTGGGAATCTGCCGCGCGAGCGTGGTCAGCGTCGTGCCGCAATCGATGAAGATGGTTTCGCTATCCGCGAGCAGACGCGCCGCGTGATTCGAAGCGACCGCCTTCGCTTGCGCGAAATGGTCTTTCTCTTCCTCGATCGTGTAGCCCGCGTTGGGGACATCGGCGGCGCTGACGATATAGCCGCCGAGATAGGTGAACTGGCCGGGATGCGCGGCGATATCGCGGCGCACCGTCATCTCCGAAACGCCGAGCAGCGCGGCCGCATCGCGCAGACGCATCACGTTCTGTTTTTCGAGCGCGCCGGAAAGGGCACGCAGGCGGTCGTTCTTGGCCATCGGAGCGGCGCGAGGAATGATGTTAGCTTTTATTCTCGGGATGAAAGAATTATAACAATGCAAGCCGCATTTTTAACGGCTTGCATGCGGTGGCGCGGGTAAATCCCGAGGTTCAGGACTTGCGCGTATAGCGCAGCCACACGACGTCGTGTTCCAGTTTTTCGATGGAATCCAGCTTGAGGTAGGCGGGCGTTTTCCACTTGTCCATCGCGACTTCGAACGACGACGTATGCGCTTCGCGTCCATCGACGAGCGGCATGATCAGCACGCTGACTTCATCGGCAAGCTGCGCATTGACGAACGCGCCCGACACATGTCCGCCGCCTTCGACGATCAGCTTCTTGATCTTCAACTCGCGTTCGAGCGTTTCGACGACGCGCTTCAGTTCGATATCGTCCTTGCCGCCGAACACATACGATGCGTCGATCGATTGCAGATACGCGAGGTAATCGTCATCGACGCTCTCGCTCAGCACTTCGACGATATGCGATTCGAGCGCCGTATTGCTCTTCCAGGCGACACGTCCCTTCGGATCGATGGAAATCGCGTACTGGCTCGCGTCGCGTTTCGCGAAATGATCGGTGCGTGGAATCGGACGCTTCGCGAGCCCGCGCGGATAGTCGCGGTCCTTGCCATGCGAGATTTCCTGCATCGTGACGCGGCCGCATACCCACGCATCGGCGTTGAAACGCGCGGCGGTGTCTTCGTAGGTGGGCGACGCGAAATCGAGGTTCCAGTTGTCGGTGAGACTGCGGCCGTCGATCGACGACATCATGTGACAGACGATATGCATCTTCTTCTCCGTGCAGGAAAGGGCTTCGATGCAACGGCCGATGCAAGCGCTGTGCCGCCTGCGAAGATCAGCCAAACGCGAGAAAATAGGTAGCTGTTCCGCATTTTTTCGAAACGCTTATCGTCATGTCAGATCTCGCTACTCCTCTTGCACGCCGCGCGGATATCGATCCGAAGCCGCTCGGCATCGCCGCGTTGTTGATCGTGCTCGGCGCGGTGTATCTCGGGCAAACCGTCGGCGCGCGCCAGGCTGCGCTTTACGTGGTCGGCACGCTGCTCGGCGTCTCGCTTTATCACGCGGCGTTCGGTTTCACGTCGGCGTGGCGCGTGTTCATCTCCGATGGCCGCGGCGCCGGGCTGCGTGCGCAGATGCTGATGCTCGCGGTCGGCGTCGCGCTGTTCTTTCCCGCGCTCGCGGCAGGGTCGCTTTTCGGCACGCCGGTGACCGGGCTCGTGTCGCCGGTAGGGACGTCGGTGGTCGTGGGCGCGTTCATCTTCGGTATCGGCATGCAACTGGGCGGCGGCTGTGCGTCGGGCACGTTGTACACGGTCGGCGGCGGCAGCACGCGGATGATCGTGACGCTCGCTGCGTTCATCGCGGGTTCCGTCATCGCGACCGCGCACATGCCGTTCTGGACCGCATTGCCGCAAATGCAACCGGTATCGCTCGTGAAGACGCTCGGCGCGGGGCCCGCGCTCGCCGTCAACTGGATCGTGTTCGCGCTGATCGCGGCGGTCACGGTCGTCATCGAGAAGCGCCGTCATGGCAAGCTCGTCGCCGCGCACGTGCAGCCGGCGCATACATCGCCATGGCTGCATGGACCGTGGCCGCTCGTGGCAGGCGGCATCGCCCTCGCCGTGCTCAACTTCGCGACGCTCGCGCTGTCCGGGCGTCCGTGGGGCATCACGTCGGCGTTCGCGTTGTGGGGCGCGAAAGCGGCGGCCCTGTTCGGCGTCGATACCGCGAGCTGGCCATACTGGATGAGCAAGGCCAACGCGGCCGCGCTCGCCGCGCCGATTTCTCACGACGTTACATCCGTGATGGATATCGGCATCGTGCTCGGCGCGATGCTCGCCGCCGCGCTCGCGGGTCGCTATGCGCCCGTCTGGCGCGTGCCGATGCGCTCGCTGATCGCGGCGATCGTCGGCGGCTTGCTGCTCGGTTATGGCGCGCGGCTCGCGTACGGCTGCAACATCGGTGCGTATTTCAGCGGCATCGTATCGGGCAGCCTGCATGGCTGGCTGTGGCTCGTCGCGGCCTTCTTCGGCAATGTAGTCGGCACGCGACTGCGTCCGTTTTTCGGACTCGAAGTGGAGCGCGTGCGGCCGACGGCTTGCTGAGAGTCACACCGCGCGTGACACGTTCGTTCCGTTTTTTTGCGGAACGGAGCGGTCCGCGCGATATGCGAAAATCGCCGGCATGAAAAAGACTACCTTGCTCATCGTTCCGGCCTTGCTGATCGCGCTCGGCCCGTTGGCACATGCGAGCGTCGAATCGGGCGCCCATCAGTTCAAGGAAGACGTGAAATCGGCCGGGCGCCAGACCGGACATGCGGCGCGCGATGCGGCGCACGCCATCGGCGACGGCGCGAAATCGGCCGGACATGCCATCGCCGATACGTCGAAGCGCGGCTATCACGCGACGAAAAAGTGGGTCACGGGCAAAGAATAAACGCCGCCAGTTCGTCCATTTTGTGCTCGCCGATGCGCCACACGCGCATCGCATTGTGTTCGCGCGATCGCGCCACAGCGTTCCACTTTTAAGCGTTGCTTGACAACCTTGCGGAGCGTTATTGATAATTATTATCATTTACGCCGCGCAACGCGGACCTCAACGCGCCTGATTCCGTCTCGTCGTTGCAGACGTGCATCCGGCCAATCTTTCGCATAAGAACGCCTTGAAAGCCTATGACGCGCCGACGCGTACACGACCAATGAGCGCGCTCGTCCGGCACGGCCCGCTCGTCTCTCGCATCGTGGCCGCGATATTCGGCGGATACGCGCTCGCCGCGCTCGCGAGCGTCGCGGCACTCGCCCTGCCGATGAGCAAGCCGCAAGCCGTGCTCGCCGGCATGCTCGTGAGCTTCGTCGTCTACGTGTGCGCGGTGATCTGGGTGTTCGCGGTTCGCAGCGCGCGTCGGGCATGGAGCGGGCTCGCGTTCATCGCCGTGCCGCTGTTGATGGCCGCATGGACGGTATGGCCGGGAGGACACGTCTCGTGAAAAGCGCGCGCGATTCCAAAGCGAAAGGCCGCGGCATTCGCCAGAGCATGTCCGATCTGCATACGTGGGCGGGCCTGCTCGCAGGCTGGATTCTCTACGCGATGTTCCTTACCGGGACCGTCAGCTACTTCAAGGACGAAACGTCGCAATGGATGCGGCCCGAGCAAGCGCAGCAGCGCGACATGCCGGATGCGGCGCTCGTCGCGCAACGCGTCGTCGAGACGCTCGGCAAGATCGCGGCGGGCAGTACGCAGTGGAGCTTCGCATTGCCGGACGAACGCACGAGCGTCATCGATTCGTTCTGGCGCACGCCGGGCGCATCCAAGGGCAAGCGCGCATTCGAATCAGCCCGTTTCGATCCGGTCACGGGCGAGCGCACAACCGCGCGCGAGACCCTCGGCGGTGAATTTTTCTATCGCTTTCATTTCCAGTTTTATTACATGCCGGTGTTATGGGGGCGCTGGCTCGCGGGCCTGTGCGCCATGTTCATGCTCGTCGCGATCGTGAGCGGCGTCATTACGCACAAGAAAATTTTCGTCGACTTTTTCACTTTTCGATGGGGCAAGGGTCAGCGTTCTTGGCTCGACGCGCATAACGCGCTGTCGGTATTCGGTCTGCCATTTCACGCGATGATCACCTACACCGGCCTCGTCACGTTGATGGCGATGTACATGCCGTGGGGCGCGCAGACCGCCTTCAGGACACCCGCCGAACGCGCCGCGATGACTTCGCAACTCAGCGCGTTCATTCAGCCTCGCGAGTCTTTCGGACAGAACGCGCCGCTTGCACCCGTCGATGCGATGGTGCGCGAAGCGCAAGCGCGCTGGGGCCGCGACAAGGTCGGTCGCGTGACGATCACCAATCCCGGCGACAGCACCGCGCGCGTGGCTGTTTCGCGAGGTGAGGCGTCGCGCATGTCGATGAGTCCGCAGTACATGCTCTTCGATGGCGTGACGGGCAAGCTCATCGAAGTGAAGGACAGCGTCGGCGGCGCGGCCGAAACGCGCGGCGTGCTGTATGCGCTGCATCTCGGACGCTTCAGCGATATGCAACTGCGCTGGCTGTACTTCATCGTCAGTCTCGCGGGCACGGCGATGGTCGGCACGGGGCTTGTCATGTGGACGGTCAAGCGCCGTCAGAAGCTGGCCGACCCGGCGCGGCCGTACGTCGGCTTCTGGCTCGTCGAACGTTTGAATATCGCGAGCATCGCGGGACTTTCCATCGCGATGACGAGCTTTCTGTGGGGCAATCGGCTGCTGCCGCTCGGCATCGCCGCGCGTGACGATGCCGAGGTCAATGTTTTCTTCGCGATGTGGGGCGCGACGCTGCTATATGCGTTCGTGCGTCCCGCAAGGCGCGCGTGGATCGAACTGCTTTGGCTCGCCACGGCGATGCTCGCGCTCGTGCCGGCGCTCAATGCGCTGACCACGAACCGGCCCTTGTGGCGCAGCATCGCGCAAGGCGATTGGGTGTTCGCCGGCTTCGATCTGATGATGTGGGCATTCGCCCTGCTGCATGCGGCATTGGCGATACGCGTGACACGCCATCGTCCGCGCACGAAGCCCGTTGGCAAGCGCGTCGCGGCGCGTGCCGTCATGCCCGAGCGCGAAAAGGAAAGCGCATGACGCATCTCTTGCGCATCGTTTTCTGCCTGATGGCCTTCGCTTGCCTCGCGGTCTCGATGGATCGTCATCAGATGATGCTATTCGGCCGCGCGCTTCGCGCAGGGCAAACGCGCGGCTTTCGAATAGCAGGATGGTGCGGTCTCGTGCTCGCGCTGCGCTTCATCGTCGACTATCAAGGATGGGCGCTCGGCCTCGTCAGCTATAGCGGCTGCACGAGTGTTTCGGCGGGAATCGTGTTTGGCGGTCTCATCGTTTATGAGCGGCTTTCCGCTCGTCGATCTCACCAGCCGTGAAAGCGCGGCCATGCGATGGTGCTGCCGTCGGCGGCTAACGCCTGGTACTCGGGGTATTGCGCGCCCGTCGCGCATGCATGATTCGGCAAGACGCGCAGCTTCATGCCGATGGGAAACCGCTTCGTGATCTCATCGCGACATTCGACGGCGAGAATGCCGTGCTCCTGATTCGCACCGACGAGTTCGCAGCCTTCGAGAGGCGTACCGTCGAGCGCGCATGCAAGTCCATAACCGTAATCGTGCGTCTGCTTCGACGTGCCGCGGTCGCGGCTCATCGCCATCCATCCCGCATCGACGATGACCCAGCCCTTGTCGGGTTGATGACCGATGACGCTCGTGAGCACGCTCAACGCGATATCGTTTGCATCGCAAACACCGACGTTCGCCATCACGAGATCGAAGAACACATAAACGCCGGCGCGCACTTCGGTGACGCCTTCGAGATGCTTCGCGGCGAGCGCGGTCGGCGTCGAGCCGACGCTCACGGTCCTGCATGCGATGCCCGCAGCGCGAAGCCGTTCGGCCGCGCGCACGCATCCCGCGCGCTCCTGTTCCGCGAGCGCGGCGAGCGCTTCTTGATCGTTCAATTCGTAGCTGGAGCCAGCGTGCGTCATCACGCCGCCGACTTCGATGCCGCCTTCCTGAAGCACGCGGCCGATCTCGATGAGCGCGTCGTCATCGGGCGCGAGGCCTGAGCGATGACCATCCGTATCGATTTCGAGCCACACTTCGAATATGTCGTTCGCGTGCTTGCAATACGCGACGATCGCCGATGCCGCCGCCGCGTTGTCGGCGATGATCTTCAGATCGCAGCCTTTTTGCTTGAGGGCCATCGCGCGCGGCAACTTCGCGGGCACGATACCCACCGCGTAGAGAATGTCGTCGATGCCCGCCGCGAAGAATGCTTCCGCTTCTTTCAGCGTGGATACGGTGATGCCTTGCGCGCCTGCTGAAATCTGCGCGCGCACGACGCCGGCGCATTTCGTCGTCTTCACATGCGGCCGGAACTTCACGCCGAGCGCGTTCATGCGCGTCTGCATCCGGTCGATGTTGTGCTGCATTCGCGCGATATCGATGATCGCGGCGGGCGTGTCGAGTGCTTCGAGATTCATGATGTCCTTGGTCGAGCGATGATCAGGCGATCGGTCCCGTCGGCAGCGCTATCGCCGTTGCGTGGCAGCGCCAGGTCTGTCCCCTGAAGCCGAGCCGCTTCACGCGATCGATCATCGAGCGCTGGCCGACAGCGCACATCGCCACGGGCGGAATCAGGCCGAACAACATGCAAAAGAACGTGAGCTCGTTGGTGGGATAGCGCAGCGCGATGGCTTTCGCGAGCGGATCGACAATTGCGAGGCACAGCATCGATGCAAGGATGAAGCCAATGCTCGCGAGCGGCAGCGGGTTCGTGCGCGTGACGGCGGTGGAAGGCATGACGCTGATCGATGGGACGAATCTTCGAATCATCGCACGAACGCGTTCTTGCCGGATTCTCTACGGGAAAGCCATTATTTTTGATCGGTTGACTCGGCGAAAAGTCCTGCTAGCATACGAACAACAGATTCATCAGCATACTGATCGATTTTCGAAGGGGCGACGAATGGCACTCAAGTTCGCGGCGAAGCTCGCCGATCTAGTGGAAGACGAACCGCTCGGCGTGACGATCGGCGAAGAGCGCATCGCGCTCTATTTGCTCGACGGAGAAGTGCATGCCACGCACAACGTTTGCACGCACCAGTTCGCGCTCTTGAGCGACGGCTATATGGAAGACGGCTGCATCGAATGTCCGCTGCATCAGGGGCGTTTCGATATCCGCACGGGCGCTGCCCTTTGCGCGCCAGTCACGCAACCGATTCGCGTATACGGCGTGCAGGTGGAAGGCGGCGAGATCTACGTCGATCTTTGATGCACGCGCAAATCATGACTCGGACTGCATTGATCATCGGAGCGGGGCAGGCTGGCGCGCGCGCGGCAGAAGCGTTGCGCACGCATGGTTATGAAGGGCGCATCGTGCTGGTCGGCGATGAGCGTCATGCGCCGTATGAAAGGCCGCCGCTGTCAAAGGATGTCCTCATCGCGAAGGACGATGACGATTGCTTCAACGGCTGGGTGCATGCCGTCGAGCGATACGGCGATGCGCGCATCGAATGGCTCAACGATCGAGTGCTGCGGCTCGATACGCAATCGTGCGTCGCGACGCTCGAACGTAATGGCGAACTGCGCTACGACCATTGCATCCTGACGACGGGTGGTCGTGCGCGGCAGTTGCCGGGCGCGCCGGAAGGTCCGCATACGTTCTATCTGCGCACGCTCGACGATGCGATGCGCTTGCGTGCGCGGCTCGCAACGGCGCAATCGGTGGCTGTGATCGGCGCTGGATTTCTAGGGTTGGAATTCGCGGCGAGCGCAAGAACGCGCGGCCTCGACGTGAGCGTGTTCGAAACGGCATCGGGCTTGCTGAGCCGCGCGCTGCCGCCCATGTTCGCCGAACGTCTGCGCATGAAGCACGAAACTCACGGCGTGCGCTTCATATTCGACGTGAAGCATCTGCAAGTCACGGAGCACGCGGACGGCGTGCAAGTCGATGCAACGCCGTTCGACTTGGGCGTGATCGCTATCGGCCAGGAGCCGAACGACGAACTCGCCAAAGCTGCGGGCATGGCGACGAACAACGGCATCGTCGTCGATCGGCATTGCCGCACGTCCGCCGAGAATGTCTATGCGGCAGGCGATTGCGCCAACTTCCCATACGGCGCAAACGGTCGCGCGACGCGTCTTGAATCGTGGCAGAACGCGCAGGAACAGGCGATCGTGGCGGCGCGCAACATCGCCGGAGAAGAGATTGCTTATGCACCGACGCCGTGGTTCTGGACCGACCAATACGACTGGAACGTCCAGATGCTCGGCCTGCCCGATGGCGAGATCGAGCAGTGGATCGAACGCGCGGGCGTCGATGACAAGACCGTGCTGATGGGTCTGCGCGGCGGCGTCATCGCGCATGTGCTCGCGATCAATCAAGGCGGCGAGTTGCGCGCCATCAGAAGGCTCGTCGAAGAAGCCGTTGCGGTCGATCCCCGCATGCTCGCCGACCCCACGATCAAGCTGCGCCAGCTCGACAAGCTGGTTCGCTCAACACACTCGGGAGATCAAGGTGTACTCGTCTGAAACGATCATCGGCATTCATACGCCTCAATCGAAAAACCCGCCGATAGAAGGGCTCGTTTGGCCCGAAGAAGGGCTGCAATGCATCCCGGACTGGGTGTACACGAGCGAGGCGGTCTATACGCGCGAAGTCGAACGGATCTTCCACGGGCGCACCTGGAACTTCGTCGCGCTCGAAGCGGAAGTGCCCAATTCCGGCGATTTCAAGCGCTCTTATGTCGGCCCGACGCCGGTCGTCGTATCGCGCGCGGAAGACGGCTCGATCAACGTGTTCGAAAACCGCTGCGCGCATCGCGGGGCGGAGTTCTGCCGGCATAGCCGCGGCAACAACAAGGAGTTCGTGTGCCCGTATCACCAATGGTCGTATGACCTCAAGGGCAATCTGCAAGGCGTGCCGTTCCGGCGTGGGGTGAACAAGCTGGGCGGCATGCCGAAGGATTTCCGCAACGATGATCACGGTCTTCGCAAACTTGCGGTTGCGACGCGCAATGGGGTCGTGTTCGCATCGTTCACGCAGGACATGGAATCGCTTGAAGACTATCTCACGCCCGAGATACTCGAGGACTTCGACGCAGTGTTCAACGGCAAGCGCCTGCGCGTGCTCGGCTTCTACAAGAATGAGCTGCCGTGCAACTGGAAGATGTATCACGAGAACTTGAAGGACCCGTATCACGCGACGTTGCTGCACTCGTTCCTCGTCGTGTTCGGCCTGCTCGTGGCGGGCAATCGTTCGGCGATGGTCGCGGACAGCAAATACGGCATTCACGGCACGATGGCCTCCGCAAAAAGCGATTCGCTCTACGCCACCATCGATGAAGACAAGAAGAAGGAGATGCGTTCCTTCCACGACGGCATGATCTTGCGTGACGAGCGCTTCCTCGAATTCATCAAGGAGTTCGATTCCGAATGGTCGGTGACGATGCAGACCATCTGGCCGAACCTCATCGTGCAGCGCGAGATGAATACGCTCGGCATTCGGCATATCGTGCCGAACGGACCGAACAGCATGATCATGCTCTGGACGATGTTCGGTTATGAAGACGACACGGAAGACATGGTGCGTCACCGTTTGCGTCAGGGCAATCTGATGGGACCGTCGGGCTTTCTCGGCCTCGAAGACAACGAAGCGATGAAGTTCGTTCAGGAAGGCGTGCGCCGCTCGGTGAGCGACCGCAGCATCATCAAGCTGGATGGCGACAAGATCGGAACGGCCGACAACCTGATCTCCGAAGCCGCCATTCGCGCCATGTACAAGCACTATCGTGAAGTGATGGGGTTCTAGATGCTGCCAGGATTCGAAAAACAGAACATCGCGCACGACAAGGCGCTGGTCGCACGCGCGGCGGTCGAAGACTTTCATGCGGAGTATTGCGCGGCGCTCGATGGCGGGGACATCGAGCGCTGGCCTGAATTCTTTACCGAGAACTGTCTTTATCGCGTGACCGAATACGAGAACGCGGCCAATGGATTTCCCGTCGGGCTCGTCTACGCCGAAGGACGCGACATGCTGCGCGATCGTGCGGTCGCGATTGCGCGCACGCAGATGTTCGCGCCGCGTCAAATGCTGCACTTCGTTTCCAACGTGCGTATCTTGAACGCGACCGACGAGGAAATCGTCGCGCAGAGCAACTACATGCTGCTGCAAACGCTCGTCGAAGGCGCGACTACGCTGCATCAGGCGGGCAGGCTTTTTGACCGCTTCGCGCGCAATGGTAACGTTCTTCTGCTGAAGGAAAGACAGGCCGTCTACGACACCGCGATGATCGCGAACGATCTCGCCTACCCTGTCTGAACATCGTTGGGAGAGAGCGCATGAGTGACACGGAACACATGGAAGCGCCAGCCGAAAGCGGTGGCGTCGGCGTGCGCGTGAGGCGGCGCGAAGACGAGCGGCATCTTCATGGCAAGGGCAAGTTCGTCGCCGACTACACGTTTCCCGATCTGCAGGAGGTCGCGTTCTTGCGCAGTCCGGTTGCGCATGCGCGTATCGTGCGTATCGGCAAGCCGGCGAGTCATGCGGCACAGGTGATCGTGCGCGACGACATGCACGACGCCACGGATATCGTCGCCGATTCGAGCCTGCCGACGTACAAGCCTTCGTCGCATCCGCCGCTCGCATCGGGCAAGGTGCGCTTCGTCGGCGAGCCGGTCGCGATGTGCTTCGCGAAGACCCGCGCGCAAGCCGAAGATATCGCCGAGGAAATCGAGCTCGATCTCGACGAGCTGCCAGCCTTCGCCAGCGCGTTCACCGCTCGCGAACGCACCGACGTGCGCGTGCACGATCACTGGACGGACAATCTCTTTCTGGACCTCAAGGCGGACATCGACTTCGACGAGCGTTCGAAGGACGCGCCCGTTGTCGTCAAGCAGAAGGTCGATCTCGCGCGTCAATGCATGGTGCCGATGGAAGGCAAGGCCGTGCTCGCGTATTGGGACCATACGCATTCGCAACTCGTGGTCATCACCTCGACGCAAGTGCCGCATATGATTCGCACGGTGCTGTCGCAATGTCTCGGCATCGATCATGCGCAGGTGCGCGTCATTTCACCCGATGTCGGCGGCGCGTTCGGCTACAAGTGCGTGTTGCAGCAGGAAGAGCTGTGCATTGCGTGGCTCGCGCTGACGTACAAGAAGCCTTTTCGTTTCATCGAGGATCGGCGCGAGCATTTGATCGCGGGCGCGAACTCGCGTCAGCATCACTACGAACTCACTGCGTATGCCGATACAAACGGCCGTCTGCTCGCGCTCGATGCGGAGCTTTTGATCGACGGCGGGGCGTACTCCGCATGGCCCTTTACGATAGGTCTTGAAACAGGGCAGGCGCTCGGCAACCTTCCGGGGCCTTACGATTTGAGCGGCTATCGCTGCCGTACGCAATGCGCCGCGACCAACAAGCCGGGCTTTCTGCCGTATCGCGGCGTAGCGCGCACGGGCGTGTGCTTCGCAATCGAACTCACGATGGATGCGATCGCGCGCGCGGTCGGACGCGAAGCGTGGGAAGTGCGCCATGACAATCTCGTGCGTGGCGCGGACATGCCTTATACCAATGTCGTGAAGAAACACTACGACAGCGGCGACTTCCAGGAGAGCCTGCGACGCGCAGTGGCGCAACTCGATGTGCCGAAGTGGCGCGCACGGCAGAAAGAGGGCGAGAAGGATGGGCGTCTCGTCGGCATCGGATTCGCGACGTTCACCGAGCAATCGGCGCATGGCACGGCCGTCTTCGCATCATGGGGCTTGCCGGTCGTGCCGGGATACGATCTCGCGACCGTGCGTATCACGGCCGATGGAGGACTCGAACTGCGCGCGGGCATCCACTCGCACGGACAAGGCATGGAGACGACGCTCGCGCAGATCGCGAACGAAGTGCTCGGCGTGCCGCTGCAAAAGATCAAGGTCGTGCATGGCGATACCGCCCTTACGCCGTATTCGACAGGCACGTACGCATCGCGCAGCATCGTCATGGCTGGCGGCGCAGTGGCCGCGACGTGCCGCGAACTCGTGCCGCGCCTGCTCTTCATCGGTGCTCATCTGCTTGGGGAAGAACAGGAAGTGGTGCGCTTCGAGAACGGTGAAGTGATCGGCTTATCGGGCCGCGTGACGATTCAGGAGATCGCGGCTGCATGGTATCTCCGTCCCGAGCGCTTGCCTGCGGGCGTGAATCTCGCGGGTCTCGAAGCGACGCAAGGCTTCAAGCCGAAGGTCGATACCGGCGCGTTCAGCTATGCGACGCACGCGGCGGCAGTCGCCGTCGATCCGAAGACAGGCGACGTCGAGATTCTCGACTATGTGATCGTCGAAGATTGCGGTCGCATGATCAATCCGATGGTCGTCGAAGGGCAGACAATCGGTGGCACGGCGCAAGGCATCGGCACCGCGTTCTATGAGGAAACGCTCTACGACGACAACGCGCAACCGCTCACGTCGACACTCGCCGACTACATGTTGCCGGGACCGACCGAGTTGCCGTCGCTGACGATCATCCATATGGAAACGCCGTCGCCTTATACGGAATTCGGCGCGAAGGGCGTGGGCGAGGGCGGAGCCATCGCGCCGCCGGCTGCACTCTTCAATGCAGTGAACGATGCGCTCACGCCCATCGGCGCGCTCGTGTCGGAAACGCCGTTGACGCCGCGCCGTTTGCTCGCCGCGATCGAGGCCGCGAAGGCTCGCAAGGCGGCGCGCAAGGAAGAACTCAGTCAGGAGGTGGCGGGATGAAAGCCGCTGCGTTCGAGTATGTAAGGGCGATCTCATTGCCCGACGCGCTCAAGGAGTTGACTCGCGCAAAGCCGATATCAGGCAGTCAGTCGATGGGCCCGATGCTCAACTTGCGGCTTGCACGGCCTGGCCGCGTAGTGGATGTATCGCGCATCGCGGACCTGCGCAGTGTCTCCGACGCGGGCGATCACGTGCGTATCGGCGCGGCGGTCACGCATGCGGAGATCGAAGACGGCAAGCACGCACTGCTGCGTCATCCGTACATGCAGCATGTGGCGGGCGGCATCGCGTATCGTGCGATTCGCAATCGCGGGACCATCGGCGGCAGTCTTGCTCATGCCGATCCCGCCGCCGACTGGCCGCTTGCATTGTCCGCTGTCGATGCCCGTCTGGAGCTATCGAAAGCAGGCGGCGCGCGGCAAGTCCGCGTGAGCGAATTCATGCTGGGTGCGTTCACGACGTTGCTCGTTGACGGCGAGATCATTACCGCCGTGTTGCTGCCGAAGCTCGGTCCGACGCTTCGCTGGGGTTATTACAAGCTGTGCCGCAAGACCGGCGAATTCGCACATGCAAGCGCAGCGGCTGCATTCGATGCACGCACGGGACTCGCGCGCATCGTGCTCGGCGCGCTCGATGGCCCGCCGGCCGCACTCGATGATCTCGCACGGCAGATCGCGCAACGCGGCCCGTCTGCCGCCAACGGCGAAGCGCTCGCGCAAGCCGTGACGAGTGCGATGCCGAACGCGGACGGCATCGATCGGCAGATTCATACCGCAGCGCTCGAACGTTGTCTTCTGCAGGCGTTCGGCGTGTCCAACGCGAATACGGTTTAAAGAGACTGCCATGTCCGTCATCGAACTTACTATCAACGATCGATCCGTGCGCGAGGATGTCGAATCGCGCGTGCATCTCGGCGACTTTCTTCGCGATGCACACAACCTGACCGGCACGCACCTCGGTTGCGAGCACGGCGTGTGCGGCGCCTGCACCGTGCTCGTCGATGGCGAACCGGTGCGCTCGTGCATCACATTCGCCGTCGCTTGCGATCAGCAGAACATACGCACCATCGAAGGCTTCGAGGACGACGAACTGATGAAGCGTCTGCGTCGTGCGTTCTCGATCCATCACGGCCTGCAATGCGGTTATTGCACGCCCGGCATGCTGATCACCGCGCGCGATATCGTGCGCCGCTTTCCCGATGCGGACGAAGCACGCATCCGGCTCGAACTGTCTGGCAATCTGTGCCGCTGCACAGGCTATATGGGCATCGTCGCTGCGATCAAGGCGGTTCTCGCCGATCTGAAAGCGGAACCGATTGCGGATGCGCCTATCGCACGCGCAATAGTTAGAGATGCAACTATTTCGACGCCAGCGTTTCAGACGTTCGCCGCTACACCGGTTGCCGCGCCGCAGGCACCCGTGGCCGCGAGCACTGCATCGACGGATCAACCCGCCGCGCAACGCAAAGGGTGGACCGCAATCGACGACAGCTTCGTCGTTCCCTTCGCGCTCGACAAGGTGTGGGCGTTCATGGGCGATCTGCCTTCGGTCACGTCGTGTCTTCCGGGCGCGGAACTCGTGGAGCACGACGGCGAAAGCGTGAAGGGCAAGATCGCGATCAAGTTCGGACCGATGTCGGCGAACTTCGCTGGCGCGGCGCGCCTGGAACGCGACGATGCCGCGCATCGCGCGGTCATGCGTGGAGCGGGGCAGGACAACATCAGCCGTTCGCGAGCGAATGGCGATGTGACATATGCATTGACGAGCGAAGGCGGGGGCGCGCAAACGCGGGTCGCGGTCACGCTCGAATACATGTTGCAAGGACCGCTCGCGCAGTTCTCGCGTTCGGGCCTCGTGAAGGATTTCGTGCGCAGGATGATCGCGGATTTCGGCGCGCGCATCACGGCGCAGCTCGGCGGTAACGCGGCGCCCGAGGCGGCGCTGTCCTCATCGTCCGCGAAGTTCAATGCGGGCAGCCTCGTGTGGAGCGTCATCTGGGCGCGCATCAAACAGCTTTTCGGAAAGGGCGATTGAGCACGCGAGATGAGCCGGTCCCGGCTCGTCGCACGATCATATCGTCAGCCTACTGATCAAATGGAGTTCAAATGAACAAGCGGATTCGCAAGATCGCCCTGGAAGAGCATTTCAGCACGCCCGGTTTCCAGAGCTATTCGAAGAGCTTCACGCAGCACATCGCGCCTGAAGTCCTGCGCGATCTCGCCGCGCGCCTGACCGATTTCGACGAACAGCGCATCGTCGAAATGGATCGCGCGGGCATCGACTACACGATACTTTCGCAAACGGGCCCGAGCGTGCAGGGCGAGCCGGATGCGGCGCTCGCGATCAGCCGCGCGAAGGCGAGCAACGACTTTCTCGCGCAGCAGATCGCGCGTCATCCGTTGCGCTTCGGCGGCTTTGCGACGTTGCCGATGCATACCGCGAAGGCCGCATCCGATGAACTGACGCGCGCCGTGCGCGAACTCGGCTTCAAGGGCGCGCTCGTCAATGGTCACACACTCGGCACCTACTACGACGACCGCGCTTACGATCCCTTCTGGGCGACGATGCAGGAACTCGACGTACCTTTATATCTGCATCCGACGGATGCATTCGTGACCCCGCGCGTGCTCGACGGTCATCCCGAACTCACCGGCGCGACTTGGGGCTGGGGCATCGAAACCGGCAGCCACGCATTGCGCCTGCTGTTCAGCGGCGTGTTCGATCGCTTCCCCAATCTGAAGATCATTCTCGGGCACATGGGCGAAGGTCTGCCGTTCTTGCGCTGGCGCTTCGACAGCCGTTTCGCGGTTTATTCGCATGGCCTGAGTCTTGAACGGGCGCCTTCGGATTACATCGGCACCAACATCCTGATCACGACCTCGGGCGTGTGCTCGGCCCCGGCGCTCATCGGCGCGATCGGCGAAATGGGCGCGCAAGCGGTGATGTTCTCGGTTGACTATCCGTATGAATCGACGGAGATCGCAGCGGACTTCATAGAACGCGCGCCGCTCGACGACGCCACGCGAGCGCTCGTCTGTCACGGCAATGCGGAACGCCTCTTCCGCCTTTGACCACCCCGAAGAACACAAGCACATGGAGCAGCACATGACCAAGCACTACCGCATCGGCCAGATCGTGCCGAGTTCGAACACGACGATGGAGACCGAGATTCCCGCGATGTTGCTCGCGCGCCAGACGATTCGCCCCGAGCGCTTCACGTTTCATTCGAGCCGCATGCGGATGAAAAAGGTCGTGAAGGAAGAACTCGCCGCGATGGATGCTGAGTCGGACCGCTGCGCAGTTGAACTCTCCGATGCGCGCGTCGATGTGCTCGGCTATGCGTGTCTCGTCGCGATCATGGCGATGGGTCATGGCTATCATCGCGTATCGCAAAAGCGCTTGCACGAGCGCACCGTCGACAACGGCGGCGATGCGCCCGTCATCACGAGCGCGGGCGCGCTGGTCGATGCATTGAAGGTGATCGGCGCGAAGCGCGTGGTCGTCGTCACGCCTTATATGAAGCCGTTGACCGAACTCGTGGTCGACTATATCCGCAATGAGGATTACGACGTGATCGACTATCGCGCGCTCGAGATTCCCGACAATCTCGAAGTCGCGCGTCATGATCCGAGCCGCCTGCCCGAGATCGTCATGTCGATGCGATATGAGGAAGCCGATGCCATCGTGCTGTCGGCATGCGTGCAGATGCCTTCGTTGCCGGTGATCGCGAAGGTCGAGGCAATGACGGGCAAGCCGGTCGTCACCGCGGCCGTCGCGACGACCTATGCGATGCTCAAGCAACTCGGTCTCGAAGCCGTCGTGCCGGGCGCGGGCGCGTTGCTGTCCGGCGCATATTGAGCGAGGGCGACATGTCGACCTATCTGTACGGCGCGAACGTTCAGGCGAATGGCATCCGTCAGCACTATCTGCGTTACGGTGGCGCACGCACGGGACTCGATCCGGTGATCATCGTGCCGGGCATTACGAGTCCTGCGGTGACGTGGGGCTTCGTCGCGGAGCATATTGGCCAAGTGTTCGATACCTATGTGCTCGATGTGCGCGGACGAGGCTTGTCGTCGGCATCGGATTCGCTCGACTACAGCCTCGACGCACAAGCCGCCGATCTGGTTGCGTTCGCAACTACCTTGGGACTCGAGCGCTACAGCGTCGTCGGTCACTCGATGGGCGCGCGCATCGGCATACGCGCTGCGCGTTCGCAGCCCGCAGGCATGACGCGTCTCGCGATGATCGATCCGCCCGTTTCGGGACCGGGACGTCGTGGCTATCCGTCGCAATTGCCGTGGTACATCGATTCGATCCGGCAGTCGCGCGAAGGCATGACCGCCGACGCAATGCGCGCCTTCTGCCCCACATGGACCCATGAACAACTCGCGTTGCGCGCGGAATGGCTTCATACATGTGACGAACGCGCGATACGCGCGAGCTTTGAAGGCTTCCATACCGACGACATTCACGCCGATCTCGCGCATCTGCGGATTGCCGCGCTGCTCGTCACCGCGGGCAGAGGCGACGTTGTGCGCGACGAAGACGTCGAAGAGATTCGCGCACTCGTGCCGCATCTTCAGCACACGCGCGTGCGTGACGCTGGTCACATGATTCCGTGGGACGACGAAGCCGGCTTTCACGCCGCGCTCGGCGATTTCCTCGGCGCATCCATTCCGACGCTCGTTGAAGGAGGCAATCATGCCAGTCAGTGACTATCAGATGGTCGATGCGTGGACGAAGGTGCTCGAGCTCTCGCGTCTCGAAGCAGGGCAGACCGTCACCATTCTCACGAGCGCGTCGACGCATCCGCAAACGCTATCGACCGCACTGATCGCGACGCAAGCGATGGGCGCAATCGTCAATCGCCTCGACTTGCCGCCGGTGAACGGCGAGAAGGCGTTGAGCCGCGATTCCCTCGCGTATCTCGGCACGACGCCGTTGACCGGCAACCGGGCCGCGATTGCCGCGTTGAAGGAAAGCGATCTCGTGCTCGATCTGATGACCTTGCTGTTCTCGCCCGAGCAACTCGACATACTCAAGGCCGGCACGAAGATCCTGCTCGCGGTCGAGCCACCCGAAGTGCTTACGCGCCTCGTGCCGACACCCGCCGATCGCGAACGCGTGCTCGCCGCACGGGCGCGCATCGCGCGCGCTAAGGAGATGCATATCGTCTCCGCCGCGGGGACGGATTTTCGCTGTCCGCTCGGCGAGTTCGAACCGATCGCCGAATACGGTTTCGTCGATGAACCGGGGCGCTGGGATCACTGGCCAAGCGGATTCGCGCTGACGTTTCCTAACGATGGCAAGGCGCATGGCCGCATCGTGATCGAGCGCGGCGATATTTTGTTGCCGCAGAAAAGCTATGTGCAGGAACGCATCGAACTGACCGTCGAAGGCGGTTATGCAAAGCGCATCGAAGGCGGCATCGACGCGCAATTGCTCAGCGAATACATTGCGACGTTCAACGATCCAGAGGCCTACGCGATTTCGCACATTGGCTGGGGCCTGCAGCCGCGCGCTCACTGGTCGACGCTCGGGCTCTACGATCGCGAGGCGACTATCGGCATGGATGCGCGCGCGTTCGAAGGCAACTTCCTGTTTTCGCTCGGACCGAATAACGAAGCCGGCGGCAGCCGCTCGACGACCTGTCATATCGACATTCCGCTGCGTCATTGCGATGTATCCCTCGATGGCGAAGCCGTCGTGCGCGATGGCGTGGTCCTCGACCGCTGACCCAGGAAAACCACGCACATGTCCCACGATATCGAAACCTACAAGCGTCAGAGCTTCGGCTCGACGCTCGAACCGAAAGCACCGGTCGGCCTTTTGATCGTCGATCTGGTGAACGGCTTCGCGAATCCCGAAGTGTTCGGCGGCGGCAATATTCCGCAAGCCATCGAGAACACCGAGCCCTTGCTTGCGCATGCGCGCGAGAAGGGCTGGCCGGTTGCGCATAGCCGTATCGTCTTCGCCGACGATGACTCCGATCACAACATCTTCACGATGAAAGTGCCGGGCCTGCTCGCGCTGAAGGAAGATTCGCACGACAGCGCGATCGTGCCGCAGCTCACGCCGCGCGCAGGCGAACTCGTCGTGCGCAAAACAGCGCCATCGGCGTTCTTCGGGACGTCGCTCGCGGCATGGCTCACGCAGCATGGCGTGCGAACGCTCGTCGTCGCGGGTGCAGTGACGAGCGGTTGCGTGCGGTCGTCCGTCGTCGATGCGATGCAATACGGATTTCGTCCAGTCGTGTTGTCGGATTGCGTCGGTGATCGCGCGATTGCGCCGCACGAGGCGAATCTCTTCGACATGGCGCAGAAATACGCTGCCGTGATGAAGCGTGATGAAGCGCTCGAATTGCTCAAAGATCTTTGATCATCTCGTAGCACGGCTCGCCTGATGCCAGGGCGCATGGGATCGACATGGCCACGTCTCTTTCGGAGCGGTCGCACCGCGCAGTCACGCGTCATGAATTCACGCTAATCGTCGCGTCTTCGTTCGGTGCGTTGCTCGAATGGTATGACTTCTATATCTACGCTGCGCTAGCGGGCACGTTCAGCACGTTGTTCTTTCCGAGCGGCAACGATACGGTGGCGTTTCTCGCGAGTCTCGCGACGTTCGGCGCGGGCTTCCTCGTACGTCCGCTCGGCGCGCTCTTCTTTGGCAGGCTCGGCGATCGCATCGGGCGAAAGTACACGTTCATGGCGACCATCGTGTTGATGGGCGTCGCGACCATCGGCGTGGGCTTGCTGCCGTCGTTCGACAAGATCGGCATGCTGGCGCCTGGCTTGCTCGTTGCGTTGCGGCTCTTGCAAGGCTTCGCGCTCGGCGGCGAAACGGGCGGCGCGGCGACCTATCTCGCGGAACATTCGCCTGTGGATCGGCGCGGCCTTTATACGAGCTCGCTGCAAACGACAGCGACGCTGGGCCTGCTCGCATCGATCGCGGCGGTCAGCATCAGCCGTGCATCGATGGACGAAGCCGCATTCCAGAGTTGGGGCTGGCGCGTGCCGTTCCTCGTGTCGATCGTGTTGCTCGCGATCTCGGTGTATCTGCGCACGAAGCTCGCCGAATCGCCGACCTTTCGTGAGATGAAGCGCGCGAACAGGTTATCGACTTCGCCGATAGGCGAGAGCTTCGGCGAATGGGCGAACCTCAAATACGTGTTGATCATGCTGTTCAGCACGGCATCGGGCGTGGGTGTCGTCTTCGGCACTGGACATTTCTACTCCATGTACTTTCTGCAGAACACGCTGAAAGTCGCGCCCAATACGGTGAACCTGTTCCTCGCGATTGCATTGATCGCGGTATTTCCGTTCTACCTCGTGTTCGGCTGGCTATCGGATCGCATTGGACGAAAGTGGATCATGATGCTCGCGTGCCTGTTGCTCGCCGCGACGACGCAACCGATCTTTCATGCGCTCACGCACTACGCGAATCCTCGGTTGGAAGCGTTTCAGAAGCGCGCACCTGTCACGGTCCACGCGGACGATTGCCGCTTTACGCTGTTCTCCGCGCCAGTGACGGAATGCGATCGCATACGCTCGTTTCTCAGCGCATCGGGTGTTTCGTATGACCGCGCTCCGTTGCAAGCGGGAGAAGCGGCATCGACGCAAATCGGCTCGATCGTCGTTCATGGAAGCGACAAACGCGAACTGGAAAACGCGTTGATCGCCTCGGGCTGGTCGGCGCATGCGGATGCATCGAAAATCAACGCGCCAATGGTCGTATTTCTGATGTGGCTTCTGCTGCTTTATCTCGCGATGGTCTACGGCCCGATGGCCGCATTCATGGTCGAGCTGTTTCCGGCGCGCATTCGATATACGTCGCTATCGTTGCCGTTCCATCTGGGTTCGGGCTGGTTCGGCGGAATGCTGCCGTTCGTGGTGTCGGCGATGGCTGTGGCGCGCGGCAACGTCTACTTCGGGCTCTGGTATCCGATCGTGATCGCGGTAGTGTCGTTCGCGGTCGGCGCGCTCTTCGTGCCCGAAACGTACCGCCGCGATATCACGCGATAGTCAGTCGAAATGCTTGAGGGAAGTGCGGCCGTATTGGTTATTGCCTTCGACGAGCTGCATCATCATTCGCACGAAATGAGCGCGATCTTCGGGGCTCAGCGGGCCAAGGAATCTGACTTGAGCTTCACGCATGCTGCCGTACATGTCCTTCATCGTGCGGCGTCCTTTCGCGGTGATGTTCGCGATCTTGAGGCGCCCGTCGTGCGGACTCGGCTCGCGCTTGACGAGTCCGCGTTCCTCCAGACGGCGCAGCACGTCGGCCATCGTCGTGCGATCGACGCCCACTTCCGCACACAGCGATGTCTGGTCGAGACCGGGCCGCTCGCTCAATGTGGTCAGCAAGCCGTACTGCACGGGCGTGATGGCGAAGTCCTTGCAGCACTCGAAGAAGAGCGCGATATGGATCTGATTGAGCCGCCGGATCAGAAACCCCGGCCGCTGCCACAAGTGTCCGGTCTCGATGCCGCCATCGGAAACAGCAGCTTTTTTATCGGCAACGGTACTCATCCTTAACCCTTTATCGAAGAAGTTTTGCCACGCAGGAATCTAAAGATTGTAGGTGCAATCACAGTTGCGCTCCCAATTTTTTCCGGATAAAAATCTATCCGTCAGCGTACTGACGAAATGCTGATGGCTGGAGCGCCGGATGTCAATGATTGAAGTCAATACGCGAAGTCAATAGAACGATGCGTCGCACAGGGTCATGCGCAGGTGAAGAAGGCGCGCATGAATAATCAGCATGCTGATTAAATGGCGAATGCGTTGAACGTCACCTCACTCAGAGTTTGGAGCCAAAGATGAGTTCTACCCCGGTACAGACGGACGACGTCGCCATTCATGGGCGGTCGATGTCACGCAACGATATCAAGACGCTGATGCTGGCGTCGCTAGGCGGCGCGTTGGAGTACTACGACTTCATCGTCGCGGTGTTCTTCACGAAGCTGCTCGCCACCGTGTTCTTTCCGCCGCAGACGCCCGAATGGCTCGCGCAGCTCGAAGTGTTCTGCATCTTCGCAGCGGGTTATCTCGTGCGTCCGATCGGCGGCATCTTCTTCGCGCACTTTGGCGATCGCATCGGCCGCAAGAAGATGTTCGCGCTGAGCCTTTTTCTCATGGCCGCGCCGACGTTGCTCATCGGCTTGTTGCCGAGCTATGCGACGCTCGGCATCGTCGCGCCGTTGCTCTTTCTCTTGTGCCGCGTTTTGCAGGGTCTTTCGGTCGGCGGGGAAGTGCCGGGTGCGTGGATCTTCTGCTCCGAGCATGTGAGGCGCGATCGTATCGGTCTCGCATGCGGTCTTCTGATGTCGGGTCTTTGCACCGGCATTCTGCTCGGCGCGCTGTCGGCGAAGTTCCTCATCGGCAACATGGAGCCGGCGGATCTGAAGAGCTGGGGCTGGCGTCTGCCGTTCATCGCGGGCGGCGCGTTCGGTCTGATCTCCGTTTATTTGCGCCGCTATCTGCAGGAAACGCCGGTGTTCGAAGCGCTGCGTGCGAAGCGTGAAGCGGATGCGCGTCTGCCGCTCGCGGTCGTGCTGAAAGAGCATCGCGGCGCGGTAATCGTCTCGCTGCTGGCGACGTGGGTGTTCTCCGGCATCTTCGTGCTGTACTTCCTCTACACGCCGACGTTCCTGCAATCGCAGTTCCACTTCGCGCCGAAGGATGTCTTCACGAACAACTCGTGGTCGATCTTCGGGCTGATCGTCGGCAGCACCTTCGCTGGATGGGCAGCCGACAAGATCGGCGGCGGGCGCGCGTATGCGATCGGCAGTGTCGCGATGCTGCTCGTCACCGGCGCGTTCTACATGAACCTGAACGCGGGCAGTCAGTCCGTGTGGGCGCTGTATATCCTCGGCGGCTTCCTGATCGGGACGATCACGCTCGGGCCTTACATCATCGTGAAGAGCTTTCCGCCGGAAGTGCGCTTCACCGGTTTCGCGCTCTCGTACAACACGGCGTATGCGATCTTCGGCGGCACCGCGCCCGCAATCGCCTCGTTTCTGGTAGGGCGGCAGGGCATCACGATGGCCCCCGCCTGGTACATTGGCGCGCTTTGCGTGCTCGGCGTGATCATCGGTCTCGCATGGCGTGCGCCCGTGCATGCCGAATCGACGGCGCATTGAGGCCGGCCCTTCAATCCGCAGCATTTTCTTGCGTCGATGCCGACGCGAGAAAACGCTTCCGTTCGAGCGAGACACATGTCTGTTGGCGGCGCTTCCGATAGCGGCATCGGCCGGTCATGGCTTTTGTACTTTTCGCTTGCGTTCGCGAGCATGACCTTTTCCGCGACGGGACCGGTCGCGATCATCATCGCCGCGTCGCGCGAGGGCGGCTTGAGCTTCGCGCAGACATCGTCGTGGCTGTTCGCGTCGATCGGAATGAACGGGCTGGCGAGCATCGTCATCAGCTGGAAGACGCGTCAGCCTTTGCTCTTTCTGTGGACGATTCCCGGCGCGATTCTCGCCGCGCCGGTGATCGCGCAATACGGATTCGGCGCAGCCGTGGGCACGTATCTCGTGTGCGCCGCGGTGCTGCTCGTGCTCGGCGTGACGAACCTCGTCGCGCTGCTCGACCGATGGGTGCCCATGGCGATCGTCATGGCGATGATCGCCGGACTCTTCATCAAGTACGTGCTGGCCGTCGTGCATTCGACGATAGCCGCGCCGCTCATAGGCGCCAGCATGTCGATCGCGTTCTTCGGGCTGATGTGGCTCGAGCGACGCAACGCAGCGCCCATGCCGCCGCTCATCGGCGCGATGCTGGCAGGCGCGGCGATTCTCTTCGCAACGGGCTTCCGTTTGCCGAGTCACAGCGGCGGTGCATGGACGGCGACGCCTGCGCTCGTCGCGCCGCGCTTCGATATTCACGCGATCTCGCAACTCTTGTTGCCGATGCTCATCACCGTGATTTTCGTGCAGAACGCGCAGGGAATCGCGGTGACGCGGGCATCGGGATATCGCACGTCGTTGCGGCTCGTGACGATCTATAGCGGCGTGCTGAGCGCGATCACCGCGCCGTTCGGCGGCTGTCCTTCGGTGCTTGCGGGGCCGAGCAATGCGATTCTCGTGTCGGGCGGCACGCATGGCCGGCATTACATCGGCGCGTTGATCGCGGGCGTCATATGCGTGGCGATCGGCGTGTTCGCCACGGCATATGTGTTTCTGCTGGCGAATCTGCCTGCCGCGTATATCGCGATTCTCGCCGGGCTCGCGATGATGGGCGTGCTCGAAAAGTCTTTCGTCAGCGCGTTTCGTTCGGCGTTGCCGCTGAGCGCGATGATCGTGTTCGTCGTTACGCTCAGCGACGTGACCTTGCTTGGTATCGGCGCGGCTTTCTGGGGCGTCGTGGTGGGGTGCCTCGCTTACTACGCCGTGGAAAAGCCGCGCTCGGGCGACGTGCCCGCGTGAATCAACGCATCGCGCCCGCAAGGCTCTCCGCTTCGAGTCCAACGATCAGATCGACTTCGCCGTTGGCAAGCGGCTGCGTCGCCGGCACGCCCGCCGCTTTCAGCGCGGCGCCGTCGAGCCGCGACGCATCGCCGAGCGCGACGCGCAAGCGCGTGGCCGCGAGCGGTTCGAGCTTGAGGATATTGGCCGCGCCGCCCAGCGCCGCGCGAATCTTTTCCGCGCGCGCCTTCTGCTGCGCTGCATCCTGCGCGGGCGCCGCAGCCGGGGCGCTCATCGCGTCGGAAGCTGTGGCGGTGGATGCTGCGCCCGCCACTGGCAGATCGGCGTCGCTTCCCGCGGTCTTCAGATAGTCCTGCATGTCGGTCTTCATGTTCTCCGACAGCGGCCCGAAAATCGCCTGCACGCCGTTGCCGACGCGCACGACGCCCGCAGCGCCGAGCGCCTTCAACCTTGCATCATCGACGAGCGACGGATCGTTCACCGTGATGCGCAGGCGCGTGATGCACGCATCGAGGCTCTTGATGTTCGAGCGGCCGCCGAACGCGAGCACGAGATCGCGCGAGCGTCCGCCGACGCCACTGGAACTTACCGCGGCAGTGGCCGCCGTATCGTCCTCACGTCCCGGCGTCTTGAGATTGAAGCGCGTAATCACGAAACGGAACACGACGTAATAGATCGCCGCATAGATCGGCCCGAGGATGAACACGTACCACGCGTGCGTCGCCTTGTTGCCGATCAGGTTGAACATCAAAAAGTCGATCGCGCCTTGCGAGAACGTGAAGCCCATGTGCATGTTCAGCGTATTGGCGACGAATTGCGCCGACGCCGCGAGACACGCGTGAATGAAGTACAGCACGGGCGCGACGAACAGGAACGCGAACTCGATCGGCTCCGTGATGCCGGTGAGGAAGGAAGTCAGCGCTGCCGACACCATCATGCCGCCGACCGCAACCTTCTTTTCGGGTTTGGCGCAATGCCAGATCGCGATCGCGGCGGCGGGCAGACCGAACATCTTGAACAGGAAGGCGCCCGACAGAATGCCCGCGGTCGGATCGCCGGCGAAGAAACGGTTGATGTCGCCATGAACGATCTTGCCTGTCGTCGGATCGAGGAAGCTGCCCGCCTCGAAAAAAAACGGAACGTTCCAGATGTGATGCAAACCGAACGGAATCAGCAGACGTTCAACAAAACCGTACACGGTGGCCGCGGTGCGGGGATCGGAGACCGCCGCCCATTGCGAGAACGCCTTGATGACACCGCCGATCGGCGGCCACACGACCGACAGCACCGCGCCGAGCACGATCGCACCGATGGCCGTGACGATCGGCACGAAGCGCTTGCCGGCGAAGAAACCGAGATAGGCTGGCAGCGTGATGCGGTAATAGCGGTTGAACATCCACGCCGCGAGACCGCCCGCGAGAATGCCGCCGAACACGCCGGTCTGAATCGACGGAATGCCCATGATCATCGTCGGCTCGACGCCTTCGAGCTTCGCGATGACGCCGAGCGTCGCCGTCATCACGAGATAGCCGATCGTCGCGGCGATTCCTGATACGCCATCGTTTTCCGTGAAGCCGAGCGCCACGCCGATCGCGAAGATCAACGGCAGATTGCCGAAGATCACGTCGCCGGCGTTCTTCATCAGTTCGAGGATGATGGCGGGCACGTAGCCATGAAAATCGGTCGCGCCGAGACCGAGCAGGAGGCCGGCGACGGGCAGCACCGCGACCGGCAGCATCAGCGACTTGCCGACCTTCTGCACCACGCCGAATGCGTTTTTGAACATTTTTTTGTCTCCGCTTGTTCCGCTTATTCCGCGTACGGGGCGAGCAGGGCGCGCACTTCGGCGGCCGTGCCCAACGTGATTACCTTTGCCGCGAGCTGGCGGGCTTCGTCCATCGTGAGGCGCGCGAGTTGCGCCTTGATCGAGCCGACGGCAGGCACGCTGACCGACAGCTCGTCGATGCCGAGGCCGACGAGCACCGGCACCGCCATCGCATCGGACGCGATGCCGCCGCACACGCCGACCCACTTGCCATGCTTGTGCGCGCCATCGACGGTCATGCCGATCAGACGCAGCACCGCCGGATGCAGCGCGTCCGCCTGTTTCGCGAGCTTCGGATGTCCGCGATCCATCGCGACCGTGTACTGCGTCAGATCGTTGGTGCCGATGGAAAAGAAATCGACTTCGCGCGCGAGCGGCTCGGCGATGAGCGCGGCGGACGGCACTTCGATCATCACGCCGACCTTGACGCTGTCGATGCGATCGCCGGCTTCTTCCTGAAGAAGCCGCTTGGCCGCGCGCACTTCCTCGATGGACGCGACCATCGGGAACATGATGTGCAGATTGCCGATTGGCGCGGCCCGCAAAATCGCGCGCAATTGCGTGCGGAACATATCGGGACGATCGAGGCTCACGCGCACGCCGCGCAGCCCGAGGAACGGGTTGTCCTCTTTCGGCAGCGGCAGGTAGGACAGCGGTTTGTCGCCGCCGACGTCGAGCGTTCGCACGACGAGCGGACGCTCGCGGCCGAGCGCTTCGGCCACGGCGCAATATTCGGCGGCCTGTTCGTCTTCCGACGGCGCGGTGTCGCGGTTATCGAACAAAAATTCGGAACGCAGCAGTCCGACGCCTTCCGCGCCCGCCGCGACCGCATCGCGCGCTTCCTGTGCATTCCGGATATTTGCAACGACTTCGACGCGATGCCCGTCCGCCGTGACGGCCTGCTTGCTCGCGGCGACTTTCTCTTCCTCGCGCTTTTTCGTCTGACGGTCGATGCGCTCGCGCGCCTTGGCCAGATCGTCCGCACTGGGATTGCGCCGCAGGCTGCCGTGCGAACCGTCGAGCACGACGAGCGTGCCATCGGGCAATTGCAGCGCATCTTCGTCGATGCCGCAGATCGCCGGAATGCCGAGCGAGCGCGCCAGAATCGCGACGTGACTCGTCGCGCCGCCGGTCGTCGTGCAGAAACCGAGCACCTTGCTGCGATCGAGCGAGGCCGTGTCCGAGGGCGAAAGCTCCTCGGCGATGAGGATCGATTCGTCCGCCACGTCGATATGCGCCTGCTTTACGCCCGCGAGCAGCGCCAGCACGCGGCGGCCGACATCGCGGATATCGCCCGCACGCTCGCGCAGAAGCGCGTTGTCGACCCTCTCCAGATTGCTCGCCTGCGTCTCGAACGCGGCGCGCCACGCAAAACCCGCGCTCTTGCCGTCGCTGATGCCGGCGATGGCCGCGTCGGTGAGATCGGGATCGTCGAGCAGTTCGAGGTGCGCGTCGAGGATCTGCGCCTTGGACGGATCGGTCAGATTCGCCTTCAGCGCCTCGATTTGCTGACGCGCTTCGTGATGCGCGGCGTCGAGCCGTGCGCGTTCGCGTTGCGGCGATTCGCCCGCCTCGGCCACGTCGATGACTTCGCGGCGGAACTGCACGATCTTGCCGACCGCGAGTCCCGGCGACGCGGATACGCCCGTGAATTCGTTGGCGTTCGTGGACGGGGCGCGCGCCGGTGCGACCGGTTCGGCCGCGGCAACGGCGGGCGCGGGCGCGTCGCCGGGCTTTTCGCCCGAGCCCGACGCGAGCAGGCGCGCGAGCGCGGCGGCGGCTTCACCGGCATCGGGGCCGGCGGCCTCGACGCGCAATTTGTCGCCGAAGCTCGTCGCGAGCGCCATCAGCGCGACGACGGATTTCGCGTTCGCGCTGTCATCGCCGCGCAGGACGCGAATGTCGGATTTGTATTTCTTGGCTTCGGCGGCGAATACCGCAGCGGGCCGCGCGTGCAGGCCTTGCGGATTCGGCAGCGTGATTTCGTCTGACCGGATGGCGCCTGCTGGGCCGCCGCTCGCGTCGTCCGCGGCGGCGCCGACGAATTCGACCGTCAACGCGACGTCCTTGCCCGCCGTGACGAGGCCCGTGGCGGGCACGTAGCGGGTCACGAGCTCACCGTTGGCGATGACCATCTGCGTGAGCAGGCTCACGGCCCGCGCGCCGACGACGACCGGATCGAAGCGGATCAGCGGCTGGCCGGTCGTGACGGTGTCGCCTTCCTTGACGAGCGGCGTGAAGCCTTCCCCGCGCAGCATCACGGTGTCGAGGCCGATGTGGATCAGCACCTGGAGACCGCTTTCGCCGGTGATCGTCGCCGCGTGCGCCGCTCGATGCAGCTGCGTGACTGTCCCCGAGAGCGGGGCGAGCAATTCGTCCGAAGTGGGATCGATCGATACGCCGTCGCCGACCATCTTCTGCGCGAAAACTGGATCGGGCACGGTGTCGAGTTGGACCATCACGCCTGACAACGGCGCTATCAACTCGATTCGTGCCAAACGTTGAGGAGCTTTCATGTGAACGACTCCTTGTCCTTTGACGATGAGCTGGAACCGGCCTGAGATCAATCATAGGCAACGGCTCCATGATTCGCTGACCGAATGGATGTGCGTTCGCAAAAGCACGCAGTACGTGCCGGATTGCCCACATCGATTCGGATTCTGAAACGCCGCGTTCTGCTTTCAAGAGCAGTGGCGGCAAAAAGCGCGCTATTGTTTCGCGGCGCAATGACGATTTCTAGAGACGACATTCGAATCGCGGCGATCCGTCGCAGGTAACGGGGGCTCGCGCTCCTAAGCTTGTTAAGTAACAAATGCAAGAGAAAGGAGCGCAAACCATGACCTACCGCAACAAGACTGAGGCTCATTGGGAGCCGCTGTTGACAATCGCGCGCGACGAGCTAGGCATTCAATCGTTCGATCCGATCGGCAAGCCGAGCGCGGACATCCGCATGTGTCGCGTCGACGAAATCGGGCGCGCGCTCGAACGCGCTTACGACTTGGGTCTTTTGGTCGGGAACGGCGTGAAGCGCGCGGCGAGCACCGTCTGAAGACGGTTGGCGAGACGGTTTCTGAGGTCGCGAGCCCGTGCTCGAGCCGCTCGAATCGGCCGGGAATCCATACCCGTGCAACTCCCGATATAGAAGTAAGCAGCCGCTGGCTAAGATCGCTGGTTGATCATCGCTTAGGCCGCACCGAGTACATGAAGGACGAACGCCTCGTCGAAATGAGGATTTTCAAGGCCGTCGCGGAAACCGGCGGATTCACCGCTGCGGCGCTCATGCTCAACCTTCAGCAGCCGTATGTCAGCCGCGCGGTCTCGGCGCTCGAAAAGCGCCTCGGCGTCGCGCTGCTCAGGCGCTCGACGCGCAGTCTGCAGGTCACGCAGGAAGGCAACGAATATCTCGCGCTGTGCAAGCGCATTCTCGACGACATCGACACCGGCGAAGCCCAACTCGCGCGCGCGGGTCAGCACATGACCGGCAGTATCCGCGTGACGGTGGCGACTTCGTTCGGCATGGATCAGATCGTGCCGCTCATTCCGGGCTTTCTGGAGCGCTATCCCGGCCTGCGGGTGCGCCTGTCGCTGTCGGATACGCTCGCGGATGTGATCGGCGAAGGATTCGATGTCGCGATCCGCATGGGAAGCCTGCAGGACTCGAATCTCGTCAGCCGCAAGCTGTGTCATCTGCAGCGCGTCGTGACCGCGTCGCCTTCGTATATCGCGCGGCACGGCGTGCCTTCGGTGCCGGCGGATCTCGTCAACCACAATTGCCTGATGTGGGAGCCGCCGATGGATCATCTCAACCATTGGCCCTTCATGGTCGATGGCGAGCGCACGTCCATGCTCATCAACGGCAACTTTCAGACGAGCAGCGGCGTGAGCTCGGTGTACATGTGCCTCGCTGGCGTCGGCATCACGCGCATGGCCGAGCATATGGTGCTTCCGTCGATTCGCAGCAACATGCTCGTGCCGCTCTTGACCGACTTCCAGCCGAAGGACGAAACCGCGATTTATGCGCTGTATCCGCGCGACTCGTCGCTGCATCCGCGTGTGCGGGCGTTCATCGACTACGTGACGGAAAGGCTCAAGCGGCCGCCGTGGGCCGCCTGAGCCGGCGCTTCACTTGTCGTCGAGCGTCTTCGGCAGACGCATGGTCATCGCCGCGCCGAGCACGAGAAACGCGGAGATCACGTACATGCCGATTTCCGCGTGACCGACCATCACATTGAGCATGCCGACGAGATAAGGCGATACGAAGCCCGCGATATTCCCGACCGAATTGATGAACGCGAGCGCCGCCGCGACCGATGCGCCGACGAAGAGGCTCGTCGGCAGCGCCCAGAAGAGCGCGACGCACGAATAGACGCCCGCCGCCGCGATCGACAGACAGAGCGTCGTCATGATCGGGCCTGCCGAAAGCCACATGCTCGTGGCCAGTCCAACCGCGCCGATCAGCATGAAGAGGGCGAAATGCGCGCGGCGTCCGCCGGTGCGGTCGGCGCTGCGATTCGACACGAACAGCGCGATCGCCGCCACGACGTTCGGCACCGCCGAATACAGGCCGATGGACAACGGATCGGTCACGCCGCTGCGCTTGATGAGCGAGGGCATCCAGAAGCCGAGCGCGTAGAGGCCCATGATGAGGCAGAAGAAGATAGCGCAGAACCACCACAGCTTCCGGTTGGCGAGAAACGCGCGCACGCTCGGATGATCGATCTTGCCGGCGTTCTCCGCGCGAATTTCGGCCAGCACGTTCGAGCGCTCGTCCTCGCTGATCCATCGCGAGCGCGCGGGATCGTCATCGAGAAAGGCAAGCACGACGAACGCGAGCACGACGGCCGGAATCGCTTCGATCAGAAAAAGCCATTGCCACGCAGCCATATGCGCGTTGCCGGAGAACGCATGCAGGATGTAGCCGGAGATCGGACCCCCGACGACGAACGCGAGCGGCGCGCCCATCACGTAGATGGACATCGCGCGGCCGCGATAGCGGGCCGGAAACCACAGCGTGAGCAGATACATGATCGCGGGCGCGAAACCGGCTTCGGCGGCGCCGAGCAGAAAGCGCGCGATGTAGAACTGCATCGGCGTCTGCACGAAGATCATCGCCGCCGAGATGACGCCCCACGTCAGCATGATGCGGGCGATCCACTTACGCGCGCCGACACGGCGCATGATGAGGTTGCTCGGCACCTCGAAGAAGAAGTAGCCCGCGAAGAAGATGCCCGAGCCGAGGCCGTAGATCGCGTCGTCGAAACGCAGTGCGTCGAGCATCTGCAGTTTCGCAAAGCCAACGTTCACGCGGTCGAGATAGGCAACGAGATAACAGATCAGCAATAGCGGCAACAGCCGCCAGTAGGCTCGGTAGTAAGTGCGGCTCATGTCCGTCTGTCTGACGGCTTCTTCGCCATATAGCGCGTCCATGCGTGTCTCCAATATAGATTTTCTTGAGCGCTCTCGGGCGGCATGCGCGGGCAAGTTGCGACATGGCGCATCCCGCCGCCGTACCTCGCACACCGATGGGTCAGTCGAGGTAATCCGGCTCCTGCTCGTTGATTTCGTAGAGCATGGTCTGGAAATGCAGCCAGCTGATGAACGAATTGCCCAGATGGCGATGCGAATACTCCGCGAACTCCGGTTCGATCTCGATCGGACGCGACTCGGCCGCGTCCATCAGCAGTTGCATCCTGCAGCAATGATCGAGCGCGATGAACGTCCACACGGCATCGTCGATACTGTGACGGCTCGCGGTCAGCAGCCCGTGATTCTGGTGGATGATGGCCTTGTGATCGTTGAAGGCGCGCGCGATCGGATTGCCCGATTCATTCGCGACCGGTACCTTGCCCGCGCCATCGCGCACCACCGTATGGCTGCCGTAGAACATGCACGCGTCCTGCGTCACGTAGTCGAGCGGCTTGCCCATCGCGGCCCAGGCGTCGCCGTTGACGGTATGCGCGTGACACGAGCCGATGATGTCGGGGTTCTCCGAGTGAATCGCCGAATGCAGCACATAGCCCGCGCGATTCACGGCGTACTTGCCTTCGATCACCGTGCCCGAATGATCGACGAGCACCAGTTGCGATGTCTTCGTGCGCGACCACGGCACGCACATCGGATTGGTCCAGAAAAGCTCCGGATGCTCGGGATCGCGCACCGTCAGATGGCCTCCGAAGCCGAAGCTGAAGCCATGACGCGCGAAGATCCGGCACGCAGCCGCGAGATGCTCCTTGCGATAGCGGCGTTCCTCGGCGGAACTCGAAAACGTCGGTTCTTGCGGAAAAATCAGGTCGTCCTGTGTCGGACTGTAGACCGAGTCCTTGGCGTCCATCAACATCGTTTCGTCTCCTCGTGAAGGTATGGAATGCCAGTATAGAAGCGGACTTTCGGCGGATTCAGGGGCTATCCGGAATAGGATTTATGCATATCGTCCGGCCCGCCGCTTCACCGGCGCCTGTGCCGCGCGTGCGATTTCGGCCATCCGGCGATTTTTGTCCACCGTTGACAAGGAAAAATTTGACGCATTAGACTGGGCTCCATACCTCGCGGCCTGACAAAGATGTCCGCCCGAGGATCCGGCACAGAAGCCCCCTGACGAACCCGCGGTTCGTCAGGGGGCTTTTTTTTGTCCGCGTTTTTCCCCCTGTTCTAGCGCTCATTTCTGGAGAATCCGCATGTTGCTGAAGCCGTCGGGCTGGATGCGTCTCGCCCTTACCGCAGGACTTGCACTGACTTCGCTCGCATCGAGTGCCGCCGATCCCGTGAAGATCGGCCTGCTGGAAGATGCCTCGGGAAACTTCGCACTGGCGACCATTCCGAAAATTCACGCCACGCAACTCGCAGTCGATGAGATCAACGCGAAGGGCGGCATCCTCGGACGTCCGGTCTCGCTGATCGCCTACGACACGCAATCCGACAACACCAAGTTCCAGGAACTGGCACGGCGTCTCGTTCAGACCGACAAGCCCGATGTGATCTTCGGCGCATTCTCGAGCGCATCTCGCGAAGCGATTCGCCCGATCATGGACCGCGCGAAACAGCTTTACTGGTACGACAATCAGTACGAAGGCGGCGTGTGCGATACCAACACGTTCGTCACGGGCGCCGTGCCCGAACAGCAATTCTCGACGCTGATCCCGTGGATGATGCAGAAGTACGGCAAGAAGGTGTACACCATCGCCGCCGACTACAACTTTGGGCAGATTTCCGCCGAGTGGGTCCGCAACATCGTCAAGGAGAACGGCGGCACGATGGCCGGCGAGGAATTCATTCCGCTGTCGGTATCGCAGTTCGGACAGACGATCCAGAACATCCAGAAGGCGAAGCCCGACTTCGTGGTGACGTTGCTGGTCGGCGCGAATCAGGCGTCGTACTACGAGCAGCAGGCGTCGGCACATCTGAATCTGCCGATGGCGAGTTCGGTCAACGTCGGTCAGGCGTATGAGCACAAGCGCTTCAAACCGCCTGCGCTGAAGGACATGTACGTGACGGCGAACTACGTCGAAGAAGTCGATACGCCCGCCAGCAACGACTTCAAGAAGCGCTTCCACGCGAAGTTCCCGAACGAGCCGTACATCAATCAGGAAGCAGCGAACGCGTACGACGCCATCTATCTCTACAAGGCAGCCGTCGAAAAAGCCAAGACGACGAATCAGGACGCGGTGCGCAAGGCGCTCGAAAGCGGCATCTGCACGGAAGGCGCGCAGGGCAAGGTGTGCATGGACCCGAAGAGCCATCACGCGAGCCACACCATTTACCTCGTGCATGTGAAGGACGATCACTCGGTCGATATTCCGAAGGTCTGGGACGACGTCCAGCCGTACTGGCTCGGCAAGGTGGGCTGCGATCTGCCCAACAAGCCGGATCATCGCCAGTACACGCCGTCGAACCTGCCCAAGAAGTCCTGATCGTCCTGATCCGGGCCGGCGCGCGCGCCGCACACGACGGGCGCGCGCGGGTCTCTTGAACGTGGAGCATGCATGGCCACCTTTTCGGTTCTCTATTCGCTCGTCTATCAGTTCGGCGACAGCTTCGCCTATCTGGTGCTCGCGGCGCTCGGTCTCGCGGTCATCTTCGGCATGATGGGCGTCATCAATCTCGCGCATGGCGAGTTCATCATGTGCGGCGCCTACGTGACGATCATCGCGGCCAAGCGCGGCTTGCCGCTTCCTCTCGCCATGCTGCTCGGGGCGCTCGCGGCGGCGTTCGCGGGCGTGGTGATCGAGCGGCTCGTGATTCGCCACCTGTACGACCGCTTGTTCGATTCCGTCGTGGCGACGTGGGCAATCAGCCTCATCGTGCAGCAGACCATGCTGCTCGTCGCCGGACCTTCGATAGAAGGCATCGGCACGCCGTTCGGATCGTTCTCGCTCGGCGATTATTCGTTTTCGACGTACCGCGCCGTGCTGCCCGGCATCGCCCTGGCCATCCTGTTCGCGCTCTATCTGCTGTTCTTCAAGACGAACTACGGCGTCTGCGCCCGCGCGACGATCCAGAACGCCAGCATCGCGCAATGTCTCGGCCTGCGCACGGACCGTCTCTATACGCTGACGTTCGCGCTCGGCGCGGGACTCGCGGGCCTGACCGGCGCGCTCTATGCGCCGACCATGACCGCCGTGCCGACGATGGGCAGCAACTTCATCGTGCAGGCGTTCGTGTCGGTGGTCGTCGGCGGCGCGAACGTGATCGCGGGGACGACGCCCGCCGCGGCCGTGCTCGCCCTCATCCAGACCGCGCTCACGGCCTCGTATGGTCAGTTGTTCGGGCAGATCGGCCTGCTGGTGACGGTCATCGTCGTGATCCGGCTGATGCCGCAAGGTCTCGGCAACCTCTTTTCCCGCGCGCGCTAGGAGGCAATGTGAAGCAAACGAAAGAGCCTTCGCGGCTATCTCCCGCGAGCGCCACGACTCGCGCGGCGCACTACGTGCCCTGGCTCGTGGCGCTCACGCTGCCGCTCGTCGTGGATGCCACCACGAGCGGCAATCTCGCGTACTGCCTGTTGTGGGCGTTCGGCGCGGTCGGCCTCGCCGCAATGTGGGGCTATGGCGGCATCCTGTCCTTCGGGCAGACCGCCTTCTTCGGATTGGCGGGCTACAGCTACGGCATCTTCACGCTGAATTACGGCGATGCCTGGTTCGATTCGTGGCTCGGTCTCGGCGCGGGACTGGTGGTGAGCATCGTCCCGGCGGCGCTGATCGGCTACATGATCTTCTATGGCCGCATCAAGGGCGTGTTCATCGGCATCGTCACGTTGTCGGTGACGCTCGTGCTCGAAACGTTCATGTCGCAGACGGCCGGTCCGCAATGGGCGATCGGCGAAGCGCGCCTGAACGGCTACAACGGCATGGGCGGCATGCCGCCGCTCACGGTTCCCTGGCCGGGCGGACCGCTCACGCTGGAAAACGCGAGCTTCTACTACCTCGTGCTGATTCTGCTGATCGTCGTCTATGCCGCCATGCGCAAGCTGCTCGACGGCACGTTCGGCCTCACGCTCATCGCCATTCGCGAGAATCCGCAGCGCGCCGAGATGCTGGGCGTCGATATCCGCCGGCATCAGTTGCTCGTGTTCGTGCTCGGCTGCGCGCTCGGCGGATTGTCGGGCGCCCTGTACACGATCTGGGGCTCCTACATCACGCCCTCGACGATGGGCCTCACGTCCGCCGCCATGCCTGTGATCTGGGTGGCGACGTCGGGCAGAAAGAGCATCGGCGGGACCATTCTCGGCACGGCGCTCCTCGTGTGGCTTTCGCAGAATCTCGCGGTGTACGGCAGCCAGTACGCGCTGATCCTGCTCGGCGCGATCCTGTTGATCGTCGTGCTCGCGGCGCCGGAAGGTCTGCTGCCGTTCGTCGCGCGGCATCTGCGGCGCATGCAGGGCCGCGCGGGTCAGGATGCGCCTCGCGGCGGCGCATGTCTCAAACGGGAGGAGGGCAAGTCATGACCACGCTGCTGGAAACGCGCGGACTCAAGAAGCACTTCGGCGGCGCGCACGTCATCAACGGCATCGACTTCCGCATCGATGCAGGCGAGATTCGCTGCGTGATCGGGCCGAACGGCGCGGGCAAGAGCACGTTCTTCAAGCTCATCACGGGGGAGCACCGGCCGTCGGAAGGCAGCGTGATGTTTCTCGGCCAGGACATGAGTCATGTGCTGCCGCACGAACGCATTCGCATGGGCATGAGCATCAAGTTCCAGATTCCCGGCGTGTTCCCGGACCTGAGCGTGCGTCAGCACTTGCAACTGTCGCTGCATCGCGCGAAGGACGATCGCCCCGAAAGCCTCGATGAACTCTTGCAGCGCTTCATGCTGGAAAACGAGGAACATGTGCTCGCGCGCAATCTGTCGCACGGCAAGAAGCAATGGCTCGAAATCGCGATGGCCGTATCGCTGCGTCCGAAGCTGCTCTTTCTCGATGAACCCGTCGCCGGCATGTCCGTCGAGGAAACCCATGCGACCGGCGAGCTCATCAAGCGTCTGTCGGCTGCGGGTCTCACGATGATGGTGGTCGAGCACGACATGACCTTCGTCAAGCAGATCGCGTCGCGCGTGACGGTGTTGCACGGAGGAAGCCTGCTCGCCGATGGCCCGCTCGACGAGATCCTCGCACGCGACGATGTCGCGGAAGTCTATCTGGGGAAGAAGAAATGAGCGCGTTGCTTCAAGTGTCGGGCGTGGAAGCGGGATACGGCGGCGGACGCGTGCTCAACGGCGTGTCGTTGAGCGTCGGGGCGGGGGAAGTGCTGGCGCTCATCGGGCGCAACGGGGTCGGCAAGACGACGCTGATGCGCGCGTTGATCGGGCTGATCGATCTCGATGCGGGGAGCATCGAACTCGATGGCGAATCCATCGGCCACGAAAAGCCGTATGTTCGCGCGCAGAAGGGCATGGGCTACGTGCCGCAAGGCCGCGAGATTTTCGGCGCGTTGACGGTCGCGGAAAACCTGCAGGTCGGCGCGCAGGCGAATCGCGCGCAGGCGGCGCAGATGAAGGACAAGGTGGTCGGCTATTTTCCGATTCTGAAGAAGCGCTACCAGCAGAAGGCCGGAACCATGAGCGGCGGCGAACAGCAGCAGCTTGCGATCGCGCGGGCGCTCATCAGTTCGCCGAAAGTGGTATTGCTCGATGAGCCGTCCGAAGGCATCCAGCCATCGATCGTCGATCTGATCGGCGAGACGCTTCAGCAGATCGCGCGTGAAACGGGCATCGGCGTGGTGCTGGTCGAGCAGGACATGGGGATGGTCGAACGCATCGCGACGCGCTGCTGCGTGATGGACAAGGGCCGCATCGTCGAGACGCTGAGCCCCGCGCAGCTCGCGGACGAACAACTGATTCGCCAGTATCTGGCACTGTGACGGAGACGAAACATGAAATGGCTTGAAGACTCGATCATGATGAAGCGTGGCGTCGGCGCCGATCGCGAGCCGGTGGAACACCATCTGACCGAGGAAATGCAGAAGACGTATCACTACACGATCGGCCCGTACTCGCAGCCGGTCTTGCATGTGAAGCCCGGCGATCGCGTCGTCGTGGAAACGCGCGACGCGTTCGAAGGCAAGATCAGGGAGGAGACGGACAAGCCGTCGCAAGTGCTGCAGGTGCCGTTCCTCAATCCGCAGAACGGGCCGATCATGATCGAGGGCGCGGAGAAGGGCGATGTGGTCGCCGTCTACATCGAAAAGATGGCGCCGCGCGGCGACGATCCGCACGGCTTCTGCTGCATGATCCCGAACTTCGGCGGATTGACGGGCACGGACTACACCGCGCTCCTGAACGAGCCGCTGCCCGAAGTGGTGCGCAAGATCAAGATCGACGAAGAAAACGTGTACTGGAGCAAACGCAACACGCTGCCGTACAAGCCGCATATCGGCACGCTGAGTCTTTCACCCGAAATCGATTCGATCAATTCGCTCACCCCCGACAATCACGGCGGCAACATGGACGTGCCCGACATGGGGCCGGGCAGCATCACGTACTTGCCGGTGCGCTCGCCGGGCGGACGGCTGTTCATCGGCGATGCACACGCCTGTCAGGGCGACGGCGAAGTCTGCGGCACGGCTGTCGAATATCAGAGCACGACGACCGTGCGCGTCGATCTCATCAAGAAGTGGCAGATCGACTGGCCGCGCCTCGAAAACGAAGATGCGCTGATGAGCATCGGCAGCGCGCGGCCGCTGGAAGACGCGACGCGCATCGCGTACCGTGAACTCGTGCTGTGGATGGCCGCGGAATACGGCTTCGACAAGTGGGACGCGTACATGATGCTGAGTCAGGTCGGCAAGGTTCGACTGGGCAATTTTGTCGATCCAAAATATACGGTTGGCGCAATGGTCGCCAAGCACTACCTCAAATAACGCGTCAGTCAGACGAATCCAGAGCAGTTGGTATCACGCGCGGGGCCGCCGTTCCGCGCGCATTCGAGAGCGTGTCACGAAATGGCTTTGTCCGATCCCATCCGAGTGGGCCTGTTGTGCTCGACGAGCGGCTCGACCGCGTTGCTCGAGCAGTCTCAATGGCGTGGTGCGCGCCTCGCCGTCGAAGAGATCAATGCGCGCGGCGGCATAGGCGGGCGCGAGCTCGTCGCCGTCCACTACGATCCCGCGTCCGATCCGGCTGCGTTCCGCGAGCTTGCGGAGCGTCTGATCGTGAAGGACGGCGTCAATACGATTTTCGGCGGATACACATCGACGAGCCGCAAGGCGATGCTGCCCGTCGTCGAAAAGCACAACCGTCTGCTGATTTACGCGCAGATGTACGAGGGCTTCGAGTATTCGGACAACATCATCTACAGCGGCGCGTCGCCCAATCAGAACGGCGTGCAACTCGCGGACTTCATGACGGAGACGTTCGGCGCGCGCGTGTATTTCGTCGGTTCGAGCTATGTCTATCCGTACGAATGCAACCGCACCATGCAGGAGCTGCTGCTTCAGCATCCGGAAGGCGCGATCCTCGGCGAACGCTATCTTTCGCTCGACGCCACGCGCGAGCAGTTCGAACAGGTCGTCGCGGACATCCGGCGCAAGTCGCCGGACTGGATCTTCAGCACGGTCATCGGCGCGACCGTGCCGTATCTCTACGATGCCTACGCGCACGCGGACTTCGATCCGTCGCGCATGCCGATCGGCAGCCTGAACACATCGGAGACGGAAATCCACGCGATGCAGCGTGGCATCGCGGCGGGGCACATCACGGCGGCGCCGTATTTTCAGAGCATCGACACGGAAGAGAATCATCGCGCGGTGGCGCATCATCAGTCGCGCTACGGCTCCGATACCCCGACCGACATGAACTGGGAGGCCGCGTACTATCAGATGCACATGTTCGCCGAGGCCTACGCGCGCTCGGGCTCCGACGAGATCGGCGCGATCATGCCGCATCTGCTCGGCTCGGAATACGCTGCGCCGCAAGGCCGCGTGCGTATCGATCCGGTCAATCATCACATGGCGCTCTATCCGCGCATCGGCCGCGCGAATGCCGACGGCCAGTTCACGATCCTGCGCGAGTCCAAGTTCGCCGTCGGCCCCGATCCGTACATGACGCGTCAGACGCTCGGGGACTGGGTCACGAAGCTGAGCACGCGAGAGTACTGACGTGAGCGCGCGAACAGACAGAGGCCAGCGAAGCCTGACCGGTTCGATTCTCGAGCGCAATGCGCGCGTCGTCGTGTTTCATCCCGATGACGATGACGGACTGACGCTCACGAATCATCTGAGGCGCATGGGCTTTCAGGTGGAGCGATGCTGGCCGCCCACGGACACGCTGCCCGAGAAGACCGATCTGGTGTTTCGCGCGTTGCTGCCCGAAGAGCGTGCGCCGAAGGGCGAGTGGAGCGGTCCGGATGCGCCGCCCGTCATCTGCGTGGTGGCGTATGAGAACCCGACGTTCATCGATCAGGCCATCAAGCTGGGATCGGACGGCATCGTCACGACGCCCATTCGCGCCTCCGGTCTCTTGTCCACCGTGGTGATGGCGCTCTATCACGCGAGGCGCGCGCGTCAGCATACGCAACGCATCGCGAGGCTCGAACAGAAGCTGCTCGACAGCCGGCATCTGCAGGAAGCCAAGAACATTTTGATGATCATGCATCGCGTGAGCGAGCGCGAAGCGTACGACATGCTGCGCGCGCAGGCGATGGAAAAGCGCGTGACCATCGACGATATCTGCCACTCCGTCATTCAGGCGGGCGAAGTCCTGCAGATCGCGCGCGGACTTTCAACGGAGGACGGGCGCGACCGGGAGTGAGCGCGTCGTGCCGCCATTTTCATCGACGTACAAAGGAGCGACGAACATGGACCTGCAACTGAAGGGCTTGAAGGCGATCGTCACCGGCGGAACCAAGGGCATCGGTCTCGCGATTGCGCGGACGCTGGCTGCCGAGGGCGCCGACGTGGCCATTTGCGCACGCGACGCGGCCAGCGTCGCGGCGACTGCGAGCGCGCTGTCCGAACTGAGCGGCGCTCGGGCATCGGGCGCGGCCGTCGATGTGTCGGATGGCGCGGCGCTCAAGGCGTGGGTCGAGCGCGTGGGTGCGGAGTGGGGCGGGCTCGATATCCTCGTGGCCAACGTGAGCGCGCTTGCTATCGGCAACGACATCGAATCGTGGCGCAAGGAGTTCGAGACCGATCTGCTCGGCACGGTCAATCTCGTCGATGCCGCCATGCCGCATCTCACCGCGAGCAAGGCCGCTTCGATCGTCGCGATTTCGAGCGTATCGGGACGCGAGATCGACTTCGCTGCGGGACCTTATGGCGTCTTCAAGGCCGCGCTCGTGCATTACATGCAGGGGCTCGCGAATCAACTCGCATCGAAGGGAATTCGCGCGAACACGGTTTCGCCGGGCAACGTGTACTTCGAAGGCGGCGTGTGGGACTGGATCGAGCACAACGATCCGGCGCTGTTCGAACGCGCGCTGGCGCTCAATCCGACCGGCCGCATGGGCAAGCCGCAGGAGATCGCGAATGCGGTGGCGTTCGTTGCGAGTCCGGCGGCGAGCTTCGTGAGCGGCGCGAACATCGTCGTCGATGGTGCGCTCACGCGCGGCGTTCAACTCTGACAAACCGGGCAACTCAACGGGGGCATCGAATGGAAACACGCAGTGCGATCGACATCGATCTCGTCAACCTCACGGTCGAGAGCGTGCAGGACGGATTCAAGCGCGGCAAGTTCACGGCCGAGCAACTGGCGCGGGCCTGCTTCGACTGGATCGAGCGCCATAACGGCACCTATAACGCGCTGATCTTTCTGAATCCGGCGGCGCTCGACGATGCCCGCAGCATCGACGAACGGCGCGCGGCCGGTGAAGCATTGGGGCCGCTCGCGGGCGTGCCGGTCGTCATCAAGGACCCGATGGACATGGTCGGCTTCCCGACCACCGCGGGATGGTCGAAGCTGTACAGCAAGACGGGCGGCGTCGATCTGATGCCCGAGCGCGATGCGCCGGTCGTCGCGCGCATGCGTCGTGCGGGCGCGATTCTGCTCGGCAAGACGAACGTGCCGATCCTGAGCCACACCGGCTCGCACGCCAACGATAGCTGGGCGGGCCCCACGATCAATGTCCCAATGCGCGACCGCGTGCCGGGCGGCAGCAGCGCGGGCACGGCGTCGGCGGTGGCATCGGGCATGGCGGTGCTCGGGCTCGCCGAGGAAACCGGCGGATCGATCCAGAATCCCGCATCGGCGCAGGATCTCGTGGGCATCAAACCGACCATCGGTCTGGTGCCGAATGCGGGCGTGGTGCCGTTGTCGGGCAACCGCGATGTCGTCGGGCCGATCGCGCGCAACGTGAGAGACGCCGCGCTGTGTCTCGACGTGCTCGCCGGCTACACGAGCGAAGACCCGAAGACGCTCGCGAGCGTGGGCGGGCAACCGGAAGGCGGCTATGCGGCCGCGCTGGACGGCAACGCGCTGCGGGGCAAACGCATCGGGCTCTACGGTCCCGGGTGGCGCAATCAGCCGCTTTCCGACGAAGCCGCCGCGTTGTACGAGCGCGCGAAGGGCGAACTGGTATCGCTCGGCGCGACGCTGATCGACGATCCGTTTCAAGGCTCGGGCTTTGCCGATTTGCGCAAGACGACTGCGCCGCTGGCCAATTTCGATGCGCGCGGTCTCGAATCCATTCCCTACGATGTCGAGAAGTATCTCGAACGGCTCGGCAAGGGCGCGGCGCTGAAGACCTTCGCGGAGTTCGCGCAGGCCACGCAGGACGAAGACGCATTCGGTCCGGACGGCGTGTTGAACTTCATGCATAACCTGGCGGATTTCAAGGCCGCGCTGGCGAATCCGTCGCTGCCGCCGGAGATGCCCGAATTCGTCGCACTGAAGGCGCGTTATCTGCGTATCTTCGACAAGGTGTTCGACGAGCAACGGCTCGACGCGCTCGTCTTCCCGCAGATGCGTTGCGAGCTTCCGCCGCTACACGGCAAGGACACCATTCAGGAAACGACCGTGGGCGAGATCAATATCGCGGGTCTGCCGGGCGTCGCGGTGCCGGCGGGTTATTACGCGTCGGGCTCGCCGTTCGGCCTCATCTTCGTGGGCCGCCAGTGGGACGAAGGCGCCTTGCTCGCGTTGGCCTATGCGTATGAGCAAGGCGCGGGCAAGCGGAAGGCGCCTGTGCTCGCCTGACGCGGGTTGCACGCGCGTGCGTCGAATGGCTCGCCTTTGCGGGCGGGCCGCACGAATCCCGCGCTAGCCGCCATCGCCGCTGCTGCGATTGACGACAAGAAGTATTCCCGCGCCGGAAATCACCGTGCCGAGAGCCATCAGCCACGATAGCGGCTCGCGAAACATCGCCCATGCCCAGATCAGCGTGACGGGCGGGCTGAGGAACAGAACGCTCGTCACGCGAGCAGACGATGTCCGCCGCAGACACGCCCAGTAAAGACCGCATCCGCCGAGCGTCGCGAAGATGACGCTCCACGCGACGCTCGCCGCGAAACCGGCGGACAGCATCGGTGCAATGCGGCCTTGAGATGCTTGCAACGCGAGAAAGATCGGGCACGACACCAGGCTCTGCAGCCAGAGCATGCCGAGCGGAGTCAGGGTGCCGCAGTGCGAAGAACGTTGCTGCCAGACGGTGCCCGCCGCGAGCGATAGCATCCCCGCGACCGGCAGTCCATAGGCCCATGCGGGCGCGCTGCCGAGAGAAAGGGCATCGCGACAGACGATCAGCGTCCCGGCAAGACCGAGCCCTAATCCGGCCCACACGACAGCCGGGCTGCGCTGGCGAAAGAGACACGTGGTAATCAGCACCACGCCGACAGGCAACAAGTCCGCGATGAGGGCCGCGAGACCGGCGGGCACGCCAAGCTGCACGCCACCCGCGACGCCCGCAAGATAGCCGGCCATCGCCAATGCGCCGATGCATGATTGCCGGATCAGAACAGACTTGGGCGCGTGCCGCATCTCCCGCGCCACGAACGGAAACAAGCCGATGGACAGCGCGATGAACCGCCACAACGTCACCAGATAGACCGGCGCATAGTCCGCCGAGAACCGCATTCCGATGAAGCCCGAACTCCAGGCGAGCACCATTGCCGCTTCGAGAAAAGGCAGCGGCATGGGGCTCCGTCCCGGCACGGGCTGGTCTGTGTATGTTCTCGCCATGCATCCACACTAGCGCGCCGCCGTGGATTCGAAAATCAAAATATACTGATCCGGTCGTTCAACAACGCTAAACCACCCGGGATCACACGATGAGCACAGTGCTAGACATCGAACTGCTGCGGACCTTTCACGCGATAGCGCGGCTGGGGCGCTTCCGGGCGGCGGCCGAGCACGTCAACCGAAGTCCGGCGGCGGTGAGCCTTCACATTCAGCGTCTGGAAGCCGCTGCGGGCGGCAGATTGCTGGAGCGGGACAATCAGTCGGTCACGCTGACCGTGTTGGGCAAACGGTTGCTGGCGAGCACGGGCGAGTTGCTGGCGGCTCACGACCGGATAATCGACGAGATCAAGGGCAAACGGCTGGCGGGCCGCGTCGTGCTCGGCATCCCCGACGAATACGCTGCTCATGTGATTCATGACATCCTGCCGGACTTCGCGACGAGCTGGCCCGACGTGGTGCTCGAAGTGAAGACCGCGCCGAGCTTCAAGCTGCGGGATCAGATCGCGCGCGGCAAGCTCGACTTGGCGATTTTCGTTCAGCCCGCGCACCGAAGCAGATCGGCGAACGTATTGACGCTGACGACGCCCGTCTGGGTCGGCAGTCCGACGTTCGCGCTCGACGAGTCACGTCCGGTTCCATTGGCGCTGTACGCCGAGCCGTGTCCCTATCGTTTGGCGATGACAGACGCACTGGAAGCCGTGGGGCGCAAGTGGCGAGTCGTGCTCGACAGCGCATCGACGCAAGTCATCAAGGCGTGCGTCGAATCGGGGCTCGCGGTGACGCTGCTCGACCGGGCAAGAGTCACCGCGGACATGCGCGTGATCGACGGTCTTGCGCATGTAGCCGATCACGAGGTGGTGTTGATGCGCGGTGACACCGGACGCGCAACCGAGGCCATCGATCTGCTCGCAACGGCGCTGCGGCAGCAGTTCCGGCTTTAGCGCCGCGCACGATTCGAGCATTCAAGCGCCGGCTCTTTGGAGAAACTTCGCCCGCATCGGCTTCAGCACGAACATCGCGAGCACGGCCGTCACGATGTCGAGCGTGATCCCGACGCTGAACACCGGCACCCAGCTTCCCGCGTGCTGATGCAAGAGCGCCGCGAGCGGACCGCCGAAGATCGAACCGATGCCCTGCGAGATATACAGCCAGCCATAGTTTTCGGTGGCGTGGCGCGTGCCGAAGGTATCCGTCAAGGTGGACGGGAAGAGCGAGAAGATTTCGCCCCAACCGAAGAAGACGACGCCCGAGAGCAGCACGAACAAGACGGCGTTGTCGCGCGTCAGGAGCCACAGCGCCATCGCCACGCCTTCGAGCGCGAAGGCGAAGAACATCGTGTTTTCACGGCCGAATTTGTCGGAGACCCAGCCGAACAGCGGGCGCGTGAGTCCGTTGGTGAAGCGGTCGATGGTCAGCGCGAGCGGCAGCGCGGCCATGCCGAACACGACGACCTTCGTGATGCCGAAGTCCGCCGCGAAGGTCGCCATCTGCGATGTGACCATGAGGCCCGAGGTGGACATCATCGTCATCATGGCGAACATGAGCCAGAAGAGCGGCGACTTCATCATTTGCGAAGGACGCAGATTCGGCACGTTCGATACCGCCACCGCCGATGCCTTCGCCGGCGCTTCGTCACGCGGCACGCGCAAGCCTTGCGATGCGACGAAGCCCACGACCGCGAACGCGATGCCGTAGATCCACAGCGTCGCATCGAGACCGCGCGCCGCCAGCGATGCCGAGATCGGGAACGTCGTCACGATTGCGCCCATGCCGTAGCCCGCGGCCACCGCGCCCGCCGCGAAGCCGCGCCGGTCGGGGAACCAGCGCACCATCAGCCCGACCACGCCGACATACACGATGCCCGTGCCGAGCCCGCCCACGAGACCGTAGGTGAGATACAGCATCGATGTGCTCGCGGCCATCGACGAGAGCACCCAACTCAGGCCCGACATGACGGTGCCGAGCGAAATCAGCAGGCGCGGACCGAAGCGGTCGATCAGCTTGCCCTGAAACGGCGAGAAGAACGTCTGCAGGATGATGAGCAGCGAGAACGTGACCTGCAACTCGGGCAGCGGCACGCCGAGCTTCGCCGACAGCGGTTTGGTCAGCAGCGTCCACACGTATTGCGGGCTGGAAATCGACATCATGCAGAGCAGGCCGAGACCGAGTTGCAGCCAGCGGTTGTGAGCGGCGATCGCGGGCGCGGCCGCATCGTCGTGCAGTGTCTGGATGCGTGTGTTCATAGGCGTTCCCCGGTTGATGTGCGGATAAAAAAGGATGAGTCGTGCCCTCCGGTTCGACGAGCGCGGAACCGGATCACTTCGAAGCAAGAGCGTGTTGAGCGTTACCAGCCGGCGGCTGAACCGTCGCTGCGTGGATCGTGACCGGCTTCGAATAATCCATCGGGATACCGAACGATTGCGCCGGCGTGCCCCATCGCTTCGTCGTAGGCGGCGAGCACTTCGACGTCGTGACCGAGCGCGCGCAATGCGTCGATGGTCTCGTCGGGAAAGCGCGCTTCCAGCTTGAGCGAGTCGGTCGACTGGCCCCACGTGCGGCCAAGCAGCCAGCGCGGCGCATCGATCGCGGCCTGCGGATTCCAGCCGAATCGCGCGATGCGCGAGAACACCGCACTCTGCGATTGCGGCTGGCCGTCGCCGCCCATGTTGCCGTAGACCATCGTGCGGCCATCGGCGAAACGGGCGAGCGCGGGATTGAGCGTGTGGAACGGACGGCGGCCCGGCATCAGCGGATTGAGCGACGACGGATCGAGCGAAAAGCTGCAACCCCGGTTCTGCCAGTTGATGCCCGACTGCGGGAGGACGATGCCGCTGCCGAACTCGTGATAAATGCTCTGGATGAAGCTGACGGCAACGCCATCGCCATCGATGACGCCCATCCAGACCGTATCGCCGGGACCGCGGCCACGGCCCCAGGGCGCGGCGCGCGACATCGACACTTGCCGGGCCATCGCATCGAGCGCGGCGGGATCGAGTTGCGTGACGGCATCGATGCGCATGTGGTCCGGATCGGTCACGTGTTCGTCGCGCACCTTGAAGGCGAGCTTCGTCGCTTCGACGCATGCATGGACGAACTCGGGGCCGAGCGGGTTCATGTCGTCGGTCAGCACGCGGTCCAGCACGCCGAGAATCAGCAGCGACACGAGACCTTGCGTCGGCGGCGGCATGTTGTAGACGGTGCCCAGCGTATGCGTGAGCGCGAGCGGCGTACGTTCGCGAGCCGTGTGCCGTTCGAGATCGGCGAGGGTGATGAGCGTTTCCAGCGACGACAGGTCGTGCGCGATGCTGCGCGCGAGATCGCCGCGATAGAAGTCGTCGAGACCGGCATCGGCGAGCTGTTGCAGCGTTGCGGCGAGACGCGCGTTGACGAAGCGCTCGCCGGTGCGCGGCACGCGGGCATCGGGCATGAAGGTTTGCGCGAAGCCCGGCACGTTGCCGAGTTCGCCGCACTTGCCCGCCATGCAGTCGGACTGACTGCGCGTGACGGGAATGCCCGCCTTCGCATAATGAATCGCGTCTTCCAGCAGACGCGCAACCGGTAGGCGTCCGCCGAGCGTGTTCTTCGAGAAGCGCTGCGCGAAGTCCCAACCGGAGACGGTGCCCGCGACGGTGTTGGCCGCGAGCGGGCCGCGTGCAGGAATGGCGTCGAGGCCCAGCGCGCGATACGTGCCGATGTCGGCGCGCATCGCTGCCGCACCGCACGCCTCGATGCCGATCGGCGCGTGACCCGGACGCGAGATCAGCCAGAAGCCGTCTCCGCCGATGCTGTTCATGTGCGGATAAACCACCGCGACGGTGGCGGCGGCCGCGATCATCGCTTCGACGGCGTTGCCGCCTTCTCGAAGGACGGCGAGCGCACTTTGCGATGCAAGCGCATGCGGCGCCACGGCCATGCCGCGCGAGCCGCGTGTGGAATTGAGTGCAGCAGAGACTTCCAGAGACATCGACGTTTCCTTGTATACAACGAAATCGTCAATGCGAGTTCCGTGCCAGGCGTCCGTGAAAACCCTATGGAGCCTTGCTGGCTATGCCTTGCAGCGTGGTTTGCCGCATGTTTGAAGGAAGTGCGGCGATGCCGTCAGATGGTGCGCCGCGGTCGCGCCGGTGCGTGCGCGACGCTCGAACGCCCCGCTTCGGTGCGGGCGCCGAGCAGGCGCTGCATCGTGAGGCCGCTCACGCTTGCCTGGCTGCCGCTGATATGACGCGACACCAGTTCGACGCTCGATGCGCTGTCGCCGCGACGAATGGCATCGAGAATGGCGGCATGCTCTTCATACGTCTCCGCGATGCCATCGCCCTTCACGAGATCGAGCCGGCGCACCACGCGGATACGGTCGGTGACGCGCTGCATCGTCGCGGTGAGTTCATCGTTGCCCGCGGCCGCTACCAGCGCATGATGCAGCGATTCGTCCAGTTCGACGAGCTTTCGTCCATCGACGACCCGGCGCGCACGGCCAACGCGCCAGATGCGATCGAGCGCATCGAGCAGCAAGTGGAGATCGGCTTGCGGCGTTTCGCCATTGCAGAGCTTGCGCACGGCGAAGACCTCGATCATCTGACGCATCTCGTAGAGGTCGTCGAAACGCTTGTTGTCGATGGGCACCACTTCCCAGCCGCCGCGCACATAGCCTTGCATCAGGCCATCGCTTTGCAGGCGTTGCAGCGCTTCGCGTGCAGGCGTACGCGATACGCCGAAGCGTTCCGCAATGGCGCCTTCCGTCAGCCGGTCGCCGGGCAGGATCCGCATGTCGAAGATTTCCTCGCGCAGCGTGTAATAAACGTGATCCGCGCGCGACAGCGCGGCGTCTTGCGCGTTGACAAGGCTTGCGTCGGCCATAACGGTGAGCGGGATAGCGTGCATGGACGGGAAGCTTATCAAAGGGCTGCGCGTCGCCAGAATTGCCGGACGGCAAAAATCGCTTTGTGGATAAATGGCGCGTTCGCCAGCGAAGCTGCCGCGCGATTTAACGCTTCAATTCGAAGATGCTGTCGATCTCGACCGGGATGCCCATCGGCAACGTATGCACGCCGAGCGCGCTTCGAGCGGGAAGCCTGTCTTGTCCGAACAATGTCAGCAAGAGGTCGCTGGCGCCGTTGGCCACTTGCGGATGTTGCGTGAACGACTGTTCGCCGCGCACGTAGACCGTCAGCCGGCTGCATCGCTCGATGTTGTCCAGACCGCAGGCTTGATCGACGCAAGCCAGGATCATCAGCATCGTCAGATGCGCCGCGTGGCGCGCCGTTTCGACAGACATGTCGCCGCCGACCATTCCGACGATTGGCTTGCCGTTTTCGAAAGGCCCGAGACCGGAAACATAGACCTGACTGCCCGCAATCGACACCGTTCGATAGGAGCCGAGCGGCGCGATGGGCGCCGGCAGTTCGATCCCCGCTTGTGCAAGGCGTTCGGATACGTTCATGTTCGGCTCACCGTGATGTGATCAAAACACTAGCGTAACCCGGTCAATATCCTCGGCTATCGCGATCGCGATTTGTATTTCCAGAAGGGCGGCCCGTCCTGCGCGTCACTGTTTCGCTCCGATCCCCTCGATGCGCCACAACTGCGTCTCGAGGCGGGGGCCTGTCTCGGGCTTGAACCAGCTCATGTCCTGGATGTGGGAACTCGTAACGTAGAGGGTCCCGTCGGGGCCCTCGGAGAACGTATCGGGCCAGCGCAGCCGCTTGTCCTGCACGAGGGTCGTGATGCGATCCCCGTCACGGACTCTGACTGCGTCCTGCTCGATCGCGCTCAGATAAAGCCGCCCGCGCTCATCGATCCAAAGACCGTCGGTCGGCTCGGTCTCGGCGACACGCTCCACGCGCGCTTCGAGGTCCTTCTCCGACAGACGCGGGTTCTGCAATGCGTTTGTCGCGATGCGATAGAGCGTGCGACCGGTCAGTGCTTTCCAGTAGAGCGTGCGCCCATCGCGCGAAAGCGCGAGGCTGTCGGCGGCGAATTCGACTCCGCGTCCGTCGGGTCGGCGTAGCGGCTGCCCGTCGATCCTGACGACCACGTCCTTTTCCGGCTGCGTGCTCGGATGGCCGCCGAGCACGCGCCTGGCCTTGCCGGTCTGCAGATCCACGACCACGAGCGCTCCCTTGGCCCCGGCATCGGTCAGATAGGCATAGTGACCATCCGGCGAAAACCGCACATCGTTCAGATAGCTTCCCTGAGGCGCGACGCTCTCGTCGAAGCGGATCACCTGCGCGACCTGGTTCGCCTTGAGGTCGATCTTGACGAGCTTGGGTCCGCCCGGCACGAGCGATGCCGTGGCTGGCGCGGCCGGATCGACGACCCAAAGATTGCCGTGTGCATCGGTCACGACGCTCTGGACGCACACGAAATGATCTCCGGCGGACATCTGGTTCTTCTTCTCGTTGCGCCATGCATTCCACTCGTCGTCCGGGTAGGGTTTGATCTGGCCGTCGCGCGTCACTTCTGCAACCGAGACCGGCGCATCTTCTGTCCAGCGCGGAAAATTGACGAAGATGCGCCCATCCTTCGAAACGGTCACGCCCGTAACCTGGTGTTCGAATTTTGCGACCTGTTGCAGTTGTGGCGTATCGGATGTAGGCCCCGCGTGCTGCTGTGCGATGGATGCATTGGCGAGAAGCGTCATCGCCACGATGGCGGACGCGGCTGCGATTCGGATCATGGTCGTTTCCTTTGCATGGCGGCACTCGGGATGCGCGGCGAATTCAAGGCGCGAACACGGCGCGGACGCAGCCGTCGGTCTTGTGCTTGAACATGTCGTAGCCGCGTGGCCCGTCCTCCAGCGAGAAGCGGTGAGTGGCGAGGTAAGCAGGGTTCAGCTCGCCTTTCTGCGCGTGCGAGAGCAGCCGATCCATATAGGCTTGCCCGTGCTGCTGCGCGCTGCGCACCGTCATGCCCTTGTTCATGATGGCGCCCATCGGGAACTTATCGATCAGCCCGTAGACGCCGAGCACCGACAGCGTGCCGCCTTTGCGGCAGGCCGTCACGGCCTCGCGCAGCGCCTGGCCGCGGTCCGTCTCCAGACGCAGCGCCTGTTTGACGCGGTCATACGCGTATTGCGGCCCGGTGCCGTGCGCTTCCATTCCTACCGCGTCGATGCACGCGTCGGGGCCGCGCCCGCCGGTCATCTCCATGAGCGTTTCGAGGACGCTGTCGACCGCCGTATAGTCGATCGTCTCGGAGCCGGCGTGCTCGCGCGCCATCTGCAAGCGCTCGGGAAAGCGGTCGATCGCGATGACGCGCTCCGCGCCCATCAGACGCGCGCTTTGCTGCGCCATCAGCCCCACGCCGCCGCAGCCCCAGACCGCGACCGTGTCGCCCGGCTGGATGTTGCAGAAGTCGGCGCCCATGTAGCCGGTCGGCGCCGCATCGAAGAGGAACAGCGCCGTATCGTCCGCGACGCCGTCAGGGACTTTGAAGCAGTCGTTGTCGGCAAACGGTACGCGCACGTATTGCGCGTGCGCGCCCGCATAGCCGCCGAACGCGTGCGTGTAGCCGTAGATGCCTGCGGTCGTATGTCCGCCCAGAAGGGGTGCCTGTAGCTCGGGCTTGGGATGCGTGTTGTCGCACAACGAGTAGAGGGAGTGCTGGCAATACCAGCATTGCCCGCAAACGATGAATGAAGGAACCACGACGCGGTCGCCCTTTGCGAGGCGCTTCACCTCGGGGCCGATTTCCTCGATCACGCCCATGAACTCGTGGCCGATGACATCGCCCGACTTCATCGTCGGGATGTAGCCGTCGATGAAGTGAAGATCCGAGCCGCAAGTCGTCGACAGACTGACGCGCAGGATCGCGTCGCGGGGATTGATGATCTCCGGGTCTTTCACAGTCCCGACGCGCAGGTCGTTTACCCCGTTCCAGTACAGTGCTCGCATGCTCACTCTCCTTAACGCGTGGTTGCGCGAGCAGCGGGCTGCCGCTCAGTGGTGGGAATCTCGCCGGTCTCGACGAGGCTCTTGAAGCGCCGCAGCGCGTTGTCCGCGACCAGATTCAGCGGCGTGGTCCCGAGAAGTTGCAGCAGGCCTTCACCGAGCGCGCCGCCGGGCGGGTCGAACCGGACGTGCAGCGTCGCCACGGTGCCGCGGTCGTTCGGGGCGGCGTCGAAGCGGACGGATCCCTCGTTCGGAATGGCGGCGCCAGGCAGCGAGCGCCAGCCGACGCCTCCGCCGGGGCCGTCGACGATCTCCGATTCCCATTGGTAGGCGCGACCGAGCGGCGTCCTTATTTCCCAGCGCATGCGGCCGTCGCCCGCCGGGTGCAACGTCGCGAAGCCTGCCACGAGTTGCGGGAGCGTCCCGGGCGCAAGCCAGAGCCGACGAAGCTCGTCCGCAGTCTTGCCGATGGTGATTGCGCGCTCCACCTCCGGCGTCGCGCCGGCGGTCCCACTTCGCCCCTTGTTGTCTGCCCGTCCGCGATGGAGCGGGACACCGTACCCGGCACTCGCCGCTGCCATGCCCGCGCAGGCAGTGAGCGCGAGAGCCACGGCGCCTTTCTTTCGTCCGGCGAGTCCGGACACGATCAAGGCCGCGCTGAGCGCGACGGGGATCCAGCCAATCCCTTGCATGGCTTCTCCGGCCGACACGCCCGAAGAATGGCCGCCGCGCCTCAGTGATTCGCGCGGCCGGATAGCATGAATGTTGCTTGCCATAACAAATGCTCCAAAGGTTACTGATCGCCGTGGTGCCCGCTACGCGGTTCGTACCGTGCAGCGGGATCGACGAGACATGTTGGCGACGCTCGAGCCCATTGCACGCGTGGCAATGATTGAGCGATGAGCCCGAGCGCTCATGCAACCACGATCGCTGCGTCGCTTCGCTAGCCTCCCGGATGCAAGACCACCTTGGTCCAGCCGTGGTCGCGCACGTCGAAGTGCTGATAGGCGTCAGGCGCCTGGTCGAGTTTCAACTCATGCGACACGATGAACGATGGCTTCGCGCGGCCCGCGTGTATCAGATCACGCAACTGCCGGTTGTATGCCTTGACGTTGCACTGGCCCGTGGCGATGTGCTGCCCCTTGAACCAGCACTTGCCCCAGTCGAACGCGATCTGACCTTTCTTCGCCAGTTCGTCCTGCGCGCCCGGATCCTCGGGAATGAACACGCCCACCACGCCGATCCCGCCGGTGAACTTGACCGACGACACGAGGTTGTTCATCGTGAGATTGGGGTTCTCGTGGCGTTGCGGAGCCGGATCGTGGCACTGGTAGCCAACGCATTCGCATCCCACGTCCGCGCCCATGCCTTGGGTGAGATCCATGACCCGCTGCACCGGATCTTCCTTCGAATAATCGATCGCGATCGCGCCGATGGACTCCGCGAGCTTGAGCCGGTCGGGATGGCAATCGACCACCATGACGCTGCGGGCGCCCTTGATCATCGCCGAGTGCGCGGCCATCAGACCGACGGGGCCGGAGCCGTAGATCACCACGGCGTCGCCGGGCCTCATGCGGGCGAGTTCGGTCGCGTGCCAGCCGGTCGGGAAGATGTCGGCGCACATCACGTAGTCGGTCTGCTTCTGCTGGGCGTCAGGCGGCAGCTTCAAGGACATGAAGTCGGCCCAAGGCACCCGGAGATATTCGGCCTGTCCGCCCGGCCACGGACCCATGTCCGCAAAGCCGAATGCGCCGCCGGCGATTCCCGGCTGGTTCGCGCTCAGGCAAAACGCCGTGAGGCCGCGCTCGCAGTTCATGCAGTGGCCACAACTTACATTGAATGGCAGGCACACCCAGTCGCCGGGCTTGATCCGCTCCACGGCAGGCCCGACCTCCTGAACGACGCCCAGATTTTCATGACCGAAGATGCGGCCTTGCTCGAAGTCGGTTCGGCCCTCGTACATATGCAGATCGGAACCGCAGATGTTGGTACTGGTGATTCTGACGATGGCGTCGGTCGGACGCTCGATCTTGGGATCCGGAACATTCTCGACCGTAACTTCACGAGGACCGCGATACACAACGGCTTTCATATGTTTCTCCCGAGAGTTCAACTGCGAAGAGCCTGAGCCGCGAAACCTTCGGCGGCTGTCGGCGTCGACAAACCCGCAGACCCACCTGCGGTACGTCCCTCTCTCATGCAGACCGGCACTTTGCAGACAGCGTCTGCTATTGCTGGTTGAAGCCGGACAATCTATCGCCATCCTAAATAGTGAGTGCCATGCGCTTCCGGATTTTTGGTGACGGTGCGCGATGTAAGGGCAGCTATCCGCGTGCCCGATTCGGGTCGACAGAGGCGACTCGCGGATGAGCATCGAGATTCAGTGCGATTGATACGGCTATCTAATCGATGCGTGGGGGTGACGTGTAATCGCGTAGTCGCGGAGAACTTGCACCGGGCTGCAGATCTTGCAAGAGCGGCCTGGTTCGAGAACCGGAAGGGTCGCTATTCGGTCAGTTGACTCGCGGGCTTAACCTGCATCGCCGGTCGTTTGTCGAAGCGCTTGTCCATGACAAAAAAGCTCGGCGCGCCCGCAGATCGGACACGGCAGCGCATAAGGACATTCATTGACATGGACGCCGATGCAGGACCAGCGACTCCCGATTCCCGGCCGGCGTCGATGGCCCGATGGACAACCAACGATGCGGGCAAGACAGCATGCGTTGAACGGAACGTCGAATGCTGTTTGCGTGGCGGTTGCCGCGTTGCTGTGAAGCGAAGAGGATGCCGCGCGATACAACCGCTCACTCACAGTGGAGGCTAGCGATGAGAGCGCTCATCTGGGAAGGCAAGAAGGACATCCGGTGCGAGTCGGTTCCGGACCCGGTCATAGAACATCCCCGCGATGCGATCATTAAGGTAACGACATGTGCCATCTGCGGCTCGGACTTGCATCTGTTCGATGGGTTCATGCCCGGCATGGAATCCGGCGACATCATGGGCCACGAATTCATGGGCGAGGTGGTGGAAGTCGGCAACGCGAATAGCACGCTGAAGATCGGCGATCGGGTCGTCGTTCCCTTCACGATCATCTGCGGCGAATGCGAACAATGCAAGCGCGGCAACTTTTCCGTCTGTGAGCGGAGCAATCGGAACCAGGACGTCGCGAACAAGGTGTTCGGCCACACGACTGCGGGCTTGTTCGGCTATACGCATCTCACAGGCGGCTATCCGGGCGGTCAGGCCGAATACGTGCGCGTACCGTATGCGGACAGAACGCACGTGAAGATTCCCGACGGCCTCACCGACGAGCAGGTGCTCTTCCTCGGCGACATCTTTCCGACCGGCTGGCAGGCGGCGGCTCAGTGCGACATCGAGCCGACAGACACCGTTGCGATCTGGGGGGCAGGGCCCGTCGGCCAGATGACGATTCGCAGCGCCGTTCTGCTCGGCGCGAAGCAGGTGATTGCAATCGACCGGGTGCCCGAGCGTCTCGCCATGGCGCGTGCGGGCGGGGCCACGGTCATCAACTTCGAAGAAGAGAGCGTCCTCGAGCGCTTGGCCGATCTCACACAAGGCAAGGGCCCCGAGAAGTGCATCGACGCGGTCGGCATGGAGTCGCATGCGACGCGCTCATTCGATTCCCTGTACGACCGGGCGAAGCAGGCCGTGATGTTGGAAACGGACCGGCCGCACGTATTGCGGGAGATGATCTACGTCTGCCGTCCGGCGGGCACGCTGTCGGTTCCAGGCGTGTACGGCGGTCTCATCGACAAGATTCCGTTCGGCGCTTCCATGAACAAGGGGCTGACATGGCGCATGGGTCAAACACATGTGAACCGCTGGACGGACGACCTGTTGCGACGCATTCAGGAAGGGCAGATTGATCCGTCGTTCGTCATCACGCACACGGTGCCGCTCGATCAAGGACCCGAGATGTACAAGACATTCCGCGACAAGGAAGATGGCTGCATCAAGGTCGTGCTGAAGCCTTAGTCGGGAAGACGGCGGCTTGCCTGAATCCGCTGGTGCGGAGGTTCCGCCGTGACCGTTGAAACGGTCGCACGATCATGGACGGAAGCACCGCGAATGTCACCGCCGCAAGCCGCCTTCTTCTATGGCGCGGCGACCGCACTGTCGACGGCTTGAGTCAGTTGCGCGATATCGACCGGCTTCGTGAAGTGAAAATCGAATCCGGCGTCTGTTGTGCGCGCCCGGTCCTGTTGCTGACCCCAGCCGGTGACGGCAATGAGCGTCACGTCGTGCGTCGAGGGCGTTGCCCGTATGCGGCGCGCGACGTCGAGCCCGCTCATGCCCGGCAAGCCGAGGTCGAGCAAGATCACGTTCGGGTTGTATTCGCCGAGGAGTTCGATCGCCTCTTCGCCGGAATAGACTGTTCGTACATCGTGTCCCTGCATCTCCAGAAACGCCGTCATTGCGTCCGCTGCATCGACGTTGTCGTCGACGACCAGGATTCGGCGCTTCGGGGCCGACGCGTGAACGGCAAGCGCAGCGCGTGTTGGCGCCGGCATGGGCAACACGCGCGACGTCGCGGGCAGATGAATGGCAAAGCAGCTCCCCCGATCCTTTCCGCCACTCGACGCGGTGAGTCGGCCTCCATGCAGCTCGATGAGCGATTTGGACAGCGCGAGTCCGATGCCAAGACCGCCCTGCCGATGCTGATCGCGATTGACCTGGGAAAACATCGCGAAGATCGCCGACAGTTTGTCCGGCTCGATGCCGATACCGTTGTCCGTGACCGACAGGACGATCTCGGCGTCGTCAGCCGTCGCCGCGAGTTCGATGCGCCCGCCCGGTGGCGTGTACTTCGCCGCGTTCATCAGCAGGTTGGCCAGCACTTGCGCGAGCCGGAGCCGGTCCGCCTCGATATGCAATGGTCTGACGGGCGGCTTGATGACGAGCTCGTGCCCCTTGCCTGCGAGGATCGGTCTCGCGATTTCGACCGCTTCGTCGACGACTTCGCGCATCGCCACGGCCTCTTTGCGCAGCTTGAGCGCGCCGCGCGTGATGCGCGACACGTCCAGCAAGTCGTCGAGCAGAAGCGCCATCGCGGCCGACTGCCGGCGCAGCACGCTGATGCACCAGATCCTGCGCTCTTCCGTCAAGTTCGGCTGTTCGAGTATCTCCGCGACGTGTCGGATCGGCGCCAACGGATTACGCAATTCATGTGCGAGCGTCGCGAGAAACTCGTCCTTGCGGCGGTCAGCCTCCGAAAGGGCCTGTTCGGCCCGCACGCGTGGCGTCACGTCTCCGAACCACGCCACGACCGAACCGTCCAGAGACGCCGCGACGACGTGAAACCACTGCTCGCCGTTTTCACCCGATACGCGTATGTCGAAGGCCTCTCTTCCCGGGCGCTGGGCGAGCGGTGTGAGCCGCTCGAGCAGCATGTTCGCCTCCCACCCGGTCGGACGCACATATGCCGTGGAACTGCCGATCACGACTGCGGCGTTCTGATTGAAAAGCTGGGCGGCCGCCTTGTTCAGATAGTCCCATCGAAACTCGGCGATGCGGCCCTCGCGAACGACCGGGGTCAGGATGACGAACGGCACGCCTGCGCTGTCCAGGGCCACGTCGAACCGGTGTCGCGCCTGGCGCTCGACCTGCAGAAGGCGATCCGTGGCCTCCTGCGTAGCGGCTTCGGCGCTTCCTGCACGCCGCGCCACCTTGGCGAGTTGCTGCCCGGCCGCCACCAGAAATGCCCCGACCAACGCGTATGCCACCAGCACGATGCGGTCGTCGTGTTGCAGAACGGCCAGACTGCCGACGGGCGGCATCCAGAGCGCGCCGAAGGCCATGCCGCTCACGAGAAGCAGCGATCCCGACCACGCGCCGAACAGCACCGTGATCAACGGAAGCGTCGCGCTGAAGAAGAGGAATGTCAGCCGTCCGTGGGCAACCATCGTCAGCGCCTGTTGAGCTGTCACGATAACGGCGGTAGCTGCAATACCGAAGACCAGGCGCTGTTTCGGTGGATATTGGGCGATGCGTACGATCATGGTCGTGACTCGATTGGGCTGGTTGTTATCCTGTCCACTGTGCAGTCTTTGTTCCTATCTTCTCGCGACTTGCAGAGCGTTGGAATCCGCTGCCGGCGGAACTCGGTGCCCCTCGCTCGGTCAGCGAGTCGGGTCCGAGTCGCCAACAAAAAAGCGCCGACTCCATTACGGGGGCGGCGCTTGAAAGTCCGTCAAAGAAGCGAGATTCCGACGAACCTGAGAGACCTGAATTCTAGGCAGAAAGGTCCACCGGTTCTAATAGCATCGCGTGATGGCTCGGATAAAACTTTCTTATATCGGGATTACACAGGATGACTCTTGCCTTTCTTTTTGGTGCCTTGGCTCGGCACGACGAAGCCGGCCCGCCACCCGCCATCACCGCAGCGGCGCGATCCCGTCCGCGACGCCGGCTGGCATGCAGATATGCTTGAGCTCGGTGAAATCCGCAAGGGCATCATAGCCATGAAGCCGTCCCAGCCCGCTTTGACGATAGCCGCCGGTTTCCGCCTCGGCGAATAGCTTGTTGTGATCGTTGATCCACACCGTCCCGTTGCGCAGCGCCCGCGCCATGCGAAACGCGCGCGGACCATCGTTCGTCCACACGCTCGCGGAGAGGCCGAAAACCGTATCGTTGGCTTTCAGAATCGCTTCCTGCTCGTTCTCGAACACCTCCAGCGTGACGAACGGACCGAATATCTCGTCCTGACAGAAGAACGCCTTGGGGTCGGCATGCTCGACGAGCGTCGGCGACAGAAACGCATGTCCCGATGGAGCACCGCGCAGCAGCACGCGATCGGCAGTCGCGCACGCACGTTCGATCGTGTGCTCGACGGAATCGCGCGTGGCGGCGTCGATGAGCGCGCCGATATCCGTCGCCGGATCGATGCCCGGCCCCACCTTCAGCGACGCGAGCGCCGACGCGAGCTTCTCGCGCATGTCCGCCGCCCGCGACGCATGAACCAGCACGCGGCGCGCCGCGGTGCATTGCTGACCCGAGATGATCGTCGCGGCCCGCGCGAGACGCGGCGCGATGGCGTCGATATCCGCATCGCCGAACACGACGCAGCACGACTTGCCGCCGAGTTCGAGCGACAGCTTCTTGATGCTGTCCGCCGCCGCGACCATGATCTTCTTGCCCGTCGCGGTCGATCCCGTAAAGCTGAGGACATCGACGCCGTGTGAATCCGCGAGCCGCTCGCTCGCCGCATATCCGCGCTCGTTGACGAGATTCACGGCGCCCTTGGGCAACGCGGTGAGCTCGAAGCAGCGCATCATCGCGGCCGTCACGAGCGAAGTCTGGGCGGCGGGCTTGACGATCGCCGTGCAACCGGCCGCCAGCGCGGGCGCGAGCGAGCGCACGAGCAACACGGCGGGCGCGTTCCACGGCACGATGATCGCGACGACGCCGGCCGCTTCGCGCAGCATCGTCGATATCGTGCCGGGTTCAGGCTCCAGCACATGCCCGGCGATATGGCGCGCAAGACCCGCGTAATAGCGCACCTCCGAGATGGCGCCCGCGATCTCGCCACGCGACTGCGCGATCGTCTTGCCGTTCTCGCGCGTGAGCAGCGTCGCGAGCGACTCGCGCTCGTGGTCCAGCGCCGCGGCCCACGCCAGCAGCACGTCCTGACGCAAACGCGCGTCCTGCGCCCACGTCGTGCGATCGAACACATGTCGCGCGGCGGCGATGGCTGCGTCGGCTTCGTGCGCGCCGCCGTCGGCATATTGGCCGATGGCTTCCCCCGTCGCGGGGTCGATGCTGTCGAGCGTCGGCGTGCCGGTCCATTCGCCGGCGATCCAGTGTCGTGCGTTCATGCGGAGCTTTCCTTGATTAAGGGGGAGGGTTCGTCACCCGAAAAGTTCGACGCCCGATGCAACTCGTCGCCGATGATCGCGATGAGCGCTTCGGCCGCCGCGCTCAACGGGCGGCGCGGATGGCTCACGCAGAGAATGTGTCGCACGATGCGCGGCGCAAGAATCGGACATGCGCGCAACGTGCCGTGCCGCGCGGCCCGCTCGACGACGATGCGCGGCAGGATCGTCGCGAAGCGCGTATTTTCGACGAGCTTGAGAATGGTCGACAGCACGTCGATCTCGAAGCGCGGCGCAAGCAGGATGTCTTCGTGCTGCGCGGCGCTGTCGAGCACGCCGCGCAGACCGTGGCGCTTGGTCGGCAGCACGAGTTCCAGTTCCGGCAGTTGCGCGAGTTCGATCGCGTGCGGCAGATCCGGTCCATGCGTCGCACTGGTGGCGAGCACCATCTCTTCGTCGAGCAGCGGGCGCGAGTCGAGCGAAAGACGCGCGCGCGGCTTGTTGATGATGGCGGCATCGAGCTGGCCGCCCGCGACCCAGTCGATGAAGGTGGCGCTGTAGCCATCGGCGACGGTGACTTCGACATCCGGGTAACGCGCGTGAAAGCGCGACAGCGAATCCGCGAGCACGCTCTCCGTCACCGATGCGATCAACCCTATGCCGACATGTCCCGTGACCACTTCGTCGCGCTGCACGAGTTGCTGCCGCGCGTGGGCCAGGTCCCGCATGATCGGCAAGAACAGGCGGTACATCAGCCGTCCCGCGGCGGTCGGCGCCATGCCGTGCGCGCCGCGCTCGAAAAGCTGCTGATGCAATTCGTCCTCGAGCTTCGCGATCTGCATGCTGAGCGCGGGCTGCACGATGTTGAGACGCTTGGCCGCGCGCGTGACCGAGCCGTCCTCGAACAGCGCGATGAAGTACTGGATTTGCTTGAGGTCCATGTTCCGTGGGGTATCAGCGATGCTAATAGGCGACCGCACCGTTATCAGACTGCTTCGATGGACCGCGCCGGGCGTTTGTTCAGGCTTGCTGCTCAAGCGCCCATTCGCGCGTGCTCCATTGATACGTGAGCGCAACAACCGTGTCATCCGGGCTAGCACCGATATAAGCACGAATGATTCGGCGCATCAATAAACAGTATTAGCCGTTATGGGGCGATCTCGCTACGCTTCATCCAATGCGCTGGCTTTGGCAGGCGCGCCCAGATGGAGACGCTGATGAACACACGCGATGCCGCAACGAACGGCAATCCCGCATTCTCGTGGGCCCCGGATCGCACCGATACCGGCTCCCTTTCGCTGCGCGACTGGCTCGCGCATCTTGCGCGGACCGGCCGCGTCGCGACGATCGACAAGCCCGTTGCGCTCGAACATGAACTCGCTGCCATCGCCAAGCGCCTCGACGGCACGCAGGCGGCGTTCTTCACGCAGCCGGGCGGTCACGCGGTGCCTGTCGTCAGCGGCTTCATGGCGAAGCGTGCATGGATCGCGGAAGCGATGGGCGTCGACGAAACCGAACTGCTCGCCCGCTTCTCGGCTGCTGCTGCTGCGCCGCTTCCATCGAAACGCGTCGAACGTGAAAACGCGCCGTGCCAGCAAGTCGTGCATACGAACGGCATCGACCTGCACGCGCTGTTGCCGATTCCGACGCATAGCGAACACGACAACGGCCCGTACATCACCGCGGGTCTCGTGATTGCACGCAATCCGCGGACCGGCGTGCAGAACGTTTCGATCAACCGCATTCAGGTGCATGGCCGCGACCGCATGGCGATCCTGCTGCTGCCGCGCCACCTCTATGCCTTTCAGCGCGCGGCGGAAGAAGCCGGCGATGCGCTGGATGTCGCCGTAGCCATCGGCGTCGATCCGCTCACGATGCTCGCTTCGCAAGCGATCACGCCGATCGATCACGACGAGCTGGAGATCGCGGGTGCGCTGCATGGCGCGCCGCTGCCCGTCGTCGCGTGCGTGACGAACGGCGTGCATGTGCCGGCGTTCGCGGAGATCGTGATCGAAGGGCGCATTCTGCCGGACGTGCGCGAGCCGGAAGGCCCGTTCGGCGAATTCCCGAAGTACTACAGTGCAAAGGAAGCGCGCGAAGTCATCGAAGTGACGGCGGTGACGCATCGGCTCGATCCGGTCTTTCATACGATCGTGCCCGCCGAGATGGAGCATCTGCTGCTCGGTGCGATTCCGCGCGAAGCGACGCTGCTCGCGCACCTTCAACGCAGCCATCCCAACGTGAAGGACGTGCATCTTTCGGTGGGCGGCGTGTGCCGTTATCACCTGTGGGTGCAGTTCGACAAGAAGCGCGAGGGCGAAGCGAAGAACGTGATCCTCTGCGCGTTCGGCGCGCATTACGACATCAAGCAAGTGGTCGTAGTCGATCCCGATGTGAACGTGCACGATCCCGCCGAAATCGAATGGGCCATCGCGACGCGTTTTCAGGCGGACCGCGATCTCGTCGTGATCGCGGGCGCGCAGGGTTCGCCGCTCGATCCGTCGACGACTGTCGGCCAGCCCGCCGATGCGCCCGCGCATCTGCAAGGCATGAGCACGAAGATGGGCCTCGATGCGACGCGCCCCGTCGTCTATGCCGAGCACGTCTTTACGCGCGTGCGCATTCCCGGACAGGACGCAGTCGATCTGGACGCGCTCGTCGCCGCCGACAACAGCGCACTGGACGCCTACCTGGCGCGCAATCATGGCTGAGCAGAAGAAGCGCATCGTCGTCGGCATTTCCGGCGCGAGCGGCGCGGTGATCGGCGTGCGCCTGCTCGCTGCGTTGCGGCGGCTCGGCACGCACGAGACGCATCTGATCGTGTCGGCATCGGGCGCGGTGACGGCGGCGCAGGAACTCGGGCTGACACGCGGCGACATCGACCAGCTCGCCGACGTCGTCCACAACGTGCGCGATATCGGCGCGTCGGTCGCGAGCGGATCGTATGTCAGCGACGGCATGGTGATTGCACCGTGTTCGATGAAGACGCTCGCGGCCGTCGCCAACGGCTTCGCCGACAACCTGCTCACGCGCGCCGCCGACGTGATGCTCAAGGAACGCCGCCGCCTCGTGCTCGTCGCGCGCGAAACGCCGCTCAATCTCGCGCATCTGCGCAACATGACGCTCGCCACCGAAATGGGCGCGATCGTGATGCCGCCGGTGCCCGCGTTCTACGCGCATCCGAAGAGCATCGACGATGTGGTCGATCACACGGTCGGGCGCATTCTCGATCTCTTCGGCATCGAGCATCAGGAGATCGCGCGACGCTGGAGCGGCCTCGCCGATGCATTCGGCCGCCGCGCGCAAGATGAGGAATGATGCGATGAATCAGCGCGATACCGCCTTCGCAGATATCAATGCACGCGTCGCCGACGACGCCGTTGCCACGCCGCAGCGCCACGTCGGCCGCGCCATGCAGCGCCTCGAAGATCCGGCGATTCTCACGGGCCGCGGCCGTTACGGCGATGACATTGCCGTGAAACCAGGCACGCTGCACGCCGCGGTCCTGCGCTCGCCGCACGCTCATGCCGACATCGTTTCTATCGACACGGACGCCTCGTTGAAGCTGCACGGCGTGCATGCGGTGCTCACGCGCGACGATCTGCGTGCGTGGTCGCGTCCGTTCGTCGTCGGCGTGAAATCGCCGATGGAACAGTGGGCGCTCGCCATGGACCGCGTGCGCTATGTGGGCGAGCCGGTCGCGGTCGCCATCGCGGATTCGCGTGCCCTCGCGGAAGACGCGCTCGATCTCATCAAGGTCGAATACGCGACGCTCGATCCGGTCACGTCGATCGAGCAGTCGGTGCGGGACGACGCGCCGTTGCTGCACGAGCGCGTCGGCAGCAACGTCGTCAGCGACCGGCATTTCCGCTACGGCGAGCCGGAAGCGGCGTTCGAGAACGCGCCGCATCGCGTGAAGCTCGTCGCGCAGTATCCGCGCAACACCTGCGCGCCGATCGAGTGCGGCGTCGTGATCGCCGAATATCTGTCCGGCGACGAAGGCTACGACGTCACGTCGAACTTCATGGGGCCGTTCTCGCTGCACGCCGTCATGGCGATGGCGCTGAACGTGCCAGCGAACCGTCTGCGCCACAAGGCTCCGCGCGACTCGGGCGGCAGCTTCGGCGTGAAGCAGGCCGTGTTTCCGTATGTCGTGCTGATGTGCCTCGCGTCGCGCAAGGCGGGCGCGCCGGTGAAATGGGTCGAGGACCGGCTGGAGCACCTGAGCGCGGCGACCTCCGCGACGGCGCGCCTCTCGACCATCGAGGCGGCGGTGCAAAGCGATGGCCGCATCGTCGCGCTGTCCTACGACCAGCTCGAAGACGTCGGCGGTTACGTGCGCGCGCCGGAGCCCGCGACGTTCTACCGGATGCACGGCTGTCTGACGGGCGCGTATGCGATCCCGAATCTGCTCGTGCGCAATCGGGTCGTGCTCACGAACAAGACGCCGACCGGCCTCGTGCGCGGCTTCGGCGGACCGCAGGTGTACTTCGCGCTCGAGCGGCTGATTCAGCGCATTGCCATCGAACTGAAGCTCGACGTGCTCGACGTGTATCGCCGCAACTTCGTTCCCGCCGATGCGTTTCCGTATCGCGCGGCGGCCGGCGCGCTGCTCGATTCAGGCAACTATCAGGAAGCGCTGCGCCGCTCGATCGACGAAGGCGGCTACGCCGAACTCGTCGCACGCCGCGATGCCGCGCGCAGGGAAGGGCGGCTCTTCGGCATCGGCTTCGCGGCGATCGTGGAGCCGTCGGTATCGAACATGGGCTACATCACGACCGTCATGCCCGCCGACGCGCGCCGCAAGGCCGGGCCGAAGAACGGCGCGATCGCGAGCGCCACAGTCAGCGTCGATCTGCTGGGCGGCGTCGTCGTGACGATCGCATCGACGCCCGCGGGGCAGGGGCACATGACGGTGTGCGCGCAAGTCGTCGCCGATGTGCTCGGGCTGGACCCGAAGGACATCGTCGTCAACGTCGAATTCGATACGCACAAGGACGCGTGGTCCGTCGCGGCGGGCAACTATTCGAGCCGCTTCGCGGGCGCGGTGGCGGGCACGGTGCATCTGGCCGCCACGCGCGTGCGCGAGAAGCTGTCGCGCGTGCTCGCGAAGCAGTTCGGCTGCTCGCCCGACGAGATCCGCTTCGAAGGCGCGCGCATCTTTCCTGTGCACGCCGAGGATCGCGCGCTGCCGTTCGCGCGCGCCGCGAGCAATGCGCCGCACTGGGCGCCCGCGCTCCTGCCCGAAGGCGAGGAGCCGGGCCTGCGCGAGACGGTGTTCTGGTCGCCGCCGCACATGGACGCGCCCGACGAGGCCGACCGCATCAACACGTCGGCGGCGTATGGCTTCGCGTTCGACATGTGCGGCGTCGAAGTGGACCGGGCGACCGGGCGCGTGCGGATCGACCGTTATGTCACCGTGCACGATGCCGGCACGATCCTCAATCCCGCGCTCGCCGATGGCCAGATTCGCGGCGCCTTCGCGCAGGGCGTCGGCGCGGCGCTGATGGAGGAGTTCCGCTACGGCGCGGACGGCAGCTTCCAGTCCGGCACGCTCGCCGACTATCTGATGCCGACGACCTGCGAAGTGCCCGATCCGGTGATCGTGCATCTGGAGACGCCGTCGCCGTTCACGCCGCTCGGCGCGAAAGGGCTCGGCGAAGGCAACAACATGAGCACGCCGCCGTGCATCGCGAACGCGGTGGCCGATGCGCTCGGCGTCGAAGACATTCGCTTGCCGCTCACGCCGTCCAGGGTCATGGCGATGATCGGCATCGACGATCCGGAGCCGTCGCGCCCCGAATATCGCGAAGCGCCGGCGGCGAAGCCCGCGACGCCGGGCGGCGGACGCGCACTGACGGCGCAGGGAAGCGTCGATCTGCCCGCGACGCCGGAAGCCGTGTTCGCCGTGCTGCTCGATCCGAAGGCGCTCGCTAACGTGATTCCGGGCTGTCATGCGCTCGAAGAAACCGCGCCGAACCAGTATCGCGCGGACGTGACCGTGGGCGTCGGCCTCATCAAGGCACGTTTCGAGGCGCGCATCGGCTTGTCGGAGATCGACGCGCCGCATCGTCTGCGGCTGGCGGGCGCGGGCACGTCGCCGCTCGGCAGCGCGCGCGGCAGCGGTCTCGTCGAACTGAAGCCGCAAGGCAGCGGCACGCGGCTCACGTACGACTACGAAGCGCAGGTGTCGGGCAAGGTCGCCGCGGTCGGCGGCCGCATGCTCGAAGGCGCGACGAAGGTCGTGCTGAATCAATTGTTCGAATCGCTCGGGCGGCAGGCGGCGGGCAAGCCGGTGCAGACGCGCGGATCGTGGCTCGCGAGATTCCTCGCACGTTTCAGGAGGCGCGCATGAAGCCCGTAGCGTTCGATTATCTGCGCGCGCCGACCACGCAGGACGCGCTCGACGCCCTTGCGCAATACGGCGAGGACGCGCGCGTGCTGGCGGGCGGACAGTCGCTGATGGCCGTGCTCAACATGCGGCTCGCGCAGCCGAAGATGCTCGTCGATATATCCCGCACCGCCGAACTCAGTGCCGTGCGCATCGACGAGAAAGCGGGGCGGCTCGTCGTGAGTGCGGCCGCGACGCAAGGCAGCGTCGAATGGCGCGCGACGCTCGCAGAAGAAGTGCCGCTGCTCGCGATGGCCTTTCCGCATATCTCGCATTTTCAGATCCGCAATCGCGGAACGGTGTGCGGATCGATCGCACATGCGGACCCGAGCGCGGAACTGCCGCTCGTGCTCTCGGCGCTCGGCGGCGACGTGATGCTGCGCTCGAAGAAGAAGCGGCGCACGCTCGCCGCGCAGGATTTCTTTCAGGGCATGTTGATGACCGCGCGCGAGCCGGACGAACTCGTCGAAGCGGTGCGCTTTCCGCTGCGAAAAGCTGGCGAGCGCTACGCGTTCAGCGAATTCTCCGCGCGTCACGGCGATTTCGCGATCGTCGCGTGCGCGGCGGTCGTATCGGACGATGCGATTCGCATCGCGGTGGGCGGCGTCGCCGACAGGCCCGTGGTCGAAAGCTGGCCGCGTCTCGCAGGCGACGACCTGCGCGGCGCACTGAACGATTTGAGCTGGAAACTGAACGCGCAGGACGACGCGCATATCAGCGCGAAATATCGCCGGAATCTGGTCCGGCAACTCGGATGGCGTGTGATCGAGGAGGCGAAGTGAGCGACATGTCGGCAAACATCATGCGGCGGGACGAACGGCAGCGCATCGCGCTGACGCTCAACGGCCGCGAACGCAGCGGCCATTGCGAGCCGCGCGAACTGCTGTCGGATTTCATCCGGCACGAACTGGGCGCGACCGGCACGCACGTCGGCTGCGAACACGGCGTCTGCGGCGCATGCACCGTGCACGTCGATGGCGTCGCGGCGCGCGCGTGCCTGATGCTCGCGGTGCAGGCGGACGGACGGCGTATCGATACCGTCGAAGGTCTCGCGCCCGAGCAGACGCTCGGCGACCTGCAGCAGGCGTTCCAGCGGCATCACGCCTTGCAGTGCGGCTTCTGCACGGCGGGCATCCTCATGTCGTGCGCGGATTATCTGCAACGCGTGCCGAATCCGACCGAGGAGCAAGTGCGCGAAATGCTGTCGGGGCATATCTGCCGCTGTACGGGCTACACGCCGATCGTGGCGGCGGTGCTCGACGTGGCGGCGCGCCGCCGGACGCAAGCGGACACGAGCGAGGTCGAACATGCTTGATCTCGGCCGCACCTTTCTGCAAAGCGTCGAGCGCAGTCCGAACGCGCTCGCGCTCGTCGATGGCGAACTGCAACTGACCTATGCACAGTGGCATCGCGTGATCCTGAATGTCGCCGATGGCCTGCGCGCGCTCGGTCTCGAACGCGGCGACCGGCTGCTCGTCGTGCTGCAGAACCGCTGGGAAATGGCGACGCTGCATTGGGCGGGACAATTCGCCGGCATCGTGATCGTGCCGCTCAACTGGCGCGCGAAGCCGGAGGAACTCGACTATTGCGTGACCGATGCCGGCGTGAAGGCGATCGTCTACGAGCCCGTTTGCGCCGATGCCGTCATCCAGAGTCCGGCTGCGCAGAACGTGCCGCGCATCGGCCTCGACGATGCGCCCGGCCGCAACCTGGGCTTCGATGCGCTCGTTGCCGACCGCAGCGAAGCGCGCCACGACGCGACGACGCGCGCCACCGCCGACGACATCTCGCTGATCCTCTACACGTCCGGCACCACCGGCAAGGCCAAGGGCGTGCCGCGGCGTCATCGTCACGAACGCGCGGGCGCGCTCGCGCATGTCGCGCAGAACCTGTATCGGCGGGGCGAGAGAACGCTCGGCGTGATGCCGCTCTATCACACGATGGGCGTGCGCTCGCTGCTCGCGATGGCGCTCGTCGACGGCCTGTTCGTCTGCGTGCGCCGCTGGAACGCGAAGCTCGCGCTCGAATCCATCGCCGCGCACGGGCTCACGTGCCTCTACCTCGTGCCGACGCTCTATCACGACCTGCTCGCCGACAAGACGTTCGCGGCCACGGACACGTCGTCGGTCAGGAAGCTCGGTTTCGCGGGCGCGCCGATGAACGACGGCCTGCTCAAGCGCCTGTCTGCCGCCTTCGAGCCGGAACTCTTCGTCAATCACTATGGCTCGTCCGAGGTCTATACGTTCAGCATCGATCAGGACGCGACGAAGAAGCCCGGCAGCGCGGGGCGCGCGGGCATCAACACGCGGCTGCGCGTCGTGAAGCTGGATGCCGTATCGCCCGATCAGATCGCCGCTGTCGGCGAGGAAGGCCAGATCATCGCGGACCTGCTCGGCGACGAGGCTTTCGAAGGCTACTGGAATCGCCCGGACGCGAATGCGAAGTCGCTGCGCGAAGGCTGGTACTTCACCGGCGACACCGGCTACTTCGATGCCGACGGCGACCTGTACGTCACCGGCCGCGTCGACGACATGATCATCAGCGGCGGAGAAAACATCTCGCCCGTGGATATCGAATCGGTGCTGTCGCTGCATCCGGCCGTCGACGAAGTCGCGGTCGCGGGCGTCAAGGACGAGCGATGGGGCCAGCGCGTCGTCGCGTTCATCAAGCGCCGCGAGTTCGTCGATGCAGAAGCGCTCGACGGCTGGTGCCGTCAGTCCGATCTCGTCAACTTCAAGCGGCCGCGCGAATACGTGTTCGTCGACGACATACCGAAGTCTCCGGTCGGCAAGATCCTGCGCCGCAAGCTGCAGGCCGGCGAATACGCGAGCGAGACCCACGCAACCTCTACAGAGACCACCAAGGAGTAACCGAACATGAGCGATTTGAACCATCGCGGCCAGACGCTGCTGCAAGACCTGGACGGCTTTTCAGTCGAGATCGACGCCGCCCGCGAGCGCGCCGACATCATCCTGCATCGCCCGCCGTTCAACGTCATTTCGATGCACGCCCGCGACCAGTTGCGCGCTGCATTCGAGGCGCTCGACGAGGACGACCGCGTGCGCGTGATCGTCGTGCGCGCCAGGGGCGAGCACTTCTCGAGCGGCGGCGACATCAAGGGCTTTCTCGAGGCATCGCCGGAACATGTGTCGAAGCTCGCGTGGAATATCGCGGCGCCCGCGCGCTGCTCGAAGCCGGTCATCGCGGCCAATCGCGGATTCTGCTTCGGCGTGGGCTTCGAGTTGTCGCTCGCGTGCGATTTCCGCATCGTCACCGATACGACGTTCTATGCGCTGCCGGAGCAGAAGCTCGGGCAGATTCCCGGCTCGGGCGGCTCGGCGCGCTTGCAGTCGATGGTCGGCATCGGCCGCACGAAGGACATCGTGATGCGCTCGCGCCGCATTCCCGGCAAGCAGGCGTACGAATGGGGCATCGCGGTGGACTGCGTGGCCGACGCGGAACTCGAATCGGCGACGGATGCGCTCGTCGACGAACTGCGCGCGTTCTCGCCGCTGGCACAGCGCACGGCGAAGAAGCTGCTGAACGACTCGGAAGACGCGCCGCTTTCGATCGCGATCGAACTCGAAGGCCATTGCTATAGCCGCCTGCGCTCGTCGGACGATTTCCGCGAAGGCGTCGAAGCGTTCCACGGCAAGCGCAAGCCGGTGTTTCGCGGGTCCTGATCCCGCGCTTTGCACAATAAAAGGAGACAGGCGATGGAGCGCTTCGATGTCGTGATCGTGGGCGGCGGCTCGGCGGGATGCGTGCTGGCGCATCGGCTGTCGGCGGTGCCGTCGCTGCGCGTCGCGCTGATCGAGGCGGGCGCGGATACGCCGCCCGGCGCCGTGCCCGAGGCCATTCTCGACAGCTATCCGATGCCGGTCTTCTGCGGCGATACCTACATCTGGCCCGACCTGAAAGCGAAGGCCACGAAGGATGCCGCGCCGCGCGTCTACGAGCAGGGCCGCGTGATGGGCGGCGGCTCGAGCATCAACGTGCAGTCGGCCAATCGCGGCCTGCCGCGCGATTACGACGAATGGGCCGCGAACGGCGCCGATGGCTGGGCGTGGCGCGACGTGCTGCCGTACTTTCGCAAGCTCGAACGCGACGTGAACTTTCCCGGCGGCGAGATGCACGGCAGCGACGGCCCGGTGCCGATCCGCCGCATCATGCCCGACGACTGGCCGGCGTTCTGCCACGCGTTCGCAAAGGGTCTGCGCGAGAACGGGGTCGCGCAGTTGCAGGACCAGAATGGCGAGTTCGGCGACGGGTTCTTTCCCGGCGCGTTCTCCAATATCGACGATCGGCGCGTGTCCACGGCCATCGCCTATCTCGACGAGGCCACGCGCAGGCGTCCGAATCTCGCGGTCTACGCGAAGCTGCGCGTGGAACGCATCGTGATGGACGGCGCGACGGCGCGCGGTGTCGTCGCGATTGCGGAGAACGGCGAGCGCGTTCAGTTCGATGCGGACGAAGTCGTGCTGAGCGCGGGCGCGCTGCAGTCGCCGGCGATGCTGATGCGCGCGGGCATCGGCGATGCGCGCGAGCTCGCGGCGCTCGGCATCGCGTGCGAAGTGGACTTGCCGGGCGTCGGACGCAATCTGCAGGATCATCCGTCGCTGACGTTCTGTCATTTTCTCGAGCCGCGCTTTCGCATGCCGCTCGCACGACGCCGCGCCAGCATGATGGCCGCGCGTCTGAGTTCCGGCGTCGCGGGCTGCGATGCCTCGGACCTGTATCTGTCGAGCGCGACGCGTGCGGCGTGGCATGCGCTCGGCAACCGGCTCGGACTCTTCTTTCTGTGGTGCAACCGGCCGTATTCGCGTGGCCGCGTGCAGCTCGCATCGCCCGATGCGGCCGCCGCGCCGCGCGTCGATCTCAATCTGCTCGACGACGAACGCGATGTGCAGCGCCTCGCCGCGGGCGTGCGGATGCTGGCGAGCGTGGTCCACGCATCGGGACTCGGGCGCAGTTCGCGCGACTTCTTTCCGGCGGCGTTTTCTGCGCGCGTGAAGGCGCTGAGCCGGGTCGGCGAGGGCAATGCGCGCCTCACGTCCGTTCTCGGCGTGCTGCTCGATGCGCCCGCGCCGGTGCGCCGTTTCCTCATCGAACGCTTCTTCACGCGCGGACTGAAGATGGACGCGCTGCTCGCCGACGACCGCGCGCTCGCCGCGTTCATCCGCGCGAACGTGTTCGGCGTGTGGCACGCGAGCGGCACATGCCGCATGGGCGGCGCGGAGGATCGCGATGCCGTCACGGATACCGAAGGGCGCGTGCACGGCGCGCGCGGCTTGCGCGTCGTGGATGCATCGCTGATGCCGAGGCTGCCATCGGCCAATACGAACATACCGACCATCATGATCGCCGAGAAGATCGCCGACGCGATGGTCGCGCAGCGAAGCGCGAGCATGGCCCCGCCGCTCGCCGCCGCGTACTGACACTGCTCGAGCAATTTCGTTTTTCAATCGTAACAAGAGCACGCATCCATAAAAGCGTGCCTGCGGTAATCCAAAGGAGATACACATGTCCGTAGCAGCGCAAGACGGAGCCGCCGTGCTTCCGGCAAATCAGCGGCAGATCATGGGTGCAGTGATGGCGTCCTGCATCGGCTGGGCCCTCGATCTGTTCGACTTGTTCGTGTTGTTGTATGTGGCGCCGGTTGTCGGGCGTCTGTTCTTCCCGTCCGAACACGCGATGCTCTCGCTCGCGGCGGTCTACGCTTCATTCGCGGTGACGCTGCTGATGCGTCCGCTCGGCTCCGCGCTCTTCGGCTCGTATGCGGATCGTCGCGGCCGCAAGGGCGCCATGATCTTCGCGGTCGTCGGCGTCGGGTTGTCCACTGCGGCTTTCGGCGCGCTGCCGACGGTCGCGCAGGCCGGCATCGTCGCGCCGATCCTCTTCCTGCTGCTGCGTCTCGTGCAGGGCGTGTTCGTCGGCGGCGTGGTGGCGTCGACGCATACGATCGGCACCGAATCGGTCGCGCCGAAATATCGCGGCGCGGTGTCGGGGCTGATCGGCGGCGGCGGCGCGGGACTCGGCGCGCTTCTGGCATCGCTCACCTTTCTCGCGATGTCCGCGCTCTTTCCCGGCGATGCCTTCGACGTGTGGGGCTGGCGCTGCATGTTCTTCACCGGGATCGTGAGTTCGGTGCTCGGTCTCTTCGTCTTCAACAGTCTCGAAGAGTCGCCGCTGTGGAAGAAGCTCGCCGCCGAAAAAGCCGCGAAGGCCGCGGCGAATACCGAGCGCGCAAAGGCCGAAGTGGTGCGCTCGCCGATCCGCACGCTGTTCTCGCGCGAGTACCGCGGCGTGTTGTTCGTGAATCTCCTGCTGACCATCGGCGGCGGCAGCGGCTACTACCTCACGTCGGGCTATCTGCCGACGTTCCTCAAGGTCGTGAGCCACGCGCCGAACGGGGCGGCCGCCGCGATCCTGATGATCTGCAGCGTGGCGGTGGTGATCGCATCGGTTTTGGCGGGGCATCTCAGCACGTTCATCGGGCGCAAGGGCGCGTTCATCTGGATCGGCATCATCCGGCTCGTCGCCTTGCCCGGCCTCTTTCTGCTGTTGCCGACGGCAGAAAGCATCACGATGATCGGCGTCTATGCGGTGTTGTTGTCCGCGCTCGGCAGCGCCGGTTACGCGCCCATACTGATCTTCCTGAACGAGCGCTTTCCGACCGCGATTCGCGCGACCGGAACGGGCCTCTCGTGGAACATCGGCTTCGCGATCGGCGGGATGATGCCGACCTTCGTCTCGCTCGTCGCGAAGGATGCGAGCCAGTTGCCGTCGACGCTCGCGATTTTCGTCGGCGCGATCAGCGTGATCTTTCTCGTCGGCGCGTTCGTGGTGCCGGAGACGCTCGGCAAGCTCGAGAACGGCAACGCGGGCAGTCCTTCGTGACCTTCACGGCGCGCGTCATTCCGGCGCGCGCGTCGTCACGCGTCCGATCTCCTCGGCGATGATCGCGATCAATGCCTCGGCGGCCGGCCCGATCGGCCGCTTCGGATGCGTCACCTGAATGATGTGGCGCACGATGGGCGGCGCCGAGATCGTGCGTATGCGCAAGCGGCCTTCGTCCGCTTGCGCCTGCACCACGACGCGCGGCAGGATCGTCGCGACGCTGCTCTGCTCGACGAACTGCACGATGGTACTCAGCAGATCGATCTCGAACTTCGGCTGGATGACGACATCGGCCGCCATCAGGGCGGCATCGAGCGCGCCGCGCAGACCGTTGCGCCGCGTAGGCAACACGAGCTCGATGTCCGGCTGCCCGGTCAGATCGATCGTGCCGGGAAGCTCGGGGCCGTGCAGCGCGCTCGTCACCAGCACCATTTCTTCGACGAGCAACGGCTTGACGTCCAGCATCAGGCGTCCGCGCGGCTTGTTGATGATGGCCGCATCGAGCCGGCCCGATTCGACGGCGTCGATCAGTTGCGCGCTGAAGCCATCGGCGACGGATACTTCGACTTGCGGGAAAAGCGCATCGAAGCGGGCGAGCGATTCGGGCAATACGCTCTGCGCTTCCGACGAGACCATCCCAAGCGACACGCGGCCCGTCACGATGACATCGCGACGGCTCAGGTGCTCCCTTGCGTGGTCGATGTCGCGCAGGATCGGCGTGTAGAGGCGGTACATCAATCGTGCGGCTTCGGTGGGCGCCATGCCGTGCGGCCCGCGCTCGAAGAGCTTCTGCCGGATCTCGGATTCGAGTTTGGCGACCTGCATGCTGAGCGCCGGCTGCGCAATGTTCAGCCGCTTTGCGGCACGCGTGACGGTGCCTTCCTCGAAAAGCGCGATGAAGTACTGAATCTGCTTCAGTTCCATGAGACGGGGTGTGCGGGACGGTCCGTGAACATAGTACCGCGCGCCGTCTTTCAGGGGGCGGCGTCGCGTCGCCAACCGGAGAATCGAGTCGCCGGTTGCCTGCAACGAGACCGCCCCGGCCGCCGTCAGCTCGTCGCGATGACGGCGATCTCCACCAGCAACGCAGGCGACGCGAGCTTCGCTTCCACGGTCGCACGCGTCGGCGCGCAGCCTTCGGGAACCCACGCATCCCACACTTCGTTCATGCCCGCGAAATCACGCGCGATATCCGACAGCCACACTTGCGCCGACACGAGACGGGTCTTGTCGATGCCCGCCTTGTCCAGGAAGCCATCGATCTTTTCGAGCACCTTTGCCGTCTGCAGCTTGATATCGGGCGTCTGATCCGCGGACGTCTGCCCGCCGATGAACACGAGTCCCGCCGCCTTCACGACGCGGCTCATGCGCTGATTGGTGTCGATGCGAACGATATCGCTCATTACTTGTTCTCCTTACGAAAGGGTTGGGGAATACGGATCAGTGCGTGACGAGCGGCAACGCATCGGCGGCTGCCGACGTGGCGCGCACATCGAAACGGTCGATGGCGAATGCATCGAGCGACAGCGACGGCTCGCCGTCGAGCATGAGTTCGGAGACGAGCTTGCCGCAGCCCGGCCCGAGCTGAAAGCCGCTGCCGCAATAGCCGAACGAGTAGTACAAATTCGACGCCGTGCGGCTTGCCGAAATCACCGGCAGTTCATCTTCGGTAAATGCTTCGACGCCCGCCCACGCGCGATTCACGCCGAGATGACGCAGATGCGGAAAAAGATCCGTGACCGTCTGCGCGCTTTTCACGAGGCGCATGAAATCGACTTCGCCGTGACGGTTCGCCAGTTCCGCGATGCCGATCAGCTTGCCGCCGATCACGACCGTGCCGTTGTCGAATTGCTTGAAGGACAGCGGACGGCCCGTCGCGCCGAGCGTCGCGCGGCAGAAGGGCGCGACCCGGTGCGTGACCATCAGCATCAGGCCTTCGGGATGCACGGGCACCGGCTCGCCCGCCTGCTTCGACAACTCGCCGGACCACGCGCCCGACGCGATGAGCATCTTCTGCGCGCCGAACGTGCCGCGCGGCGTCTGCGCGAACCATCGCTCGCCGCGCTGTTCGATGCGTCTCACCGGCGTGCCTTCCAGAAAGCGCACGCCCAGACGTTGCGCCGCGAGCCTGAAGGCAGTCGTCGTGCGGTACGGCAACGCGTAGCCATCGCGCTCGACCCAGATGCCGCCGGTCACGTGCCTCGCGAGCGCCGGTTCCAGTTCGAGCACGGTTTCGCGATCGATGATCTTCTCGTGCGTGAAGCCATGCGACGCCAAAAGCGCGACGCGTTCGCGGCAGGTTTCGAGCTCGGCTTCCGTTTCCGCGATCTTCAGTTGCCCCGACGGCACGAAGCCGCCATCCTCGCCCAGCAGATCGGTCATGCCGTGCCATATTTCGCGCGACATCAGCGCGAGCGGAATTTCGGGCAGCGGACGCCCGAGCGTGCGCACGCCGCCCGCGTTGACGCCCGACGAATGACGCGCCACGTAATCCGCTTCGAGCACGATGACTTTTACGCCGCGCTTCGCCAGATGCAACGCGCTGCTGGTGCCGTGCAGACCGCCGCCGACGACGATCACATCGCCTTCGCTGATTTCATTCACCGGCGAGTTCTCCGAGCGTGAGCGGTTTGATCGGCGGGCGAATGCGGTAATAGCCGACCTCGGCAGGCGACACGCGCCGCGCATCCGCGATGACTTCCGTCACCGTCAGCCCGCACATGCGGCCTTGGCACGGTCCCATGCCGCAGCGCCCGAACGACTTCGCCTGGTTCGGCCCGACGCAGCCCAGCTCGACGAACTTGCGCAACTCGCCCGCAGTGACTTCCTCGCATCGGCAGACGATGGTTTCGTTCTTCGGAATGCGGTTCACATCGCGCGGACGATACAGCGAATCGAGGAACGGACGGATGCGCAGGGCGCCCGCGAGATCGCGCCTGAGCGCCATCGCTTCGAGATCGCGCTTGCGGGTATCGATCGCGCCGAGTTGCGCCGCCACCGCGACGCCCGCGAGCGCGCCCTGCAAGGCCGCCGCCTGCGCGCCGCCGATCCCCGCGCCGTCACCCGCGACGAAGATGCCGGGCACGTCGAGCTCGCCCCATGCGTCGGTCTTCGGCGTGAAGCAGAGTTGCGCGTTATCCCAGCGATGCGTCGCGCGCAACGCCTGCGTGAACTGCGTATTCGGCACGACGCCCTGATGCAGCAGAATCACGTCCGCTTCGATGCGGTGCGCCGCGCCCTGCGTCGTGAAGCCGAGCGCGCTCGCATGCTCCACGCCGTCGGCGCCGGTGCGCGATTCGACGCGCAGGTCGTCGGCGGCCTCGAACATCGGCACGCCCGCTTCGCGCAGCGTGCGCATCAGCTGCAGTCCTTTGCTGAGATACGGCCACGCGCGCAAGGCCGACAGCATGTGACGCTTCGCGCGCCAGCGGTCTTCGTGGCGCGTCGTGTCGACGAGCGCGCGAATCGGCACGCCCGCGCGGATGTACTGCCAGCCGAGCAGATAGAGAAGCGGTCCGCATCCCGCGAGAATCGGCGGCGCGGCAGGCACTTCGCCCGCGCTCTTGAGCAGGATTTGCGCGGCGCCCGCCGTCAGCACGCCGGGCAGCGTCCAGCCGGGAATCGGAAAAGGCCGCTCCATCGCGCCGCTCGCGAGAATCACGCGCTGGGCGTCGAAGCTGCCGATCCTGCCGTCCTTCAGATAGTTGATGCCGCGCTCGCGCGTGACCTGCCACACGGTCGCGCCCGTCAGATGCCGCGCGCCCGATGCCGCGAACGCCTGGGCGATCGCGCCGCCCGCCGCGTAATCGGGACCGAGAATCTCCTTGCGGCGCGCGTCCGCCCGGCCGATGCCGCGATAGATCTGTCCGCCGGCGGCGTCCTGTTCGTCGATCAACACGGTCTTGAGGCCCGCGCGCGCGGCACGCGTCGCGGCGCTCATGCCCGCGGGACCGGCGCCGATCACGACGACATCGACAGCTTCGGCATGCGACGAAACGAGTTCAGCGGCCATGTGCGTTCTCCAGCGATGCGTCGGCGGTATCGGTGCCGATCGAAGGGGGCAGATCGCGCGCGCCTTCCTGCGACCGGATGCGCATGCCGGCTTTCACTTCGACCATGCAGCTCTGGCGGCTCGGCACGCCGTCGATCTCGACGAGGCATTCGAAGCACGCACCCATCATGCAGTAAGGCGCGCGCGGTGCGCCCGAAACCGGCGTCGCGCGAAACCGCGACACGCCCGCCGCGAGCAAAGCCGCCGCGACGGAGCGTCCGCCTTGCACGGTCAGCGCCCGGTCGTTGAAGAAGATGTCGATGCTCGCGCCGTCCGCGCCCGGCAGCGGCTTGAAAAGCGTAGGTGTCGATGAAGTCATGTCGTGCGTGCTCAATGTGCGGAGATGAGTTCTTTGGCGTGCTCGAAGCGGCGCGCGGAGAAGGTGGGCAGTTCGTCGGGAACCGGTGCGCCGAGAATCCACGGAGCGATGCGCATCGCGTGCGCGGCGGCGAGCGTCACGCCGCTGTGGCAGGTCACGACGAACGCGCCGGGATGCCGCTCCGACTGGTCATAGACGGGAAAGCCGTCGGGGCTGTAGACGCGCAACGCGGCCCACATGCGGACGAGGCGCACATGCTCCAGCAGCGGGAAGGCGCGCACCGCACGCCGGGCGATATCGGCGAGGACGGGCGTGGTCGTGAAATCGTCGAAGCCCACTTCTTCCATCGAATCGCCGAATTGCAGGCTGCCTTCGTCGGTCTGACGCACGTTGAGCGTCGGATAGTGCAGGAACGGCGCGACGCGCTCGCTCACCAGCACTTGTCCGCGATTGGGCGCGACCGGCGCATTCAGCCCGACGAACGGCGCGAGCGTGCGATTGCCGAGACCCGCCGCCAGCACCACGCGTCCCGCGCGATACGTGCCGCGCTTGCCCTGCACGACGAAGCCGTTCGCTTCGGGCACGATGCGCTCGGCGCGCTCGCCGGAAACGAGGCGCACGCCGCGCGTCTGCATCGACGTATGAAGGCCGCGCAGCAGTTTCAGCGGATTCACATGGCCGTCCATCGGCGTATAGCTCGCGCCGATCACCTTCGGCCCGACTTGCGGAATGCGCTCGCGCACTTCGGCGCCGGTGAGGATCTGATACGGGTAATCGCCGAGTTCGGCTTGCAGCGTCGAAAGGCGCTTTTCGCGGTCGGCGAGTTCGGCGTCGTTGAAGCAGAAGTGGAAGCCGCCGGGCTGGCGCAGCGCCACATCGACGCCCGATTCGGCGTGAAGCGACTCCGCGAGCGCAGGCCAGCGCACCGCCGACGAACGCGACCAGCGCGCATACGGCGACAGGCCGTAGCCCTTGCCCTGAATCCACACGAGGCCGAAGTTGCCGCGCGAGGCACGCAAGCCGCCGTCGTCTTCATCGAGCACGGTCACGCGCGCGCCTTCGCGGGCGAGACCGTAGGCGACGGCGGATCCGACGAGGCCGCCGCCGAGAACGAGTACGTCGGGACTAGCAGAAGTCATCGGGCTTCTCCGATCAGAATACGGTCGAGTCCGACCATGCGGTCGAGCAGAATCATCAGGAGCACCGTGCCGACGATCAGCACCGCCGAGACGCTCGCGACCAGCGGATCGATCGTCTGCGCGATCTGGTTGTACATGGCGACCGGCAGCGTCGTGGTGCCGGGCGTGGCGACGAAAATCGTCATCGTCAGTTCGTCGAAGCTCTGGATGAAGGACAGCACCCAGCCGCCCGCGACGCCGGTGCGGATCATCGGCAACACGACGCGGCGAAACGCGGTGAAGCGGCTCGCGCCACAGGACAGCGCCGCGCGTTCGGCATCGCGGTCCAGGCCGACCGCCGACGAGAGCGCGAGCCGCAGCGCATACGGCAGCACGATCACCACATGCGCGCACACGAGCGACCAGAACGATCCCGACAGATTCAGCATCGACAGGAAGCGCAGGAACGCGATGCCGAGCACGACGGCGGGAATCATCATCGGCGAGAGGAAGAAGCCCGTGAGCGCGGCGCGGCCGGGAAAGCGGTAACGCGCGATCGCCAGCGCGGCCGGCACGGCGAGCAGTACGCCGATGGTCGCCGCCGCGAACGCGAGCTTGATCGACAGCCAGAACGCCGACACGATGTCGCCGTTCTCGATGATCGCGTGGAACCAGCGCAACGATGCGCCGTCGAAGGGCATCGAAATGAAGCCCTTGTCGGTGAACGAGACGAGCATCACCACGACGAGCGGCGCGAGAATGAAAGTCAGGAAAAGCGCGTTGAATACGAGCGCGAGCGGGCCGTTCTGCTTCATGTGCGTGTCCTCGCGGTCAGTCGAAAATGTGCTTGAAGCGGCGCTCGGCGAGACGGCTGCATCCCATCACGATGGCCACGTTCGCGATCAGCAGCAACACGGCGATGCTCGCGCCGAGCGGCCAGTTCAGCGTGCCGAGAAACTCGTCGTAGGCGGCGGTCGCGACCACCTTGAGCCGCCGTCCGCCAATGAGCGCGGGCGTGGCGAATGCGGACGCCGACAGCGCGAAGACGATGATCGATCCCGACAGCACGCCCGGCATGATCTGCGGCAGCACCACGCGGCGAAACACCTTGAGCGGCGATCCGCCGAGCGAGCGGCCCGCCCATTCCACTTGCGGGTCGAGCTTCTGCATGTTGGCCCAGACGGACATCACCATGAACGGCACCAGCACGTGCGTCAGCGCGATGATCATGCCGGTCATCGTGAAGACGAGGCGGATGGGTTCGTCGGTGATATGCAGGGCTTGCAGCACGTTATTGAGCACGCCGTTGTTGCCGAGCAGAATCTGCCAGCCGAGCGTGCGCACGACGACCGAGATCAGCAGCGGCCCGAGCACGATCAGCAGACACAGCGATTGCCACGGCTTCTTCATGCGCGCGAGGATGATCGTCTCCGGCACGCCGAGCACGATCGACAGGAGCGTCACGCCCGTTGCGAGGCCCGCCGTGCGCAGAAAGATCGTGCCGTAGTACGGGTCGCTCACGACTTCCCAATAGTTCGACAGCGTGAACGCGCTGGTGATGCCGGCCGTATCGCTGAAAACGCGGAAGGAGAGGACGAGCGTGAGGATCAAGGGCACCAGCAGCAGGCCGGTGAACAGCAGCAGCGCGGGGCCGGACAAGAGCCACGGCGCAGCGCCGGGGCGAGCGTCGTCAAGCGTGGCCATGCAGCGTCTCCTTGCCGTCTTGCGTGAGCACGCGCAGGTCGTCGTCGGTCCAGTCGAGACCCACTTCGTCGCCTTCTTGCGGCGGCGGCGCGCCGTGGTTCGGCTGCGCGATGCGCAACTTGCCGAGCGCCGTCTCCACTTCGAGCAGCCATTGATTGCCGATGAACACACGCGTCGCGATACGTCCTCTGATGCGCGCATCGCCGTTGGCGAGATGCACTTTCTCCGGGCGAATATAGACATTCACCGCGCCATCGACGTGACGGCCTTCGTGCGGCACATGCAGTTCCGTCCCGGCGACGTTCACGACCGCGCAACGCGGATTGCGCTGCAGCACTTCGCCCGCGAACGCATTCGTGCGGCCGAGAAAGGTCGAAGCGAAGGGCGTCGCCGGACGCTCGTACGCATCGTAGGGCGTGGAGAGTTGCGCGATCTTGCCGCCATGCATCACCGCGATGCGGTCGCTCATGGTCATCGCCTCGACCTGATCGTGCGTGACGAGGATCGTCGTGATGCCGAGACGCTTCTGGATCGCGCGCAATTCGATGTGCATTTCCTCGCGCAGCTTCGCGTCCAGATTGGACATCGGTTCGTCGAGCAGCAACAGTTCCGGCTGCATGGCGATGGCGCGCGCAATCGCCACGCGCTGCCGCTGCCCGCCCGACAGTTCCTTCGGATAGCGATGCCCGAGGCCCTTGAGCCGCACCAGAGCGAGCGCCTCCTCGATGCGCTCTTCGCGCTCGCGGCGCTTCACCTTGCGCATCTCCAGCCCGAAGCCGACGTTGCCCGCCACCGTCATGTGAGGAAACAGCGCGTAGCTTTGAAACACCACGCCGATGCCGCGCTTCTCCGGGCGCTCGTTGGTGATGTCGCGGCCATCGAGCAGGATGCGGCCGCTCGTCGGCGTGACGAAGCCCGCGACCATCTGCAGTGTCGTGGTCTTGCCGCAGCCGGACGGACCGAGCAGCGAGAGAAATTCGCCGCGTTCGACGGACAGATCGACATGTTCGATCGCCGTGAAATCGCCGTAGCGTTTGGAGATGCCCTGAAGCGTCAGGAATGCCATGCGCGTGACTCCTTCGACAGATGCGGATGCGCGGCTTTAGCGCTCGACCGAACGGTTCCAGCGTTCCGTCCATTCCGTGCGATGCTGGTTGATCGTCGCCCAGTCGACGGCGGTGAGCTTCGACACCTGCTCGGGACCGTAAGGCACGCGCGCGGCGACTTCCGGCGCGAGCTTCACGGTCTTGTTGACCGGCCCGAGACCGATGTTCTGCGCTTGCAGCAGTTGCACTTCGGGCGTCAGCAAGTATTGAACGAATTCCTGCGACAGCTTGGGCTGCGCGTTTTCCGCGAGCACGCACGCCGCCACTTGCAGCGCGACCGCGCCTTCCTTCGGATAGACGAACTTGAGCGGAAACCCGGTGTTCTGCAACGCGACCGCGCGACCGCTGCCGTAGGGCGCGAGAATCACGTCGCCGGATTGCATCTGGCCATCCATTTCGCCGGGCGTCGGGGCCCACGAGAGCACGTTGGGCGCGACTTGCTTGGTCATCGCCGTGAAGCCGGGATCGATGTTCTTCTCGCCGCCGCCCGAGAGACGCGCGAGCATCACGAGGGTATGCAGGCCGTAAGTGTTGGTGATCGGCGGAACGCCGAGCTTGCCCTTGATGCGCGCATCGGTGAGCACTTTCCACGAGTCCGGCGGCGGCAGGCCGGCCTTCTTGAACGCTTCTTCGTTATAGCCGATGCCCGTCGCCACCATGCCGACGCCGATCGCCGTCGGGCCGAGTTTCGCGAGCGGATACACGTCGTTCATGATGGGCGCGTCGTCGAGCTTCGCGCACAGGTTCATCTGCATGGCCTGATACATCGGGCCGTCGTCCATCACCGCGACATTGATCTGCTGATGGCCCTTTTGCGCCTGCAACTTCGCGAGCGTGTCGCTCGAATTGCCCGCCACATAGACGACCTTCACGTTGTGCGCCTTCTCGAACGCCGGAATGATTTTCTGCCGATACAACTGTTCGTTCGAACCGCCGACATTGGCGACGTACAGCGTCGTGTCGGCCTGCGCGAGCATCGGCGCGGCAACGGCCGCCGAGAACGCGAGAGCGGCGATGACGCGACGTGCGGGAAGAGCGGACGGACGGCGATGCAACGCTTTTTTCATGACGAGGATCTCCATTGCGGGGGCGTGGGCGGGTGGGATTTGGAAGACATCTGGCCCATCGACGGATCGAGTGTCGCGCTGTCAATTCATATCGTCCAATACAAATAAAATACCTACCTATACATGGTTGATATACATTTCATCGGGTCATGGTGACTACTTAAGGGAAAGCGCGCATGAACCTGAAGCACATCGAGGCGTTTCGCGCGGTCATGATTTCCGGGTCGATGACGGCCGCGGCCAAGGCGCTCTTCACATCGCAGCCGAACGTCAGCCGGCTCATTTCGCAACTCGAACGCGACACCGGTTTGCAGCTTTTCCAGCGCAGCGGCGTGCGTCTGATTCCGACCAGCGAAGGCACCGCGTTCTTTCGTGAAGTGGAGCGCGCGTTCGTCGGCTTGCAGGGTCTCGCGAATGCGGCGGCGCAGATCCGCAATCTCGGCAGCGGGCGGTTGCGCATCGCGGCGATGCCATCGGCCGGCATGACGCTCGTGCCCCATGCGATCAAGCGATTTCATGCGCTGTTTCCCGACGTGACGGTCTCGCTGCATGTCAATACGTCGGGGACGGTGAATCACTGGACGGCATCGCGCTTTTGCGATCTCGGGGTCGCGGTGTATGTGAGCGAAGCGTCCGATTGCGAGGTCGAGCAGTTATCGAACGTGGCCGCCGTGTGTGTGATGCCGGCGAATCATCGGCTCGCGGCGAAGCGCAACATTCGGCCGAAGGATCTCGAAGGCGAATCGTTCATCTCGCTCTGTCACGGCGATGGCACGCGCGCCGTGATGGATGAAGTCTTTCAGCGCGCGGGCGTGCAGCGCGTGCTGGCCATCGAGGCGCAATACACGGCCATGTGCTGCGAGATGGTTCGGCACGGCATGGGCGTGACGCTCGCGCATCCGATCGTGGCGCGAGACTTCGTCGGACCCGACATCGTCATCCGGCCGTTTCAGCCGGTCACGCGCTTTCCGACGTATCTGCTGTTTCCGCCGCATCGGCCGCGTGAGCGGCTTGCATCCGCGTTCGTGGAGGTCCTGCGCGAGCTGCACGACGAACTGCTCGATGGGATCGTCTAGCCGTCGAACGGTGCTCATCGGCTCGGCGTATTCACCGCAATCCTTTCACGAAGTACGCGGTCGCCTTTCGCAAGCATCTCGATACGGGGTCTTGCACTGTCCGGCCACGCCGTGACGGCGTTTGGCTCCGCGGCACGCGGCATGCTGGCAATCAGCATTCCAGAAAGGAGATTCCATGAACACCACACCGACTGCGACGGCCCTGGACGTGGGCGCGCCGCATGCGCAGCGCGTCGCCTGTACGCTCTCGATCAACGGCGGGACGCAGACCTTCGACATCGAGCCGTGGACGACGCTGCTCGATCTTCTGCGCGAGCGGTGCCAGCTCACCGGCACGAAAAAGGGCTGCGACCACGGGCAGTGTGGCGCTTGCACCGCGCTCGTCGATGGCCAGCGCATCAATACGTGTCTCGCGCTCGCCGTTTCATACGACGGCGCGGAAATCACGACAATCGAAGGGCTCGCGAGCGGCGACACGCTGCATCCGATGCAGCAGGCGTTCATCGACTGTGACGCGTTCCAGTGCGGCTACTGTACGCCGGGCCAGATCTGCTCGGCGGTCGGCATGCTCGCGGAAGGACATGCACACGACGCCACGGAAGTGCGCGAGGCGATGAGCGGAAACATCTGTCGATGCGGCGCGTATCCGAACATCGTGCAGGCGATTCTGCAAGTATCGAGCGCGAACGGCGTCGATGAGACCGCCGTCGAGAACGGGGAGACGCACTCATGAACCGGTTCTCCTACACGCGCGCGAACGATGTATCCGCGGCGCTCGAAGCGCACCGCGCACCGTCGGCGCCGTTTCTCGCGGGCGGCACCAATCTCGTCGATCTCATCAAGGAAGGCGTCGCGCGTCCCGAGCGGCTCGTCGATATCCGCCGCCTGCCGATAGCGGCGATTCAGCCGAGCGCGGACGGTGGCATCGAAATCGGCGCGCTCGCCACGAACAGCGCCGTGGCCTACGACGAACGCATCCAGTCGCGCTACCCGCTGCTGTCGAAGGCGATTCTGTCCGGCGCTTCGGCGCAGATTCGCAATGTCGCGACGGTCGGCGGCAATCTCCTGCAGCGCACGCGTTGTCACTATTTCTACGACACCGCCACGCCATGCAACAAGCGCCGGCCCGGCAGCGGCTGCGGCGCGATGAATGGCGTCAACCGCATTCATGCCATTCTCGGCGCGAGCGAGCATTGCATCGCCGTTCATCCGTCCGATATGTGCGTGGCGCTCGCCGCGCTCGACGCCTCCGTGCGCGTGACAGGCGGCGAAGGCGAGCGCGTCGTGCCGTTCGACGCGTTTCACCGGCTTCCCGGCGATGCGCCGCATATCGATACGAACCTGCGCGACGACGAGATCATCGTCGCTGTCACGTTGCCCGCCGAGGGCTTCGCCGATCGCTACGCCTACGTCAAGGTACGCGACCGCGCGTCGTTCGCGTTCGCGCTGGTGTCGGTCGCGCTCGCGCTCAAGCTCGACGGCACGCGCATCGAAGCGGTCCGCTGCGCGCTCGGCGGCGTGGCGCACAAGCCGTGGCGCAATCGCGATGCCGAAGCCGCGTTGCGGGGCAAGACGCTCGACGCTACGACGGTGCGCGATTTCGCGAGCGCGATGATGCGCGACGCGCGCGGCCTGCCCGGCAACGCATTCAAGATCGAACTGACCGCGCGCGCCATCGAGCGCGCTTTCGAGCAGGCATCGGGGATCAGCCTCGCCGCCAGAGAGGACGACGCATCATGAACTTTCCGAACGAACTGGAACGCATCGCCGAACGGGGCGCGCATGTCAGCGGCAAGCCCGTCAGCCGGGTCGACGGCAGGAAGAAGGTGACGGGCGAGGCCCGCTACGCAGCCGAATTTTTTTCCGATGCAATGACCTACGGCTTCGTGCTCCCGAGCCGAATCGCGAGCGGGCGCATCGTGTCGATCGAGTCGCGGCGCGCGCTGGAATTGCCGGGCGTGCTGATGGTGCTCACGCACGAGAACCGGCCCGAACTGCCGCTGCGCGACGCGGCGTGGCAGGACCAGTCCGCGCCGGGCGGCATGCCGTTTCGGCCGCTCTGGGACGACCGCATCTGGTACAGCGGCCAGCCGGTCGCGCTCGTCGTCGCGGAAAGCCATGAACTGGCGCGTCATGCCGCTTCGCTGATCGAAGTCACCTACGAGCGAAGCAGCCACTGCACGGATCTGCGCGAGGTGGAAGCCGAGAGCTATCCGCCATCGACCGAAAAGGGCGGCTTCGAGCCTCCGCCGCCGCCTCGCGGCGATGCCGACGGCGCGCTTGCCGCAGCCGCCGTGAAAATCGACAGCCGCTATTCGACGCCGGCCGAGTATCACAACCCGATCGAATTGCACGGCTGCACGGTGATTCCCGAAGCCTCCGGCAAGTTCGTCGTGTACGAGAAGACGCAGGGCGTGCTCAACACGAAGCAGTATCTGACGAAGCTCTTCGGCTTCGACGACGACGCGCTCGAAGTCGTCTCGCCGTTCGTCGGCGGCGCGTTCGGCTCGGCGCTGCGTCCGCAATATCATCTGCCGCTTGCCGTCATGGCCGCGCGCGATCTGAAGCGGCCCGTGCGCCTCGTGCTGACGCGGCAGCAGATGTTCACCTTCGCGCATCGGCCGATGAGCCTGCAACGGGTCGCGCTCGCCGCGAATCGCGACGGCAAACTGCAGGCGGTCATCCACGAGGCGGTGTCGGAAACCTCGCAATACGAGGACTATTGCGATGTCATGGTGAACTGGGCCGGACAGCTCTACGCCTGCGACAACGTGCGGATGGACTACAAGGTGAGCAAGCTCGACGTGCCGACGCCCGCCGACATGCGCGCGCCGGGCGCAGCGCAGGGCCTCTTTCCGCTCGAAATGGCGATGGACGAGCTCGCCGAGGCGCTCGACATGGACCCGCTGAAGTTGCGCCTCATCAACTACGCGGAGCGCGACGGAAACAAGAACCTGCCGTTCTCCAGCAAGGCGCTGCGTCAGTGCTTCGAAGAAGGCGCCGCGCGCTTCGGCTGGGACAGGCGCCCGCTCGCGCCGCGTTCGATGCGCGAGGGTAACGAGCTCGTCGGCTGGGGCATGGCGACGGGCATCTGGGACGCGATGCAGAACGAGGCTTCCGCGCTCGCGCAAATCGGGGCGGACGGACGTGTCGTCGTGGCGAGCGCCACGGCGGACATCGGCACCGGCACCTACACGGTGATGACGCAGCTCGCCGCCGATGCGCTCGGCGTGCCGCTCGAGCACGTCGATTTTCGTCTGGGCGACAGCCGTCTGCCGAAGGCGCCGCTCGAAGGCGGATCGTGGACAGTGTCATCGGTCGGCAGCGCGGTGCACGCGGCCTGTACGCGTTTGCGCGGGAAGCTGACGGCGCTCGCGGCCGAACACGGCGGCGAAGCGTTCGCTCGCGCGCAGCCCGACACGATGCAACTCGACGGCGAATACGTCGTTTGCGGCGAGGGCAAGGCGCAACGCGTGTCGCTGCGGGAACTGATGACGCGCGCCGGCCTCGACACGCTCGACGCGCAGGTAACGGTCACGCCGCACGACAGGCAGCAGTCGTATTCCATTGCCACGCACTCGGCGGTATTCGTCGAAGCGCGCGTCGATGCCGCGCTCGGCACGGTGCGCGTGACGCGCGTGGTCAGCGCGGTGGCGGCAGGACGCATCGTCAATCCGAAGACGGCGGCGAGTCAGATATCGGGCGGCGTGGTTTGGGGCATCAGCATGGCGTTGCACGAGCACGGGCAGTTCGACCACGAGCTCGGCCGGCAGATGAACCACAACCTGTCCGAATACCACGTACCGGTGAACGCGGACATCCACGACATAGATGTGCTCTTCGTCGACGAGCATGACGACATCGTGAATCCGCTCGGCGCGAAGGGCGTGGGGGAGATCGGCGTGGTCGGCGTCGCGGCGGCGGTCGCCAACGCGATCTGGCATGCGACGGGCAAACGCGTACGGGATTTGCCGATCACGCTGGAGACAGTCTTCGCATGATTGGCAGGCCGGCGATCCTCGCATGGCAGAAACCGCCGCGAAGCCGCTTTCTGCAGACAATTGTGCGACGGCGCACGTCAGGCCGGTGCGCCGAGCGTTAAGTTAGCGCTTCCAAAACTGATGCGTCCCAGCGCCGCGGTGGTCCGCGATGTCTTCGGGGCAACGGACATGGCCCTCGTCAAGATCACCGCCCGCGAACTGCAAATTGGTACGCCGCTTCCGTTCGCCGTGTATTCCGCAGCCGGCAAGCTCCTTTTGGCGCGCGGATATCGGGTTCAGTCGGAGAGCCAGCGCGACCGGATTCTGGCGGCCGGGGGCTTGCGCAGCGAGGATGCGGTGACGAGTGCGTCGAGCGAAAGCGCACCCCGGCCAGCCGGAATACTCATCTCGACTGCCAGACATGAAGAGGAATCGGGCGAGGCCATCCTCGACGAGCCCATAGCGAACCCTGGAATGCTGCCGAAGACGCTGGACAGCATCCAGGTGACGGTCGACGGAAGCGGAACGCTGCGTTGTCAGACCGACTTCGTTGGTTCCATTACCGGCCGCGCGCTGCTCGTGACCGCTACGGACGGACACGAGTTGTTCGAAACCGGCGCCGAGGTCGCTTGCAGTGCGCTCAGAGGGCGTCACATCCATCAGTTTCGCAGCACCGTGATCGGACGAAGCGAGACGCCGGTACGCGTCATCTATCTCGCATGGCCCGAGTCCGTGAAGACTCAGGTCGTGCGCAACCATGTGCGCGTTTCGACGGAGATGCCGGGACGGCTCATTAGAAACGACTGTATCGCCGCCGGGTTCGACATTTCGGTCACGAACGTGAGTCTGGGCGGAGTCGCCTTCCGTGCCTCCGACGCCCTCGTCAACGTCGCCGAGCACTTCCGGTTAGGACTGCGCCTGCGCGCCGGAGATAAGTCTCACGCGGTCGTGTTCAACTGCATCGCGCGCAATGTCAGGCGCGTCGACGGCGGCGTCCTGATAGGCGCCGAGTTCAGCAGCCAACAGGCGGATACCATGGCGCTTCTGAGGCATCACATGTTCGAAGCCGCAACGGGCAGTGCCGCGCAGTTGCGCTGAACACGACGCGAATCGCGGAGCGCCGCCGACATCGACGTATCGCGCCGCCTGGGTCATCGATGAATGATGCGCGTCGCCCGAAACGGCCGACGAGCCTTGCCGCTCGTTCGCATCGGCATGAAACCAATCCAGGGCTTTTCGGTCGACCCTATGTCGATCGATAACGCGCGTCACTGCGCACGTACCTGGAAAGGCGAACCATTCACATCATGGACAAAAGAGCACTCATCATTGGAGCCACCGGCATCGTCGGCGGCAATCTGGCCGACCATCTGCTCGCATCCGGCGACTGGCACATCACCGGACTCTCGCGCGGACGTTCCGCCTTGCGTGACGGTGTCGAATCGATTACGGCGGATCTCACATCGGCCGAATCGGTGCAGCGCGCGTTGAGCGGGAAGCAATTCACGCATGTGTTTTTCACGGCATGGTCGCGACAGGCGACGGAGCAGGAAAATATCCGCGTCAACGGCGCGATGGTTCGTCATGTACTCGAGGCGCTCGGACCTTCCGGCACGCTGAAGCACGCTGCGCTCGTCACAGGGCTCAAGCACTATCTGGGGCCGTTCGAAGCCTATGCGAAGGGCAGCGTGCCGCTGACGCCGTTTCGCGAGGAGCAGGGGCGGCAGGATGTCGATAATTTCTACTACGAGCAGGAGGATCGGCTGTTCGACGCCGCCAGGCAGTTCGGTTTCGGCTGGAGCGTTCATCGTCCGCATACGGTCATCGGCTTCGCGGTCGGTAATGCGATGAACATGGGCGTGACACTCGCGGTGTACGCGACGCTCTGCAAGGCGAGCGGCGCGCCGTTCATATTTCCCGGGTCCGCAGCCCAATGGAACGGCCTTACCGACATGACGGATGCCCGCCTGCTGGCGCGTCATCTGGAATGGGCGGCGACGTCACCGAACGCCCGCGACGAAGCATTCAACGTGGTCAACGGCGACGTGTTCCGCTGGAAGTGGATGTGGTCGCTCGTCGCGAATTACTTCGGAATCGAGCCGGTGGAATTCGACGGCACGATGCGTCCGCTCGAAGATCGCATGCAGGATGCGGGCGAGGCGTGGCGTGAAATCGCCGCGCGCCACCATCTTGCCGAAGCCGATATCGGCAAGCTCGCGTCCTGGTGGCACGCGGACGCCGATCTGGGGCGGCCCATGGAGGTGCTCACCGATATGAGCAAGAGCCGCAAGGCAGGCTTTCTCGACTATCAAAGCACGCCCGACTCTTTCATTGCGCTATTCGATCGTTTGAAGACGCTTCGCATCATTCCCAGCTGAAGCGTCCGATATGCCGGACGTCTCGTCGTCCGGTACAAAACCGCACCGAGCGTCCTGGTACTTTCCCTTACCGAATAGCTCAGTCCACATCTGAATTGCCATAGGCAATATCGCTATTGCATTCATTGCATTGCCAGCGTGTGCGCGGAATCGTATCTTCGTCTCCATTCGAGGAGACATGTATGAAGATCGCATTTCTGGGCGCGGGCGCGCTGGGCTGCGCCATCGGCGCCGCGTTGACCGAAGGGGGTCACGAGACGTGGCTCGTCGACAAGTTCGCGGCGCACGTAGAGGCCATGTCCCGCGACGGCCTGCAAGTCGACGACGAACGCGGCACGCGCCGCGTCAAGGTGCGCGCGACGATGAACCCCGCCGACGTCGGGCCGGTGGACGTCGTGATCGTACTGGTCAAATCCTTCCACACCGATTCGGCGATGCGCGGCGCGCTCGACCTCATCGGCCCCGAGACGCTCGTGCTGTCCCTTCAGAACGGCCTCGGTCACGAAGACGTGCTGAGCGATATCGTCGGACGCGAGCGCGTCCTTGCGGGCAAGACCTACGTCGGTGGCGTGTTGCGCGCACCGGGACACATCCAGTCCGGCGTGACCGGAAAGATCACCATCATCGGCGAACTCGACGGCCGCGTGACGCCTCGCGCCCAAGCCGTGGCGGAAGCGTTCAACAGCGCGGGGCTCACGACCACGGTCAGCGACAACATCCTCGGCACGATGTGGGACAAGCTGCTGATCAACGTCGCGACCGGTGCCATCACAGGCATCACGCGTTTGACGTATGGGCAGCTTTACAGCGAACCGGTGCTGAAGGCGACCTCGCTTGCCGCCATCGAGGAAGCGATGGCCGCGGCGAAGGCGGCCGGCATCGAACTTTCCATCACGCGTGCGGAAGACGCCTGGAACATGGCCGCCGAAGGACTGCCGGCCGCGTTCAAGACCTCCATGCTGCAAAGCCTGGAGAAGTCGTCCGTCACCGAAATCGACTTCATCAACGGCGCGGTCGTGCGATGGGGCGAACGGCTCGGCGTGCCGACGCCGGTGAATTCGACGCTCGTGGCGTGCATAAAAGGCATCGAGCGTGGCATGACCGACCGCCAGAATGAGGAGCGCGCGGCATGAGCGCAACCAAAGCCTATCTCGAACACGTCGCGATCTGGGTGAAGGATATCCACTGGCACATTCGCTTCTTCGAAGAAGTGCTCGGCATGACCATGCGCGAAGTGGACGGCCCGCGCGACGAGCCGCGTCAGTACTGGACACTCGGCGGACTCCAGTTCATCAGCGATCCGACTTACGACGGTCCCGAAGGTCGGCTCGCGCATCTGGGCGTGATGTGCGAGGACCTCGAAGCCGCGCTCGCCGCCGCGCAGCCGTTCGGCGTCACGGAGATGACGCAGGGCCGCAACTGGCTGCGTCTGCCCGACGGGCTCGCCGTCGAACTCATTCAGGCAAGACCCGCCACATGCGTCGCGCAGGCGCTGTCGATCAATCCACGCGCGGAGGCGTGAGCATGAGCACCATCAACATCACCGAGAAATACTGGGACGATGCGCAGGAAGGCGACGCGTGCGTCAGCCCGACCTACACCGTCACGAAGGAACGCATTCTCGCTTACGCCGATCTCACGGGCGACCATACGCCGGTGCATGTCGACGAGGACTATGCCAACGCGAGCCACTTCGGGTCGATCGTCGCGCATGGCCTGTTCGGGCTGTCGATCGCCGATGGCCTCAAGACACAGAGCGACTATCGCTTCCTGCCGGGCATGTCGCTCGGCTGGACGTGGGACTTCGTGCTGCCGATCAAGGTCAACGACGTGCTGCATGTGAAGTTTCGCGTGACGTCCATGCGCGCGAGCAAGAGCCGTCCGGGCTGGGGCATCGTCGTGTTGCCGTCCGAACTGATCAACCAGAACGGCGAAGTCGTTCAACGCGGCGAGCATCGTCTGATGGTCCCGCGCCGTCCGGGAGCCTACTGATGCAAGCCCGTCCCCTCGAAGGCTTTCGCGTCGTCGACTACAGCCACTTTCTCGCCGGTCCGTATGTCGGACGCTGTCTCGCCGCGCTCGGCGCCGAAGTCATCAAAGTCGAGCGTCCCGGCAGCGGCGATGCAGGCCGCCAGCACGCGACGATCCTCGACGACCAGCAAAGCGCCTACTTCCTCCAGTTGAACATGGGCAAGCGCGGCGTGAGCGTCGACATGAAAGATCCGCGGGGCAAGGCGTTCATGCAGCGCCTGTGCGATTCGGCGGATGTGTTCATCGAGAACTATCGCCCCGGTGCGCTGGATAAGCTCGGCCTCGGCTATGCCGCGCTCTCCGAGCGCAATCCGGGTCTCGTCTATTGCTCGATCTCGGCGTATGGTCACACGGGTCCGGACGCGCATCGCGCAGGCTTTGGGCTGATCGCGGAAGCGAAGAGCGGCATCATGCAGATGATCGGCAACCCGGGCGAACCGCCGCCGCTCATGCGGATTTCGCTCGGCGACATGTACACCGGCATTCATGCGGTGGCCGCGATCAACGCTGCCTTGCTCGGCCGCGTGAAGAGCGGACGCGGCCAGCATATCGACATGGCGCTGTACGACACGCTGTTCTCGATGCACGAATATGCCGTCCAGTGCTACACGATGCAGGGCGTGGTCCCCGAGCAGACTGGCCATGACATGCCGACATCGACCTTATACGGCGTGTTCAGAGCAAGCGATGGCGATTTGGTCATCGCCGCGCAGGTCGACGAATCGTGGAAGCGCTTCGCCGCGGCCGTCGAGCAAAATGGCGGCCCCGCGGGCTTCGCGACCGATGCGCGCCTGCACAGCCTGAACGGGCGCAATGCGAACCGCGAGGCCATTCTCGCGGTCGTGAAGCCGTGGGTCGCTGCACGCAACGTCGCCGATGTGCTCGCGCTGCTGGACAGCGTCAATGTGCCCTGCGCGAAGGTGCAACGCATCGACGAGGTCGTGGCCGATCCGCAGATCGTCGCGCGCGGCATGGTGATCGAACAGGAGCATCCGCGTCTGGGCACGCTGCGTCTGCCGAACCTGCCGTTTCGCTTCTCGGACTGCGATACGTCGATTCGCGAGGTCGGCCCCGATCTCGGGCAACACAACGAGGAAGTCGCGCGGTCGCTGGGCTTCAGCGCGGCCGAGATCGATGCGATGCAGACCGACGGCGTGCTGTTCTCGAAGCCGGGGGCATGATGAGCGATCGATACGCGGTCATCGGCAATCCGATCGGGCACACGAAGTCGCCGTTGATCCACGGCTTCTTCGCGCAAGAGACCGGCCAGGACATGAGCTATGAGGCCATCGAAGGGCCTGTGGAACCTGCCAGCGGCTTCTCCGATAGCGTCAAGCGCTTCATTGCAGCGGGCGGCCGCGGCATGAACGTGACCGCGCCCTTCAAACTCGCTGCATTCGCCATGTCCGATGAGCGCAGCGAACGAGCGCAGCTCTCGGGCGCGGTCAACGCGATGAAGTTCGAGGGCGGCCGAATCATCGCCGAAAACTTCGATGGCGTCGGACTCGTGCGCGACATCGAAGTCAACCTGCATCAGCCGATGGTCGGCAAGCGCGTGCTGATCCTCGGCGCGGGCGGCGCTGCGCGCGGCGCGCTGCTGCCGTTCGTCGCGGCACGGCCTGCCGAGCTCGTCGTCGCCAACCGGCATGTGGACAAGGCGCGTGCGCTTGTCGAACAGGTCGCCCGATCGAACACTGCTGGCGGATCGCTCACCGCGTGCGGGTATGCGGACCTGGGGGCACTGGGGCGCTTCGACCTCGTCATCAACGCGACATCCGCGAGCCTGACCGGGCAACTGCCGCCGGTGCCAGCGAGTGTCTTCAGCGCTGGCGGAAGCGCCTATGAACTCGCTTACGGGAAGGGGCTCACGCCTTTCTTGCGGCTGGCGCGCGATGCAGGGGTGAAAAGTATCGCTGACGGCGTGGGCATGCTGGTCGAGCAGGCTGCGGAGGCGTTCGCGTGGTGGCGGGGCGTGCGTCCAGAAACGCGCGCGCTCATCGAGCGGCTGACCGTTCCGCTCGATTGATCCGGCGAAAAGAGGCGCAGCGGTCGAGAAGACATCGGTGGAATGAACATTAACGGTCTGCAATTAGACTAGGACGAAAGAATGAAAACGTTTCTTATGCTGCATGGTGTCAACCACAACATGTTCGGCAAGCGAGATCCCGTTCAGTACGGCACGGCCACGCTCGCCGACATCGATGAGAAATTGCAGGCGCTCGCGAATCAACTCGGCGTAACGGTCGAAAGCTATCAGAGCAACAGCGAGGGCGACATGTGCGAACGCATCCATCAGGCGTTTGCCGACAAGGTCGATGGCGTGCTCATCAATGCGGGCGCATGGACGCATTACAGTTACGGCATCCGCGATGCACTCGCCATTCTGACCGTGCCCGTCGTGGAGATTCATATGTCGAACATCCATGCACGCGAGGCTTTCCGTCATCATTCGGTGTTCGCGGAAATCGTCAAGGGGCAGATATGCGGGTTCGGTATCGAAAGCTATTCCCTTGGTCTGCGCGCGGCGGTGTCCGCGGCAGCGTGACAAACCAAGCCAGGTCCGGTGTGCGTCATCTCTGATGCAATGGTCGCAAGAGCGACATTGCGTTCTACAATGGATGCATGACCACGCCCGATCTGCCCGACCTCAAGCTGCTTCAGCTCTTCGATCTGCTCTATGACGTTCGCAGCGTCACGCGTGCAGCGGAGCAGCTTGGACAGGCCCAACCGACCGTTAGCATCTGGCTCGCGCGCTTGCGCGAACATCTGCAGGATCCCCTTTTCATTCGCACGCCAGGCGGCATGACGCCCACGCCTCAGGCGGATGCGCTGATCGGTCCGTGCAGGGAAATCCTCGAGTCGCTTCGCAGATTCTCGTCGTGGGAGATTTCTTTCGATCCGGTCACGGCGAAGCGACGGTTTCGCATCTGCATGACCGACGCGAGTCATATCACCTTGCTTCCGCGGATGCTGGCCTATGTGCGCGCCAAGGCACCGGGCATCCGTCTGGAGGCGGCGCGGATCGACGGCAACACCGAGCGCGCGCTCGAATCTGGCGAGGCCGATCTGGCGATCGGTCATGTTCCGTGGCTCGGCGGCGGAATGTATCAGCAACAGCTCTATATGCAGGATTGGGTGTGTCTCGCCAACCCGGACCATCCGCGCGTCCGCGCGAAGCTGACACTGAAGCAATACCGCAGCGAAGGGCACGTCATCATCGCCGCAGGCACGGGTGCGCAGTTACTCGAGCAGGCATTATTGCGCGATGGAATCGAACGTGATGTCGTGCTGGAGCTTCCGGGAATGCTTGGGCTTGGATCGATTGTCAAATCAACCGACCTGATCGCGACGCTGCCGCGAAACATTGGAGAAACCTTGGCAAAAGTGAATGGCCTTGCGGTTCACTCTTGCCCGTTCCCGGTAGAGAAGTTCGCGGTGCGGCAGCATTGGCATGCGAAGTACCACGACGAAGCGGGAAACCGCTGGCTTCGCTCTGTCGTCGCTGAGCTATTCCTCGCGAAAAACTAGACGGGCGAATAGCAATCGTCGTTCCGCCGGGCGCAGGAACAACGGTTGCAGCAAATTCCTCTCCGGGGCGGCGTGCCCTGCCACGACCTAGGAGACGAATATGGCTCACTTGTGCGACGTATGCGGCGCACGGCCCGCGACCGTGCGCCTCGCGGTGCTGCGCAACGGCCGCCGTCACGTCATCGACGTGTGCGATTTTCACTATGCGCAGCTCACGCGGCACCAGCGCGCGCTCTCGCCGCTCGAATCGCTGTTCATGGGCGGCGCGCCCGGCGAGGCGTCCGCGCCCGAAAGTGCCGCACAGCAAGAACCGCGCGATGCCGGTGTGCGGCGCAACGAAAACGAAGGCGCGAACATCGACCGATACTTCAGCGACGGCGCGAAAGAGATGCTGATGCGCGCCGCCGAGCGCGCCGTGCAATCCGGCTGCTCGCAGGTCGACACGGAACATCTGCTCTACGAGCTTGCAAACAACGCCGTCATCGAGTCGATTCTCAAGAGCATCGGCATCGATGCGGCCGAAGTCCGCGGCTTCATCGACGCCAACGCGCAACGCCGCGAGCGCGCGAGCCCGCCGCCGGACGGCATGATCGCCGTGTCGCCTCGTCTGAAGAGCGCGCTCGACCGCGCTTTTCTCGCATCGCGTCAGCTGCGGCATAGCTACGTCGCGCCGGAGCATTTGCTGATCGGCCTTGCCGATGTACCCGACAGCTTCGCGGGCCAATTGCTCGGCAAGCTCGGTGTCGATCAGCAGGCGCTCAGGCAGCAGACCGCGCAGACGGTCGGCGCGGGCGGACCGCCGCGCGGCGACGGGCCGCCGTCACGCACGCCGCATCTCGACAAGTTCAGCCGCGATCTCACCGCGCTCGCACGTGAAGGGCATCTCGACCCCGTGATCGGACGCGCGCGCGAAATCGAAACCATGGTCGAAGTGCTCGCGCGCCGGCGCAAGAACAATCCGGTGCTGATCGGCGAGCCGGGTGTGGGCAAGACCGCGGTCGTCGAAGGGCTCGCGCAGCGCATGGTCAACGGCGATGTGCCCGAGTCGCTCCGCGACAAGCGCCTCGTCGAGCTGAACATCAACTCGCTGGTTGCGGGCGCGAAGTATCGCGGCGAGTTCGAGGAGCGCGTGAAGCAGGTCGTCGATGAAATCACCGCGAATCGCGAGAAGCTGCTGCTGTTCGTGGATGAAGTGCATACCATCGTCGGCGCGGGGCAGGGCGGCGGCGAAGGCGGACTGGATATCGCCAACGTGTTCAAGCCGGCGATGGCGCGCGGCGAGCTGAACATGATCGGGGCGACCACGCTTGCCGAGTATCAGAAGCACATCGAAAAGGACGCGGCGCTCGAGCGGCGCTTTCAGCCGGTGCTGGTCGCGGAGCCGACCGTCGCGCAGACCATCAATATCCTGCGTGGACTGCGCGACCGGCTCGAAGCGCACCACAAGGTCACGATCCAGGACGATGCGATCGTCGGCGCGGCGGAACTGTCGGATCGCTATATCACGGGGCGCTTTCTGCCTGACAAGGCGATCGATCTCGTCGATCAGGCCGCGGCGCGCGTGAATCTGTCGGCCACATCGCGCCCCGCCGATATCCTCGAACTGGAGTCCGAGCTCGCGCAATTGCGACGCGAACAGGACTATGCGGCATCGCGCAAGCAGTTCGACCGCGCGCATGCTTTGGACAGCGAGATCGCGCAGAAGGAAAAGCAACTCGGCGATGCCACGGATAGCTGGAAGCAGCGCGTCGGCACGAACACGTCGACGGTGACGGTCGCGCACGTCGCCGAGATCGTCGCGACGATCACCGGTATTCCCGTGACTCAACTGACCGAGGAGGAGCGTGCCCGTCTGCTGCAGATGGAAGAGCGCCTGCACAAGCGGGTGATCGGGCAGCAAGAAGCGGTCGTTGCGGTGTCGGACGCGGTGCGGCGCGCACGTACCGGCTTGCAGGGCCGCAACCGGCCGATCGCCGTGTTCCTGTTCCTCGGGCCGACGGGTGTGGGCAAGACGGAGCTTGCGAAAGCGCTGGCGGAAGTCGTCTTCGGCGATGAAGACGCCATGCTGCGCGTCGACATGAGCGAATACATGGAGCGTCACGCGGTGTCGCGGCTCATCGGCTCGCCGCCGGGTTATGTCGGCTATGACGAAGGCGGCCAGTTGACGGAGCGCGTGCGGCGTCGGCCTTATAGCGTGATCCTGCTCGACGAGATCGAAAAGGCGCATCCCGATGTGTACAACGTGCTTCTGCAAGTCTTCGACGACGGGCGCCTGACCGACGGCAAAGGCCGCGTGGTCGATTTCAGCAACACGCTGATCATCGCGACGAGCAATCTCGGCTCTGACGTGATCGCCGGTCAGAAGCGCGCGACGCTCGGATTCACGACCAACGCGAGCGATGCGGACGCATCGGTTCAGAATGGCGTGATGAGCGTGCTGCGCCAGCATTTCAGGCCCGAGTTCCTGAACCGGATCGACGACATCATTCTGTTTTCCTCGCTCGGCCGCGATGAGGTGCGCCAGATCGTTCGGCTGATGCTCGATCAGGTGCAGCGCCTCGCGCACAGCCAGGACGTCGTGCTGGAGTTCGACGAATCCGTCGTCGATCATCTCGCGGACGTCGGCTACCGTCCCGAGTTCGGTGCGCGCGAACTGCGTCGGCAGATCAGGCAGTCGATCGAAAACCAGTTGGCGAAGGAAATGCTCAAGGGCGACGTTACCGAGGGCGCACAAGTGAAGTGCCACTACGACGCGGAGAACAAGCGGCTCGCGTTCGATGTGAAGCGCGCGGGACTGGCGAATCAGGCGGGCGAGGGCACGCCGCCCACACCTTGACCGCGAGCATCACTACGCCAAACCTCGCGTCTTTCAAGCCGACGGGCGACGGTCGCGTCATGATCCGGCAGGGTTATCCCCGATCCATTCGGAGAGAAAACATGTAATCATATATATGAATTCGATGGAGACGATCATGCAGGCCGATGGCCGCTTACCCCGTTATCAGCGCCTGCGGGATGAAATGGTTGCCCTGATCGCGGCTCGTGAATGGCGCCCGGGCGAAGCGATCCCGACCGAGCAGGCGCTTTCTCAAAGCTACGGCCTTGCTGTCGGCACAGTGCGAAAGGCCGTCGATCTGCTCGTCGCGGAAGGCATGCTCGAGCGCTTTCAGGGAAGAGGGACCTTTGTACGGCGCGCGAACTTCGACGGCTCCCTGTTTCGCTTCTTCCGCTTTCAAACACGGCAAGGCGAACGGCGCATTCCGGAGAGTCGCATACTGCGCCGGGACGTGGTCGATGCGCCATCGGCGGTAGCCGCGAGACTGCAGATATCGAGCACGGCGCGCGTGATCCAGATGTCGCGCGTGCGGCTGATCGACGGCGTTCCGATGCTCGCCGAAGAGATCTGGTTGCCCTACGCACGTTTTGCGGCGTTTGCGAAGATGGACGTGGGCGAGATCGGCGACCTCCTTTACCCGGTCTACGAGACGCAGTGCAATCAGATCGTGGCATCCGCCACGGAAACCCTTACCGTCGAAGCCATCGGCTCGCGACACGCGAAGCTTTTGAACATCGAGCCGGGGACGCCTGCCGTGGTCATCGAGCGTCTCGCATTCGGCTACGATCGGCAGCCGCTCGAGTGGCGCCGTTCGCGCGGACCCGCCAGCGAATTCATCTATCAAGCGGAGATCCGCTAGCCAAAGAACCGCGATTGGGAGACGGCATGCGCAACCGGTTCAGGGCCGTTCGCCTGAAGCCGACGCGACCATGCTTCCCTTTCCGAGCACGATCGATTCACGAGCACGCTCGGCAAACCATTCCAAACCTAAGATTCATTCCATGACCAGTCTAGATATCGATTTGTTGCTGACCGCGCTGATCAGCGTGGTGCTGCTTGTCGCGCTCATCGTGTCGCGCATCAAGATGCATCCGCTTCTCGCTTTGCTCGTCGTTTCAATCGGCGTAGGGTTCGCAACCGGCATGGAGCCGGGAAGCATCGTCAAGCATCTGACCAACGGCGCGGGCAAGACGTTGGGCGCGGTGGGCGTCGTCATCGCGCTGGGTGCGATGCTCGGCAAAATCCTCGCGGATGCGGGCATTACCGAGCAGATTGCCGAGGCCATTCTGAGGCGCGCCTCCGACCGTATGATTCCCTGGGCGATGACCCTCGTGGCTTTCGTGGTCGGCATTCCGATGTTCTTCGAAGTGGGGCTGGTCGTCATGCTTCCCTTGATCTTCAGCGTAGCGCGCAAGCTGGAAAGCCATGCCCGGTTCAAGGGCTCGGCCTATGTGTACGTCGGCGTGCCCGTGATTTCGGCTCTTGCCGCGATGCACGGCATGGTGCCGCCCCATCCGGGTCCTTTGACGGCTATCGCCACGCTCAAGACTTCGGTGGGGCCGACCATGCTGTACGGCTTTCTGGCGGCCATTCCCGCGATGATTCTGGGCGGCCCGCTCTATGGCGCGTTCATCTCGCCGCGCATGAGCACCAGGCCCGATCAGGCCTTGCTGGACCAGTTCACCGTCGTCGAACAGTCCGACAATGGCCACCGCGCCGGGGTCGGTCTCGGCGTGCTGGCGGCCCTGTTGCCCGCCATCCTGATGCTGGTTCATGCGGTGGCGGAGATGGTGTTGCCGAAGAACGCACCGATGCTGCACGTTGCCAGCTTCCTCGGCAATCCGCTGATAGCCATGCTGCTGGGCGTACTTTTCGCAGTTGCGGCGCTGGTCCTCGCCCGGGGCGGCGATGCCGAAAAGCTGCGTCACGCGCTCGGCAACAGCCTCAAGCCGATTGCTTCCATCATCATGATCATCGCCGGCGGCGGCGCGTTTCAGGAAATGCTGACCAGTGCGAAGGTGGGTGAGGCGATCGTGCATCTGACGCAGCACTTCGCTTTTCCCCCGCTGATCCTCGGATGGCTGATCGCGATGTTGCTGTCCGTGTCTACCGGATCGGCGACGGTGGGAATCGTCGGCGCGGCGGGTCTGCTGGCTCCGCTGGCCGGCGCCGATCCGAGCCTTAACCTGCCTTTGCTGGCCTTGTCCATCGGCTGCGGTTCGCTGTTCTTCAACTATGCGAACCACGCCGGCTTCTGGATGGTGAAGGAATCGTTCGGCATGACGATGGGCGAAGCCACCAAAACGATCTCGGTGGTTCAATCCATCGTGGCTGTGGTTGGCCTGGTGATGGCGCTGATCTTCAACGCGGCAGTCCACGTTGGCTGAACTGCAGGGAACACGCCGGCAATCAGTCATCGGAGCGCTGACGACTCCAGACGAAGCGCGTGATCACCGCGCGTGCGCAGCTTCGTGACGGCCACGGCTACAACCGTGCCCAAAGCCCAGCCTAGGGTGGCCAAGCTGCCTAGGCCTCGCAGAATGGCAAGGGCGAAGGTCCAGGGATTGTCGCTGCCGATGTTCGGACCGCCGAAGCGAGCGCGTTGAAACTTTCGTTGCGGCACAGGCTCGTTGTCGTCGATGGTTTCGCAAGTCAGTGCGTCGCTTCGCTTACGGTGGGCATTCCAATGGTTCCGTCTTCCGTCCATCGCGCACCTCGGCGATTCCCAACGCGGCACGGGGCGCTTGGCGGCGTGCAGCATCGACGTATAGGCATCGACATAATTCTGCGCCATCCTGCTGGCGCTGAAGCGGCGCTCGAATTGCGCGCGGACGCGGGCGCGCGACAGCTCGTCGATCCGATGCAGTGCGCCGACCGCGTCTTGCACGTCTTCGCAGATGAAACCGGTCACGCCATGATCGATCACCTCGGGCACCGCTCCGCGCTTGAACGCAATCACCGGCGTCCCGCACGCCATCGATTCGATCATCACCAGGCCGAACGGCTCGTTCCAGTCGATCGGAAACAGTAGCGCCTTCGCACCCGACAGAAAATCCGGCTTCCGCGTTTCGCTGATTTCACCGATGAATTCGACGTGCGCCTGCGAAAGCAGCGGCTCGACAGTCGACGCGAAATACTTCTCATCAGCCTTGTCGACCTTCGCCGCAATCTTCAGCGGCAAGCCGCTTCGCGCCGCGATCTCGATGGCGAGATCGGCACGCTTTTGCGGGCTGATGCGGCCGAGGAACGCCAGATATTCCGGCTTCTTGTGCGGCTGCGGCGTGAGCAGGCCGTCCGGCAAGCCGTGATACACCGTCTTCAGCCAGTTTGCGCGCGGCAAGGGGCTACGCTGGTCGTCCGAGATCGAGATGATGTTCGCGTGCGTGAACGTCGCGAAGATCGCGCGCAGCTCGGGCAGATCGAGACGGCCGTGCAGCGTCGTGACGAACGGCGTATCGCTTTGAGAGAACAGCGGGAACGGCAGGTACTCGAGATGGAAGTGCAAGACGTCGAACTCATGCGCGCGGCGGCGAACGGTTTCGAGCAGCAGCATGTGCGGGGCAAGCGAATCGCGGATGCCCGGATCGAGCCGCAGAGCGCGCGGCCAGGCTGGTTCGAGCCTCGCGCGGGTCTGCGAATCGCCGCTTGCGAACAAGGTCACATCGTGGCCGAGGTCGACGAGTGCATCTGTCAGATACGACACCACGCGCTCAGTGCCGCCGTATAACTTCGGGGGAACCGCTTCGTGCAACGGTGCGATTTGTGCGATTCGCATAGGTTGGTTCTCCAGTGCGGCCCGGCCTGCGGATTCGTGCAACGCGAGTGCTCAGACATGCTCGCGACGCTCGAGCCTATCCCTGCGGGACGTCCCCTCTCATGCAGACCGGCACCTTGCAGACAGCTTCTGCTATTGCGGGTTGAATCCAGACAATCTATCGCCATCCTAAACAGTGAGTGCCAACGACGCGCATTATTCGTGACGGTGCGTGATGAAATCGGCAGCTATCGGCGTGCCCGATTCATGTCGACAGAGTCGGCTCGCGGATGAGCATCGAGATTCGGTGCGATTGGTACGGCTATCTAATCGATGCGTGGCGCGCGACGTGTAATCGCGTAATCGCGGAGAACTTGCACTTGGCTGCAGATGTTGCAACAGCGGCTCGGCTCGCGAACCGGAAGGGTCGCCATTCGGTCAGTTGACGCGCACGCATAGTCTGCATCGGTGATGCCTTGTCATGAGCACGTGTCCAGGACGACGAAGCGCACCGATCTGGTGACGGGCCGCGGATCAGACACAGAGACGAGCCGTTTCGCGAACCGCTCACATCGCGTAGCACACGGAGATGCTTCCCCTGGCGTGGACACCGATGCAGAGCCACCGGCCACCCGTTGCCCGTGGTCGCGATGATTCAACGCGAAAAGAAGATCGGTGCAAGAGAGCAGGCATTTAACGGAACGTCGAATGCTGTCCGATACCACCGCTCACTCACGATGAACGTTAGCGATGAGTCAGGCATCCGTTTCATCGCGGCCGGCGAATTAGCCGACACGCCGCACGGAGGAACACATTCGAAAGAGACTTGTCAGGAGATGCCCCTCGACACCCGGCGGTTCGAAAGAACTCAGCGCTGTGCGCCATAGATATCGAATCGCCCCAACCGGAGACGATTGATATGCCAGCCCTTTGCGAGATTTGTCATGCCCGTCCGGCGGTTGCGCAGGTAACCGTCGTGCAGAACGGCCGCCGCAAATCGATGTCGATTTGCGAGTACGACTATCGCCAGTTGATGCGGCATCAAACCATGCTGAATCCTTTCGATTCCTTACTGGGCGGCGGAGGGCTGTCGCGTCTGATGGGTGACACGGACGGCACTGGCGAGGAAGACGAGGACGATATCGTCGCTTCGGTGCCGCGCGAGTCCGTCGACGTGACCGATGCCTTCAGCGAGCAGACGATGGAACTTCTGCAACGCGCCGCCGAAAAGGCGCACGAATTGCAGAAGACCGAACTCGACACCGAGCAGGTGCTTTACGTGCTGGCCGACATGGACGTCGTGCAGGCGCTCTTCAAGGAGTTGAAGCTTTCTGCCGACGACATCCGCCGCTATATCGACGAGCACGCGCAAAAGGGCAAAGCCGCGCCCGATACGCCGGTCGAAAAGATGACGATTTCGCCGCGCTTGAAGAAGGCTTTTCAGTACGCGTTCCAGGCCTCGCGAGAACTCGGGCATTCCTATGTCGGTCCCGAGCATGTGCTGATAGGGCTTGCGTCCGTGACCGACAGCATCGCCGGGGGGCTCCTCAGAAAGTACGGCGTCACGCCCGAGGCGCTTCGCCAGAAAGTGGTGAAGGTCGTGGGCAAGGGTGCGGAAGACGGCCGCGTCGATACGCCGACCGGCACGCCGACGCTCGACAAGTTCGGCCGCGATCTCACCGCGATGGCGCGCGCAGGCAAGCTCGACCCGGTGCTCGGACGCGCACAGGAAATCGAAAGTACCATCGAGGTGCTCGCGAGGCGCAAGAAGAATAATCCTGTGTTGATCGGCGAGCCGGGTGTGGGCAAGACTGCGATCGTCGAAGGGCTGGCACAGCGCATCGTGAACGACGACGTGCCCGAAGACTTGCGCAACAAGCGGCTCATCGAGATCAACATCAATTCGATGGTCGCGGGCGCGAAGTATCGCGGCGAATTCGAAGAGCGCGCAAAGCAGGTGATCGACGAGATCACTTCGAAGCAGGATGAACTCATCGTGTTCATCGACGAGTTGCACACGATAGTCGGCGCGGGTCAGGGCGGCGGCGAGGGCGGACTCGACATCGCGAACGTGCTGAAGCCGGCGCTCGCGCGCGGCGAGCTGAGTTTGATCGGCGCGACGACACTCAACGAATACCAGAAGCACATCGAGAAGGATGCGGCGCTCGAGCGGCGCTTTCAGCCGGTGCTCGTGCCGGAGCCGACGGTCGAGCAAACCATCGTCATTTTGCGCGGCTTGCGCGACAAACTCGAAGCGCACCATCAGGTCACTTTCGCCGATGAAGCGTTCGTCGCGGCAGCGGAGTTGTCGGACCGCTACATCACGTCACGTTATTTGCCCGACAAGGCTATCGATCTCATCGATCAGGCTGCGGCGCGCGTGCGAATCGGCTCGAAGTCGCGCCCGCCCGAAATGCAGGAGCTGGAAGCGGAAATCGCCCAGTCGAAGCGCGAGCAGGCCTATGCCTCGTCGCGCAAGCGTTTCGATGAAGCGAAGAACTTCGAGGAACGCATCAACGAGAAGCAGACGAAGCTCGACGACCTGACCGAGGCATGGCAGCGCAAGACCGGATCGGAGACGCTCGAAGTGACGGTTGCAGCGGTCGCGGAAGTGGTCTCGCGTCTCACCGGCATTCCCGTCACCGAACTCACGCAGGAAGAACGCGAAAGACTGCTCGAGATGGAGAGCAAGCTGCGCGAACGCGTGATCGGTCAGGACGAAGCCGTGGTCGCGGTGAGCGATGCGGTGCGGCTGTCACGCGCGGGCATGGGGCAAGCGCACCGGCCCATCGCGACGTTCCTGTTCCTCGGACCGACGGGCGTCGGCAAGACCGAGCTTGCGAAGGCGCTAGCGGAGACCGTATTCGGTGACGAGCAGGCGGTGATCCGCATCGACATGTCCGAGTACATGGAGCGCCACGCAGTCGCGCGGCTGATCGGCGCGCCGCCGGGATACGTCGGCTATGACGAAGGGGGACAGCTGACCGAACGCGTGCGCCGCCGTCCCTACTGCGTGATCTTGCTCGACGAAATCGAGAAGGCGCATCCCGATGTGAACAATGTGCTGCTGCAAGTATTCGACGATGGCCGCCTCACCGATGGCAAGGGCCGCGTCGTCGACTTCAGCAACACCGTCATCATCTCGACCAGCAATCTTGGCGCGTCCATCATCATGGACAACCTCGAGAGAACCGAGAAGGACCGCGACACCGAGGCAGCCATGCGCGAGAAGCTCATGGACGTGCTGAAAGGCCACTTTCGCCCCGAGTTCCTGAATCGCATCGACGAAATCATCGTGTTCCACGGGCTTTCGCGCGAGAACATCCGCTCGATCGTGCAGATACAGCTGGACCGCGTCGCGCGCACGGCGGCGGCTCAGGACATCACGCTCAGGGTGCAGGACCCGGTCATCGATCATCTTGCCGATGTGGGTTATCGGCCCGAATTCGGCGCACGCGAACTGAAACGCCAGATCCGCCAGCAACTGGAGACCCGGCTCGCGAAGGAGATTCTCGGCGGCAAACTCGCTCCGGGCGACACGGTAGACGTGAGCTACGACAAGGACAAGGACGCGATCACGTTCGCCAAGGTCGAGGGCGAAGCGAAGCCGAAACAAAACAAGTCCGGTCCAGCGAGCAAGAAGAAGAACGGGGCAAAGTCGGCGGAACGCAGCAAGGAGTCGGCCAAGAGCGAACATTGAACGCGGCCGTTGCCAATGCCGTCCGAAGCGCGCACGGTCAGGTTCGACCGGGCGCCCCGCGGCACGTACGGATAGACGATTCGCTAGCTGTCGCAATTCCAAGTACGACATTTCAATTGAGCCTCGGCATCAATTGTCAAAGCAAAATTGAAATGTCGTACCACCGGCTAAATACAGATGTCGTGTTTTTGATGTGTGATTGGCTCTGTTT